>CAZPRA010000097.1:0-5692 GCA_964588975.1 uncultured Oscillospiraceae bacterium | reverse complement strand
AACTCCTTTTTCTCGCGAATATTGCTCATATTTATGAACAGATACGCAAGAACCCCTGCTTTCACTCAACGAAAACAGGGGTTCTTTGACAGACTGACCGGGGCTGTTGCGTTTGGCAACAGCCCCGGTTTGGTTTATGATTATGCGCAAGTGCCGATTGGTTTGCACGCGCTGCCGATTGGCTTAAAGGCGCGGTCGGCGTTTGCTTATTTTGCGAAGACTTTCTTCAGGCGGGCAAAGCGGGGCAGACCGTTTTCGTATTTCAGATCGGTTTCGCCGGCGATGAGAGGAGAGCAATAGCGGATGAAATCATCCGTGACGTGGCAGCCATCGGGGGTGATCCATTCCAGAGGCACTTTCTGCTCAAAGTTGGCCACTTTTTCCAGATCGAACAGGACGTATTCGCAGGTGTAGCCGTTTTCGCGGTCGCAGCGGAAGCCCACCATCTTACCGGTCTGACCGGCGATTGCGGCCTCCACAGCGGTCTTACCGGAGCGGAAGGACTCCTCGATATCCGTGGCAGAGGCGCAGTGCGCAGCGCAGCGCTGGAGCAGACTCAGCTCGATGCCGCGCACCTTGGCGCCGGTGTGCGCCTTGACTGCCTCGGCCAGACGAGCTGCCAGACCGCCAAGCTGGGCATGGCCGAAGCCGTCGGTGCCGGAGGTCTTTGCCTCGGAGACAAAGCTGCCATCGGCATAGTGAACGCCTTCGGACACTGCCACAAGGCAGCTTCCCTTTTCGCCATAGACCCGGTCAACGTCCTTGAGGAAGCGCTCCATGTCAAAGTCCACCTCAGGCAGATAGACCAGATCGGGGCCGTCACCGGACTGGCAGGCCAGAGCAGCCGCAGCGGTGAGCCAACCGGCATGGCGACCCATGCACTCCACGATGGTGACCATGCCCTTGTCATAGACCCGGCTGTCCCGGGAGACTTCCATGATGGAGGTGGCGATATACTTGGCGGCAGAGGCAAAGCCGGGGCAGTGATCTGTGCCATAGAGGTCATTGTCAATGGTCTTGGGCACGCCAAAAACGCGGCACTCATAGCCGACCTTTTTCATATAGCGGCTGATTTTGTTGCAGGTGTCCATGGAGTCGTTGCCGCCGTTATAGAAGAAGTAGCGAACGTTGTATTTTTTGAAAATTTCAAGGATCCGGCGATAATCCGTGTCGTCTGTCTCGGGGTCTGCGATTTTATAGCGGCAGGAGCCCAGTGCGGACGACGGCGTGTGGAGCAGAAGCTCCAGTTCCTTGGGGTCTTCTTCGTCCATTACCATAAGCTGGTCATTGAGCACACCCATAATGCCATGGTGTGCGCCATAGACCTTGGTGATGCACTCGGCTTCCAGAGCGGTTTTGATGACGCCATAGGCGCTGGCGTTGATCACGGCAGAAGGGCCGCCTGACTGACCGATAATGGCCGAACCTACCAGAACATTGCTTTCATTCATAATGTATTCCTCCGTATTTCCGTGCAAAAGCACAAAACTCTACTCCTACAATATAGCACATTTTTTTTCATTTTGCAAGGGAAGCCGGAAGAAACGCAAAGAAGTTCAGAAAAGTATGCCCCAACCCCAGTAAATCAGGCCATAGAGCCAGCTTGCCACGGTGCCAAAAACGATGACCGGCCCGGCGATGTTAAACATCCGGGCGCAGGTGCCCAAAATCATGCCCTCGGTCTTGAATTCGACAGCGGGCGCAACCACGGCATTGGCAAAACCGGTGATGGGCACGAGCGTTCCGGCACCGGCAAGCTTGGCGATGTCATCATAGACTGCAAAACCGGTGAGCAGCGCCGACAGCAGCACCAGACAAATGCTGGTGGCCGAGCCGGAGAGCTCGTCGCCCAGACCCATGGCGGAAAAGCCATTGCGGAAAAGCTGACCGATCAGGCAGATCAGGCCGCCGACCCAGAAGGCGTTGAGGCAATTTTTCAGGCATTTGGACTTCGGCGCAAGCGCGTCCACATAGCGGCCATATTCTTCCGGCGTCATTTTCATAAAAAAATCCCCCTTTTGGGGGATAGTATTTGCAAATTACCTTGGAAAATTCGCCTTCAACAGCGTTTACAGTGGATTGACGTGGTTTCCAAAATTACCTGGCGGGTTTGGCGGGCGTTTTCAAGGATCTCGGCCTGAAGCGATTCGGGCGTGTCAAAGCGACGCTCCGGGCGCAGATAGGCGAAAAATTCCAGCCGAAGTTCCCTGCCGTATAGGTCGCCGTCAAAATCGAGCAGCCACGGTTCCACCGTCAGGCGGCTTCCGCCGAAGGTGGGACGCGTGCCGATATTGACCACCGCCGGATAGTTTTTGCCGTCCACGCGTGTGCGCGCGGCATAAACGCCCTGCCGGGGTAAGAGAATTTCCGGAGCGGTTTGCAGATTGGCCGTTGGAATGCCCAGCGTTCTGCCAACCTTCCGGCCGTCCACGACAGTGCCCGTCAGGATGTGCGGATGACCCAGAAAACGGGCTGCACGCGCAGCTTCGCCCTGCGCCAGAAGGCTGCGGATATGGGTGGAGGATACGGTCTCGCCCTCCAGCGTGATTTGAGCCACGCAGTCAAAGCCCAGACCGTTCCGGCGGCAGAATTCGGCCAGCTTTTCCGGCGTGCCCTGACCGCCCGCGCCAAAGCGGTAGTCGTGGCCGCAGACGAGATAGCGCGCACGGTAGCGCCCCAGCAGGTATTCCTCCGCGAAGCGCTCCCATGGAAGGGTCTGCATTTCCCGGTCAAAGGGCAGCACAAGCATCTGCTCCACGCCGTAAAGCTCTTGCATCAGCGCCTTTCGCTCTGAGAGCGTGTTCAAAAGAGGCGTCTGCCGGCCGGTGAGCTGCGAAGCGGGATGACGGTCAAAGGTGAGAGCGGCAGCGCTGAGATGCAAGCGCTCCGCCTGTTGCCGCGTTTGTTTTAAAAGCCCGCCGTGACCCAGATGAACGCCGTCAAAAAAGCCGAGGGCAATTGCGCGTTCCTGCATATCAGTCGCAGAAGGTGTAGCGGACAAAGTTCCCGGCGCCGTCGCCGGTGACGATGCACGTGCCGTCAGGGGTCTGTACAGTTTCCAGAATGGGGAAGCGACCCTCCCGGCGCACATATTCCTCGGGAGAATCGGCGGAAATCTCGATGATCTCCCGCTTGGAATGTGCCGCACCGCCGCAGGGATTGATGGTTTCCACGACTACTTCATATTCGTTCATAATTTCCTCCTTATTTTGTCAAAAAAAGCTTTTGACGGTTTTCATTTTTCCGTCTAAGATTTCGCTGAGCGCAAGGAACTCTCCTGCCGGAGAATAGAGACGGTAGCGTCCTGCCGGGTGCCGGTCGGTATAGGCCGCTCCGTTGCGGACGCATTTTTCCTGCGGTGCCGTCAGGGTGAGCTTCGGAACGTGCGAAAACAGGCTGTCCACCGGAAGCAGAAGACGTTCCGGGTCATCAAGCGCCAGAATTTCTTCCATCGTGTGGCTCTGCGCAAGGGAAAAGGCACCGGCCTGCACCCGCCGCAGCGCTGCCATGCAGCCGCCGCAGAGCACGCTCTGGCCAATATCATGGCAGAGCGTGCGCACATAGGTGCCCTTGGAACAGTGCACGGACAGACGTGCCTGTAAGCCGTCAAAATCCAGCAGCGTCAGGTCAAAAACCGTGATATCCCGGGGCTTTCGCTCAATTTCCTGACCCTTTCGCGCCAGCTCATAGAGCTTTTTTCCCCCAATTTTGATGGCGGAATACATGGGCGGAAGCTGGGAAATTTCGCCGGTGAAGCGCTCCAGCGCCGCCTGAAGCATCTCTTTGGAGACTTCCGGGACGCACTCGCGCAGCACCGTGCCCGTTGTGTCCTGCGTGTCCGTGACCAGACCGAGGCGCAGCGTTGCCTCATAGGTCTTTTCCGCGTGCTCGAAAAACTCGACGGCTCGGGTCGCCCTTCCGAAAAACAGGGGCAAAACGCCCGTGGCCATGGGGTCAAGTGTGCCGCCATGACCCACGCGGCGCTCATGAAACACGCCGCGGAGCTTGCTCACCACGTCCTGACTTGTCCAGTCGGCGGGTTTGTCCACAATCAAAATTCCATTTGCCATTTTACGGTCTAACTCCATACTGCCGCAGTGCCCTGAGCACCGCGTCTTTCGCCGCAGCGATGCCGCCCGGAACGGTCGCACCGGCGGCTGCCTTGTGCCCACCGCCGCCGAGCAGCGCGCAAATGGCGCTGGCGTCATAATTCGGAGAGGTTCGCAGGGAAATTTTTCCGTCCTCGCCCTCCTGCCGGAGCATGACGCCGATCTGGACGCCTTCGATCTCGCGCGGAAAGCCGGAAATGTCGTCAATATCGTCCTCGGTTATGCCCAGTTCGGCGCGAACACCCGGGTCAATGGCGCACACGGCCACCAGCCCGCCAGCGTAGAATTCTATGTTCCGGGCAAGGTGAGCGTCCAGCTTCAGCCGGGGCAAGCGCTTGGTCAGGAACATGGTCTGGTTGATGGCGAAGGTGTCGGCGCCCCAATCCATGCACCGGGCAGCAGAGCGCAGGGTGTTGGCGGTCACATTGCTGTAGCGGAAGCAGCCTGTGTCCGTGGAAATGGCAAGGTAAAGCGCCTCGGCGGTCGCTTTCTCGCCGATAACGCCCATAGCCTCCAGAAGCGCAAGAACGATCTCACCGCAGGCCGCGGCTTTGGGGTCAACATAGCCCTTTTGCGCGAAGTCCGCACGGCTTCCGTGATGGTCGATGCGGTAGGCAATTTGATTAACATAATTCTCGGAGCCGAAAGGAAACAACGATTCTGCGGCGATATCCACCGCCACAAGATGACAGTCCTGCGGCACTTCGTCAAGCGTAAGCCCGTCCAGATATGGACGGAATTTTTCTGCAAATTGGGGATTTTCCAGAACGAACGCACGCTTCCCCAGCGCACGAAGCCCTCTGGTCAGCGCAGCAGCGCTGCCGATGGTGTCTCCGTCCGGCCGTCTGTGAGTTAACATAACATAGTTATCGCCGGACAGGAGCTCCTGCGCCAGCTCAGGAAGGGTCAGCGGTTTCATCGTCGTCCTCCGGGATGTCTAACTTCGAAAGAATATCCAGAATGTGGGCGCCCTGCGTGATGGAGTCGTCGGCCTGCCATTGCAGCTCCGGCGTGTAGCGCAGGCGAAGCGACTGCCCCAGCTCGCGGCGCAGATAGCCCGCCGAGGACTTCAGTCCTGCCAGCGTTTCCTTGGTGAACTGTTTGTCAAGCAGGGAGACATAGACCTTTGCATAGCGCAGGTCGGGCGTCGTCTCCACGCGGGTGACGGACAGCATGGTCTTATGCACGCGGGGATCTTTGATCTCGCGCAGAAGCTCGGACAGCTCCCGCTGGATCTCCTCGTTGATGCGTCCAATTCGGTTCGATGCCATTTTGTTTCCTCCTTCTTTTGAAAATGTGGCTGCAAACGCAGCCACATAGCTTGTGATTTTCGTGAAAATTGTCAGCAGTTTCCGGCTTGTCAAAAAGGATTCTTTTCGGTTTTGCACTGAACCAAAGCCTCCCCTGTGCAAGGGGAGGTGGCAAAAATCTTTGATTTTTGCCGGAGGGGTTGTGAACGAAAAAGTTTCAAAAAATCCGACTTTTGCAGAAAACTCAACCAAAAGTCAAGCCCTCAGTCAGCTTCGCTGACACAGCTTGTCAAAAAAGTCTTTTTGACAAGCTGCTTTCAAAATTGCAAAATA
>CAZPRA010000096.1:0-5805 GCA_964588975.1 uncultured Oscillospiraceae bacterium | reverse complement strand
CCCGGCGGAAACAGGGGGTATAGGCAAAGAGCTTATGGGGCAGCTCGGCCTCGGAGAGAATTTCGTCGCGGTGCAGGCTTGCCAGAGCCGTCTCCGCCGTGGGCAGCATGAAGTGCATCCGCTCGTCCGTGGGGTTCTCGATTTTATAGACTTCGTCGGCAAATTTCGGGAACTGACCCGCCGTTTCGCCGCAGCGGTACTCCAGCATATGGGGCAAAATGACCATTTCGTAGCCGTCGGCCAGATGGCAGTCCATAAAATAGTTCAAAAGTGCCCATTCCAGCCGGGCACCCATGCCCCGATAGATCCAGAAGCCGCTGCCGGCCAATTTGGTGCCCCGGTCATAGTCGATGAGCCCCAGATCCGTGCACAGGTCCACATGGTGCTTGGGCTCAAAATCAAAGGAGTGCTTTTCCCCGATATAGCGCAGGGGTTCATTGTTTTCCTTGCCGCCGGGAAGCAGATCGTCATCAGGCAAATTCGGAAGGGAAAGCATCAGCGTGCGGTATTCCGCCTCGACTTCCGTGAGTTTTTTGTCGTTTTCTGCAATTTGCGCCTTCAGCTCACCCATGCGCTTGAAAATCGGCGCCACATCTTCCCCCGCCTTTTTCAGCTTGGGAATTTCCTTGGACACCCGATTCTGCTCGGCCTTGTCCGTCTCCGTCGAGAGGATGAGGCTCCGGCGCTGAGCATCCAGCTCCAGAATCCGGTCGACCTGCTCGTCGCAGTTAACTTCCTTCGCCCGGAGACCGGCCTTGACCTTCTCCGGATCGTCCTTCATGCGCTTGATATCTAACATTTTAACACCTCAGGTTTGTTTTTCCAGACGCAGCAGCGCTTCATAAAGCGCCTGCTGATCTTCAGAATTGTAAAATTCCAGCTCGATGCGACCCTTGCGCTTGCCGCTGACGATTTTTACCTTACGGCCCAGATGTCGGGTCAGTGCCTTTTCGCACTCCGCCACATAGTCCACGGTCAGGGGGTTGGACACCGGTTCCGGCTCCGGCTTTTTCGCCGCCATGCTGCGGCACATCGCCTCGGCCTGCCGCACCGAAAGCCGCAGCGCAACGATTTTCTGCGCGGCGGTTTTTTGTAATTTTTCTCCGGAAAGGGAGAGAATTGCCCGGGCGTGACCGGCAGAGAGCGCCCCGGAAGTCACAAAGGAGCGAACCTCCTCCGGCAGCGCCAGCAGCCGCAGGGCATTGGCCACAGCCGGACGCGATTTGCCAACCGCCTGCGCCGCCTGTTCCTGCGTCATGCCGTGCTGCTCCATCAGGGCATGATAGCCCTCGGCCTCCTCCATGGGGTTCAGATCCTGCCGCTGGAGATTTTCCACCAGCGCCAGCTCCATGACCTTGCGGTCATCGGCCTCGAGAACCACAACAGGCACCTGCGAAAGGCCGACCAGCCTCGCCGCACGCCAGCGTCGCTCTCCAGCGATGATCTGATAGTATCCGTCATTTCCCGCGCGAACGGCCAATGGCTGCAAAATGCCATGCTCCGCGATGGAGTCGGCAAGCGCCTGAAGCTCCTCCGGATCAAACTGTCGTCGGGGCTGGTTGGGGTTCGGCTCCACCTTTTGCAGGGGCAAAGACGTGATTTCCTCCGGACGGCCGGATGTCGAAAAGTCGTCGATCAGGGCACCAAGCCCCCGCCCAAGACCTCTTTTTGCCGCACTCATAGGCCAACTCCTTCCTTTTTCAGAATTTCCTGCGCCACGGCAAGGTAGGCCGCTGCGCCGCGACTGCTGCGGTCATAGCCGAAGATGGGCACACCATGACTTGGCGCTTCGGCAAGCCGGATGTTCCGGGGAATGACTGAAGCAAAAACCTTGCCGGGAAAATGCCGCCGTACCTCCTCAGCAACCTGGTTTGAAAAGTTGGTACGGCCATCGAACATGGTCAGAATGACCCCGAAAATTTCAAGCCGGGGGTTCAGGCTCCGCTTCACCGCCCGCATGGTGGTCATCAGGTCGGAAAGCCCCTCCAGCGCGTAATATTCGCACTGCACCGGGATCAATATGGCGTCTGCAGCGCACAGAGCGTTCAGGGTCAGAAGCTCCAGAGACGGTGGACAGTCAATGAATATATAATCGTAAGCATAGCGCAGACGGTCAAGCTGCTGCCTCAGGCGGAATTCACGATTTTCGAGAGAAATCAGCTCCACGGAAGCACCGGCCAGAGCCGATGCCGAGGGAATAACGTCTCCAAAATCCGTGTGCAGCACGCATTTTTCCGGTGCAATATCCCCGATGACCATGTCATAAGCGCTGTGCTGAATGCCCCGCTTTTCCACGCCCATACCGCTTGAGGCATTGGCCTGCGGGTCAAAATCGCACAGAAGCACCCGTGCGCCGGAGGCCGCCAGAGCCGCCGTCAGGTTCACGGCAGAGGTCGTTTTTCCAACGCCGCCTTTTTGGTTGACCACCGCGACGATTTTCGCTTTTCGCCCGGGATTTTCTCCGTTGATCACGCCCTCGACCTCCTTTTTTCTGCTGCGGCTATGATAGCACAGTTGTTTCTGTTTTTCAACTGTTTGCGAAAGAAATCTCAAAAAAACTCTATTTTGAATGTTTCACGTGAAACATTCCGGTTTATCAAAAGTCACGTTTGCGGCATGGTTTTTGCACCAAGCGCGGAACAGTTTCCTCAGCGTCGTGCCGTAGGGGAAGGCGTCCCCGACGTCCAGCTATTTGCGCTCCTGTAAATTTAATTGTTCTATTTTTCAAGTACCTCTGATTAAATCGGCAAGAGCGGGCAGTGAGAGATTTTTTCGCAAATCGAGCTTCGGAAAACGCAGGAATACTTTGTGTATTTCAAGTTTTATGAAGCGAAGATTTGTGGAAAAATATCCGCTGACCGTCGCGGTCGATTTATTCAGAGGTTCCTTAATCAATACTCCCGGATGACGGCACGAACCTTGCCCAAAATCCGGGCAAACCGGCCGTCGATGGGGGAATAAGCCGGGTTCTCCGGCATCAGCCAGATCTCATTGCCCCGTTTTTTCAGGCGCTTGACCGTCGCCTCATCCTCCAAAAGTGCAACCACAATCTCACCGTTTTCCGCCGTTGCTTGAGGCCGAACGATCAACTTGTCTCCATCGAAAATCCCGGCGTTTATCATGGAATCGCCCCGAACGCGTAGGGCAAAGCACTCTCTGTCTCCCTCCCAAGGGAGATAGCCTTCGATATTCTCGACAGCCAGAATGGGCTGACCGGCAGTCACCACGCCCACAAGCGGAATGCCGCGGCCATTGGGCAGACTGATTGCGCGGTTTTTGCTGCCTTCCATTTGGATTTCGCCCATGCGCTTGAGCTCGTTGAGATGATAGTGCACCGAGGCGGTCGAGCGCAAACCGACTGCCTGCATGATCTCCCGCACGGACGGCGCATAGCCGTTTTCCGCCGAAAAATCCCGTAAAAATGCAAGAATTTCGTCCCGTTTATTGCTGGTTCGCGGCATTGCACATTCCTCCATTCTTTTTGATTATAACACACGCCAGAGGAAAACGCAAACATTTGTTTCATAAAATTCCCTGAAAATCAAAATCCGGGAGCAATTCTGAGGTGGCGGCGCTGCGCTCCTGAGAATAGCCCTCCTTCAAGCCGCACAGCTCCATCCAGGACAGTGCTGCGGCATATTCCTCCGGGGTGAGGCGGCGCTGCAAAGCTTCCGGCACCTTTCCCATGGGAACATACTGGCTCATGAGTGAAACGGGCACATCCCTCTCCGGGAACAGTTCGGCTATTGCTTCCAGCACGCCAAAGCTGTTATCAAGTTGCCCGGGCAGTACCAAATGCCGCACCAACAATCCCCGGGTCATTTGCCCGTCGTCATACTTTGGGCGCCCGACTTGGCGATACATCTCCCGCAAGGCCGCCTTGCAGACCTCAAAATAGTCCGGCGCTGCAGAAAGCCGCGCCGCAAGCGCATTGTCGCTGTATTTAAAATCCGGCAGATACACGTCCACCAAGCCCTCCAGCGCGCGAAGCGTCTCGACCGACTCATAGCCGCCGCAGTTATAAACCACGGGCACCGGAAGCTTTGGCGTCAGCGCCGGAAGAATGTCCGGGAGAAATTGCGTAGGCGTGACCAGATCAATGGAGTCGGCGCCCTCGTCAATGAGTCGGAGAAAAATTTCCCGAAGCTTCCCCGGGTCAAGGGGCTTTCCCTTGCCGCCCAGAGAGATCTCCGCGTTCTGACAATAGGCGCATTTCAGGGTACAGCCGGAGAAAAAGACCGCTCCGGTGCCGAATCCCCCGGAAATGCAGGGTTCCTCTCCAAAATGGAGCATGGCCCGCGCCGCCGTCACCTGTCCCGGCATGGCGCAAAAGCCGGTCTCACTCTTTGTCCGGTCAGCGCCGCATTTTCGCGGGCAAAGCTGACAATTTTCATATGCTAACATCAAATCACCATTTTCTTCATTTACGAATTGCCGGAACTGTGGTACAATAGAATTGAAAATGTTTCACGTGAAACAGGAGTATGCACCATGCTGAAAAAGAACGAAATCTATCGCGCTCAGGTCACAGGCTTCACCAGCGAAGGTCTGGGGGTCTGCCGGGTGGAGGGCTGTGCCGTGTTTGTCCCCAATGCCGCCCCGGACGAAGAATATGAGCTTCAAGTCACCCATGTGGGCAAAACCGCTGCCCACGGAAAAATCAAGAGCATTATAACAAAATCGCCGGACAGAGTCAACCGGGAGTGCCCTTATGCCAAGCTCTGCGGCGGCTGCGACTTCTGGCATTTGAGCTACCCGGCAGAGCTGGAGATCAAGCGCCAGCGGGTGCTGGACGCGCTGAACCGTCTGGGCGGTCAAGCCCTCACAGAACTTAGTATCACCGGCGCAAAGACCTGCAAAGCCTATCGCAACAAGGCGCAGTATCCCGTCAGTGCCCACGGCGAGGCCGGATTTTTCAAAAAGGGGTCCCATGAGGTCGTGGCCATTGACCGCTGCCTGATTTTGCCAGAAACCAGCGACCGGGCGAGAAAAATCGTCGTCGAATGGGCAAAAAAATACGCCGTGAGCCCTTATGACGAGGCAGCCCACACAGGACTTTTGCGTCACATTTTCGTGCGTACGGCGGCCAAAACCGGCCAGATCATGGTCTGCCTTGTCATCAACGGCACGGATATTCCCCGGAAAAAGGAGCTGGTGGACGGCCTGCACCAGATACCGGGAATGGCAAGCATCTGCCTGAACGTCAACACCCGCCGCGGGAACACCGTCCTTGGGGAGACAACAAAGCTCCTCTGGGGCAAAGAAGCCATCGAAGACGTCCTCTGCGGTCTGCGCTTTCAGATTTCACCCCGTTCTTTCTATCAGGTCAACCGGGATCAGGCTGAAATTCTCTATGAAAAGGCCATCTCCGCCGCTGCGCTCACCGGAACGGAAACCGTCCTCGACCTTTATTGCGGCACGGGCACCATCACCCTCTGCCTTGCTGCGCACGCAAAAGAGGTCATCGGCGTGGAGGTCATCGACGCCGCCATTGAAAATGCCCGGGAAAATGCCCATCGAAACGGCATTGAAAACGCCCGTTTTTTCTGTGCCGACGCAGGTCAGGCCGCCGCAAAGCTGGCCGCCGAAGGGACGAAGCCCGATGTTATCGTGGTGGATCCCCCGAGAAAAGGGCTGGCTGTTGAGGTCATCGAGGCTATCGCGGAAATGTCGCCCAACCGCCTTGTCTATGTCTCCTGCGACCCGGCCACCCTTGCCCGCGACGTCAAGCTCCTGAGCGCCCACGGCTACGAGTTAAAACACGCCGACGCCGTCGACCTGTTCCCTCGCTGTTCCCATGTTGAG
>CAZPRA010000095.1:0-5907 GCA_964588975.1 uncultured Oscillospiraceae bacterium | reverse complement strand
GCTGCGCTCTGGGCATCGACCCCTACAGCCGCTTCGCGGACGGCGCGGCTATGACTGCGCCCTACATGGTATTAACTAAGCCAAAGTCCTGCACGTTCCAAAGCTCCCTCATCAGAGAGAGGCTTTGGCGCAGTGCAATGCAGACAACTGCTCCTGAGACGCTTTTTGTGCCTTCCGGCGCAAGGAGCGTCTTATGCCTCTTTCAATGCCCCAAAGGACGGCTAAAGCAGCCATTTGCGAGATGCTGCTTTCGGCATAACGACGTGAAATTTAAACAAATCTTAAACTTTCACGCCTTGTTTCCGGGGCGTTTTCCCATTATACTATAGACGAAACGGAGGCGGTTACGATGAACACCATTCTGATTTGCGATGACGAGCGGGATATTGTTTCTGCGCTGAAAATCTACCTCGAAGCGGAGGACTACCGGGTTTTGACGGCCTTTGATGGGCGTGAGGCGCTGGAGCTTCTGGAAAAACAAGAGGTACATCTGGTGCTTTTGGACGTGATGATGCCCGGCTTGGACGGCCTTCAGACGCTCAGAGCGCTGCGGCAGGAGCGCAATATCCCCGTCATTCTCCTGACGGCAAAATCCGAAAATGCCGACAAGGTGAAGGGTCTGGATCTCGGCGCGGATGACTATGTCACCAAGCCCTTTGACCCTGTGGAGCTCTTGGCGCGGGTGCGCTCGCAGCTTCGGCGCTATCTGGAGCTTGGCACGCAGCCGCCTCGCCCAACGTTGCTTCGCGCTGGCGGCATTGAGATGGACACCTTGGCGCACACTGTCACTTTAGACGGCGAAACCGTCGAGCTGACGCCCCGGCAGTATGCCATTCTTGAACTGTTTATGGAGCACCCCGGAACGGTTTTTTCGCCGCAGGAGATCTATCGCCGGGTCTGGAAGGAAACGCCCATCAGCGCTGAAAAAACCGTCGCCGTCCACATCCACCATCTGCGCGAAAAGCTGGAGATCAACCCCGCCGAGCCGAGGCTGCTGAAGGTGGTCTGGGGTCGAGGCTATCGAATGGAGCGTGACAAGTCATGAAACAACCTTCAAACTGGGTCAAAAGAGTGCTTGCGGCGGCGCAGCTTGTCCTGTTTGCAGCGGCGATCGTGTGCAATGCCGTTGCAGGTGAGCTAAGAGAGTGTAACCCGCTGGGGCTGGAAACGCAGAAACTTTTGCAGGAGAAGGAGACGGCCTATCTGCAGGCGGCGGCGCAGTCGCTTGCCTCGGAGCTGGAGCAGCTTATACTTTCCAGTTCCGACGGCGAGAAGCCGCTCGTTGCGGAAATTACCCGCTGCGCGGGAGCGCTTGATCGGCAAAACCTTGTTCTTTCCGTCGCGGACGTCTCCGGGCAGGTGCTTTGGAGCGCTCCGGAGGCCGGGGAGCCGGGGCAAAGCCTGACGCTTTCGGCTCAATACCGCGTCTACGGCGTCCGGCACACTGCGTTTTACGACGTCCAGCCGGATGAGGCAAGGCTAACGTTCAGCCGACAGTACGGCAAGCCCTATGAGGTTTTGGATGCGGAGTGGGACAGCGAAAAAGGGCGCACCGTGCTGCACTATGGCATCGTTCGCTCAGAAGCGCTCGAAATCACCGCCACGCTGGACGCCGAGCTGCCGATTGGCGATGAATTTCGCGGGGAATACCGCTTTTTGAGGGCCTGTCTGCCCGCGCAAGCGGCTTTTGAATGGTCGCCGGTGCTCTGTGCGCTGGGGATTTTGGTCATTTTGGTGTTGCAATGCCTCTGGACGCGACCTGTCGGGCCGGACGAAACGGGCACACGGGCGCTTTTGCTCCGGATGGACACGCTGCCTTTGGAGATCCCGCTTCTGGCGCTTGCGGCGCTCATCGGACTGATTTGTCTGCTGTGCGGCAGCATGGAGAGGCTCCCTGCCATTTGGCTTCAGCCGAAGCGCCATCTTCCGCTCATTTGCACAGAGCTAGCGGCATTTGCGGCGGCGCTGGTGCTCATGCTTGGCCTTGTCAGACGGCTCAAGGGCGGTGCATGGTGGAAAAATACCCTCACGCGCCGTTACGTGCCGCGTTTTGCGCGCTGGCTTCGGCGCTGCGTGAGCGCGCTTTGGCAAAATTTGCCGCTTTACTGGAAAACGGCGCTCATCTGGCTCGGCCTGTGCGCGCTTGAATTTCTAGTGTTTTACGAGCGCTGGTTCTGGCTTTGGGCAGCGGAAAAGCTGCTGCTCACGCCCTTTCTGCTCCTTGCGGCCATTCAGCTTCAGCGACTGCGTCAGGGCGCAGAGAAAATCCGCTCCGGCGAGCTGCAAAGCGCTCTGGACACGCGCCATATGCTGCCTTTTTTGCGCGAGCACGGCCAATGCCTGAACAATATCCGCGAGGGCATGAACGCGGCGGTGGAGGAACAGCTTCGCAGCAGCCGCACCAAGGATGAACTGATCACGAACGTCTCACATGACATTAAAACACCCCTGACTTCAATCGTAAACTATGTCGGGCTGCTGAAAAAGGAGAAAATGAGTTCGCCGCAGGCGGAGGAATACCTTCAGGCGCTGGAGCGGCAGTCGGCGCGACTGAAAAAGCTGACGGAGGATATCGTGGAGGCGTCCAAGGCGGCAGCCGGAAGCATTCCCGTCGAGCCGGAAACGCTGGAAATGAACGTCATGCTCTCCCAGACGCTTGGCGAATATGCCCAAAGGCTGGAAGAAAAAGGGCTGACGCCGGTGGTCAGGGAGGCGTTTGAGCCGGTCAGAGTCACCGCTGATGGCAAGCTCCTGTGGCGAATTTTTGATAATTTGCTTAGTAATATTACAAAATATTCCATGGAACAGACCCGGATTTTCCTCTCCGCGGGCCAGGAAGACGGCGTGGGCTATGTGGAGTTCAAGAATATCTCCGCAAGGCCACTGGAGTGCCCGCCGGAGGAACTTCTGGAGCGCTTTGTGCGCGGCGACGCATCGCGTAACACGGAAGGAAGCGGCCTTGGCCTGTCTATCGCGCGGAGCTTGGCGCGATTGCAGGGCGGCGACCTTCGCCTTTCGACCGACGGCGACCTGTTCAAAGCCACCCTCACCCTCCCGCTGGCACCGGAAACCGACGAACGGTAGGGGCCGATGCCCTCATCGGCCCGCTGCTGCCATGAAACGACTGCACAATGCGGGTCGATGTACCCGCAAGGGGTAGGCCGCATCCGTAAGGCTCGTTCCTCAGCTCTGCATAGATATCCGTAAGGCTCGTTCCTCGCCAACGGCTATCGTAGCCAACGGCTGCGCTCTGGGCATCGACCCCTACAGCCGCTTCGCGGACGGCGCGGCTATGACCGCGCCCTGCAACAGAGATGAAGAAACGCCTGTATGCAGAGAAACGTTACGGGCGGGAAAACGGGAAAGTTCGGAAAAAATTGGGAAAAACGGGCGGAAATGGTCTTTTGCGCGGTAAATTGCTAAATCACGAATGCGGTTTTCATTGGCGTTTTGACCAGTTCTGCGCTTTATTTTTGTGCGAAATTGACAAGAATTCAAAAAGCAAAAAAGATTTCGTGGACAAAAAATGAAAGAATGGTATAATAGGATGTGTGTGGGGCAATTCGGCCTCCACGAAAAAATTTTTATCAGAAGGAGATCGCTTATGAAAAAAATTTCCCGGTTCCTTTCCCTTCTGCTTGCTCTGTGCATGATCCTGTCGTTGCTTCCGGCAGTGGCCTTCGCAGGCGATGCAGAAACAGCCAGTTATGTGCTGGCTACTGAGCTGAAAGATGGCGACGAAGTCGTCCTCTACAACCCCGGCAACGGCAAGGCACTTGAGGGCACGATGAACGGTTACTATGTAACCGGCACCGCTGTCACCCCTGCCGACGGCAAGCTCACCGACCCGGCCTCCGCACTCGTTTGGAAGGTCACCAAGAACGCTGACGGTTCCTACACCTTCACGCAGGACGGCGGCAATGTTATCGGCACCGGCACCAGAGAGTATAACGGCAAGACCTACTATAACCTCTATGTCAGTGGCGACCATGCCGACACTTGGAACATTGAGTCCCTCGACGAGGCAACCTCTCAGTTCATCATCTACAGCGCAGAGATGACCGGCTCCTATGGCAATGTCTACCTTGAGTGGTATGCAAAGCAGTCCGGCTTCTCCGCATACGACACCAGCACCGATAGGGTCACTGCAACCGACTTCGGCTTCCAGTTCTATGTCAAGGAAACCGAACAGTCCGGCGGCGACGAGACTGGCTACACCTACATCCTGCACTCCAACGACGTTCACGGCGCTGTGGAAGGCTATGCCTACATGGCCGCTCTGAAGGCCGAGCTGGAAGCAAAGGGTGCGCAAGTCATCCTGGCTGACGCCGGTGACTATTCTCAGGGCACCACCTATGTTTCCGTATCCAAGGGCGCAACCGCAATCGACCTGATGAACAAGACCGGTTACGATGTTGCTTCTCTGGGCAACCATGAGTTCGACTATGGCTATCCCCAGCTCAAGGAGAACATGGAAAAGGCTGACTTCACCGTTCTTTGCTCCGACGTTCTTGACGAGAACGGCGACCCCATTTTTGATGCTTACACCATCATCGAAAAGGACGGCGTGAAGATCGGCTTCTTCGGCCTCGAAACGCCCGAGACGCAGACCAAGGCCAACCCCGCTCTGATCAAGGGCCTGACCTTCCTGACCGAGACCACCGACATCACCATTTGGGCCAACGCTCAGGCACAGGTCGACGCACTCAAGGCCGAAGGCGCTGACGTCATCATCTGCCTGTCTCACCTTGGCGTGGACGAGTCCTCCGAGCCCTATCGCTCCTATGACCTGTACAGCAAGGTCACCGGCATTGACTTCATCATCGACGCACACTCCCACACCGTCATGACCGAAGGCACGAACGGCGAGCCCATCCAGTCCACGGGCACGAAGTTTGCCAACATCGGCGCCATCAAGATTGACAATGCTACCAAGAAGATCGTCTCCAACGAGCT
The DNA here is from genome assembly GCA_964588975.1 of uncultured Oscillospiraceae bacterium. Classification (GTDB taxonomy): domain Bacteria; phylum Bacillota; class Clostridia; order Oscillospirales; family Oscillospiraceae; genus JAZOXB01. Next base: position 951 of record CAZPRA010000095.1, on the reverse strand, counting down.
GATCGCTGTTGAGTCCGAAGCAACTCCCGACGGCTACAGCACGAAGGACGAGACCGTCGCTGCTGCCGCTCAGGCCATCATCGACGAAATCGAAGCCCTCTATGGCTCCGTCTTTGCAACCTCTGAGGTCACCCTCAACGGCGCAAAGGATCCCGGCAACCGTACGCAGGAAACCAACAACGGCGACCTCATCACGGACGCCATGATCTGGTGCCTGACCGAGCAGTATCCCGGCTCCATCACTCAGGTTCCCGCTGAAAATATCGTTGCCATCACCAACGGCGGCGGCATCCGTGCTGCCATCAACCCCGGCGATGTCACCAAGAACGATATTCTGACGGTTCTGCCCTTCGGCAACACCGTGGCAGTCGTTTACGTGACCGGCGCAGAGCTGCTTGAGGCTCTCGAAGCTTCCACCTACTGCACGCCTGTCTCCGTCGGCGGCTTCCCGCAGGTTTCCGGCATCAAGTTCACCATCGACACCAACAAGGAGTACGATAAGAACGCCGAGACCTATCCCGGCTCCACCTACTATGGCCCCGCTTCCATCAACCGCGTTACCATCGACGAGATCAACGGCAAGGCATTTGATCCGGAAGCTACTTATGCAGTCCTGACCAACAACTTCTGCGCTGGCGGCGGCGACACCTACTATGCCTTCGCAAGTGCTTCCTCCCAGTTCGACACCGGCTACACCCTTGACGCCGTTGTCATCGACTACATCACCGAAAAGCTGAACGGCGTTATCACCGCTGAGCAGTACGGCGAGACTCAGGGCCGTATCACTGTCATCGAGCAGGCCGCAGCATGGGACGGCAAGATCACCATCGGCGGTCTGGATGCCGGTCTGTGGACGACCAAGTATGGCAACATCTACACCGACGCTTCCGCAAAGAACGTCTTTGAGGATCTCGGCTTCAACTACGGCGACATCATCACCGTCAAGTTCCT
>CAZPRA010000094.1:0-5990 GCA_964588975.1 uncultured Oscillospiraceae bacterium | reverse complement strand
CGACCTCCAGCGTGACAGGCTGGCGTGCTAACCGACTGCACCACCGGGCCAGATGATGGTGGGAACAACAGGGCTCGAACCTGTGACCCCATGCTTGTAAGGCATGTGCTCTCCCAGCTGAGCTATGCTCCCGAACGTATCGCACCAGCGACGCTTGTTATTATACACACGCGTGACCCGGTTGTCAAGCATTATTTTCTGTTTTTTGCGTTTTCTTTTTTAACGGAGGGCGCTGTCTTGCATTTTTCCGGATACATTATTATAAATATACTCAATACTCACAAATCTTTGCGGGAGGACGTTATGCTGGATGAATTCAGGCGGCATGATGCTGCGGTTTATGCCGGATATTTGACCCACAACGACGAACGTTTGACCTGTACTTCCGGCGGAATCGGCACCGCACTGGCCGCCGCCATGCTGAAACGCGGCGGCTATGCGGAAAATTTTCTCCCGATGAACGGCTTCTTTTTCGTCACTTTGCTCATTTTTTGCATACAAACTTTGTTGCTATCGCCAAAAATTTTTAGCTTGTAGATAATTATCAAAAATTCCCTTGTTTTTCCGAGCGGTTTTGTGTATTATACGGTTAGTGGCATATTTTGTAAAGGAAGTCGTGCCGCAAACCATCCGGGCATTCCCGGAGCATTATTTGAGGAGGAAAGAAAATGAAAAAGTTTTTAGCACTGATTCTTGCACTGGTAATGGTTCTGACGCTCTTTGCCGGTTGCAAAACCACCGAAGACCCGGCAGACGACAGCAAGGAACCCGCCAACAATGGCGAAACTGCAGACGTCAAGGTTGGCGTTGTTCTCGTCGGTGACGAAAACGAAGGCTACACGCTGGCGCACATTCTTGGCATTCAGGAAGCCTGCAAGAACCTCGGCCTGTCCGAGACGGACAATGTCGTTTGGAAGTACGCTGTTCCCGAAGACGAGTCCTGCAAGACTGCAATCGAAGACTGCATTGACCAGGGATGCACCATCGTGTTCACCAACTCCTACGGCCATCAGGACTATGCAAAGCTGGCTGCCGAGCAGAACCCCGACATCCAGATCGTTGCTATGACCGGCGACACCGCCAAGGCTTCCGGCCTTGATAATTTCCACAACGCATTTACCGAAATCTACGAAGCACGCTATGCTGCCGGCGTGGTTGCCGGCATGAAGATTGCCGAGCTGGATGCAGACGGCAAGCTGTCCAGCAACAACTATGATGCTGACGGCAATGTTAAGGTCGGCTATGTCGGCGCATATCCCTACGCCGAAGTTATCTCTGGCTACACTGCTTTCTATCTTGGCATCAAGTCCGTCTATGAAGATGTTTCCATGAGCGTTCTGTACACGAGCTCCTGGTTCGACATCACCGCCGAAAAGGCTGCTGCAGAGCAGCTCATCGGCCTCGGCTGCGTGATCATTGGCCAGCACGCTGACTCCACCGGTGCTCCTTCTGCTTGCGAGGCTGCATGGAAAACCGGCACGGTTGTTTATTCCGTCGGCTATAACATTGATATGCTGACTGCTGCTCCCAATGCCGCTCTTGTTTCTCCGACCAACGAGTGGGGCGTCTACTATACTTACGCGATCAAGGCTCACATGAATGGCGAAGCTGTTGTCACCAACTGGGCAGAGGGCTTTGACCAGGATGCCGTGGCTCTGACCGAGCTCGGCCCGAACGTTGCCGAAGGCACTGCCGAGAAGATCGAAGAAGTCATCGCCGCTCTGAAGTCCGGTACGATTCATCCCTTCGACGTTTCCACCTTCACCATCGGCGGCGAACCTGTGACCTCTGCATTCGCTACCGACTCTGACGGCGACTGGGTCAACGACTGCGACGAAGCCATTTTCGACGGCTACTATCATGAGTCCTACTTCCAGTCTGCACCTTCCTTTGCCCTCATCATTGATGGCATCACCGCTCTGAACTAATCAAACAGCCCAAAACCGGTGGGGATTCCCCCACCGGTTTTCTTATTCCCGCGCAATTATCGCGGGAGACTTTCCTGCAGAAGAACTAAAAAATATTTAGGCTCGCTGACATTTTGTATGAAAGTTTCGCCCTGTTTTTGTGCAATTTGTCGAGTCCTAATTTTTCGTTGATAAAACTGCTTGTTTTTTACGATTTTTTTTGAAAATTCGGAATAATTTCGCCTAAAACGGAATTCCACAATTTGTTTTACTTTTTTTGAAACTTGTGGTATGATACTTCAGTAAAGTGCTCATTCGTTGCATCTTTACTTTTATGCATTCTCAATCAGAAAGGATGACTGCCTTGGACCCTATTGAAAAAACCAACCCGCAAGGCACTGCCGAATCAGGCACTCCATACGCAATAGAGCTTTGCAATATCACCAAGCGTTTTGGTTCCGTCGTTGCAAATAACGACATCTCTTTGGCTCTGCGCAAGGGCGAGATCCTCTCCCTTTTGGGAGAAAACGGAAGCGGCAAAACCACGCTCATGAATATGCTCGGCGGCATTTATTTCCCCGACGAGGGTCAAATTTTTGTCAATGGGCAGCCCGCTGCCATCGCATCTCCGAAGGACTCCTTCCACTATGGCATCGGCATGATCCATCAGCATTTTAAGCTGGTCGACGTGTTTACGGCAGCGGAAAACATTGTCCTTGGCCTTGAAGGAGACAAGGGCAAGCTGGACAGCGTTTCTATCCGTAAGGCAGTCAGAGAAATCGCAGACCGTTACGGCTTTGAGATCGACCCCGATCAAAAGGTTTATAATATGTCTGTTTCTCAAAAGCAAACCGTTGAAATCGTCAAGGTTCTCTATCGTGGCGCAGACGTGCTTATTTTGGACGAGCCGACCGCTGTGCTGACACCGCAGGAAACAGACAAGCTTTTCGCCGTTATGCGCAACATGAAAGCCGACGGAAAGGCAATCATCATCATCACGCACAAGCTGCACGAGGTTCTAGACGTTTCAGACCGCGTTGCTGTTCTGCGCAAGGGTCAGTATATCGGCTGCGTTGACACTGCATCTGCCACACAGCAGTCTTTGACCGACATGATGGTTGGCCGCAGCGTCTCGCTGAATATCGACCGTCCAAAAAATCCCGATCTGCGCGAGCGCTTGGTGGTCACGGATCTGACAGTCAAGGACAAAGACGGCGTCAAAAAGCTTGACCGCGTCAGCTTCACCGCCATGGGCGGCGAAATTCTCGGCATTGCAGGCGTCGCCGGTTCCGGCCAGAAGGAGCTGCTGGAGGCCATCGCCGGTCTGCAAAATCTGGAACCGGGCAGCGAACTGGTCTATATAGACCCTGAGAAGAACACCTGCCTGCTCAACGGCATGGATCCGCTGGACATCATCAACAAGGGTGTGCTGCTCTCCTTCGTGCCCGAAGACCGCTTCGGCATGGGGCTTGTCGGCTCTATGAACATCATCGACAACATCAAGCTTCGCACCTATCGTGACGGTTCCGGCCCGTTTACCGATCGGGATAAGCCGGCACGGTTGGCCGAACGGATTGTGACCGATCTTGAGGTTGTCACCCCGGACATCAACCGCATTCCCATCCGCCGCCTTTCCGGCGGCAACGTGCAGAAGGTTCTGGTCGGGCGCGAAATCGCATCAAATCCCACGCTGCTGATGACCGCCTATGCCGTGCGCGGGCTGGATATCAACACTTCCTATACCATTTACAATCTGCTCTCCGAGCAAAAGATGAAGGGCGTTGCCGTGATCTACGTTGGCGAAGATCTGGACGTTCTTCTGGAGCTGTGCGACAGAATTCTTGTCCTGTGCGGTGGCCAGGTCAGCGGCATCGTCGACGCCGCCACCACCACGAAGGAAGAAATCGGACTTCTCATGACCCAATTCAGAAGGGAGGAACACTAAATGAAATCTCCTCTTATCCGAATTTCCAAACGTGACGGGATTTCCGCAGGGAAATCTGTCCTGATCCGCGTGATTGCCATTGCCCTGTCCCTGCTCATTTGCGTGATTTTGACCTATGCCTTCACGGGCAAGAGCCCGCTTGACGTTCTGCTTCAAATGTTTAACGGCAGCTTCATGACCGGCAGACGCAGATGGGACTTTATCAAACGCACCATGATGTTGGCCTGCATCGCCGTCGGTCTGGCGCCCGCCTTTAAAATGCGGTTCTGGAACGTCGGTGCGGAAGGTCAGGTGTTGATCGGCGGCCTTGGCGCCGTGATTTTGATGAAGTTCTGCTGGCAGCTTCCTTCTATCCTCCTGCTGGTGCTGATGGCGCTTCTGGCGATTGTGTTCGGCGCCATCTGGGGCATGATCCCCGGCTTCTTCAAGGCAAAGTGGAATGCCAACGAGACGCTCTTTACCCTGATGATGAACTACATCGCCACCAAGCTTGTCCTTTATTTCTGCACCATTTGGGAAGGTACCATCGGCACTGTCAAGATCGGTACCATCAATGCCGATAGCAGCTTCCCCGAAGCGCTGCACAAGGGCTGGATTGGTGAAATGTTCACCGGCAACTTCAACGACAAGGATTATATGTGGATCGTTGTGATTGTCTCGGCCGTGGTGGTCCTCATGTGGGCTTATCTGCGTTATACCAAGCAGGGTTATGAGATCGCTGTCGTAGGTGACTCCGAAAACACTGCAAGATATGCCGGTATTCGCGTCAATCGCGTCTATGTGCGCACGATGGCTATTTCCGGTGCCGTGTGCGGCTTTGCCGGTTTCCTTGCCGTCTCCGCCGTTTCCCGCACTTTGACCGAAAGCACCGCCAACGGACGCGGCTTCACCGCAATCATCATCGCATGGCTGTCTCACACGAACCCCTTCCTGATGGTTGCTTTCTCAGCGCTCTACTGCTTCATGGAACTGGCCGGCGAACAAATGGCCTCCGCTTACCAGCTCAATGACTACTTTGCAAAGATTTTGACCGGCATTGTTCTTTTCTTCGTTCTCGGCTGTGAGTTCTTCACCAACTACCACGTGAAATTCAGACATTCCAACACGGAGGTGAATAAAGAATGAGTAGTATCATCAGTTTTCTCAGTCAGCTAAGCACGACCCTCTCCTTCTCCATCACCTTCGGTACCGTCATTCTTTTCGGTGCTCTTGGTGAGATCCTGACCGAAAAGGGTGGCAACCTGAATCTGGGTGTCCCCGGCATTATGTACATCGGCGCGATCGCCAGCCTTGCAGGTGCTCTGAAATTCGAGAGTATGTTTGAAAATCCGAATCCTCTGGCCTGCATCGTCGTCTGTCTGCTGTGCGCCTTCGTCGCTTCCATGGCAGGTGGTCTGCTTTATGCTTTCCTGACCATTACGCTCCGTACCAACCAGAACGTGACCGGCCTGACCCTGACCATTTTCGGCACGGGCGTTGGCAACTACTTCGGTGGCAGCCTCGGCAGTGTCGGCACGGTCTGCGCTAGTACGACCTCTCAGGCCATCAAGACCTACATTTCCCCGTTGGTCGTGAAGCTCGATGAGCTGACCGGCACCTTGAGCCTCGGCTCGCTTATCTTCCGCCACGGCTTTTTGGTCTATTTCGCCATAGCTCTGGCCGTTGCCCTGTGGTTCTTCCTGAGCAAGACACGCACCGGCCTGTCTCTGCGCGCTGTTGGCGAAAACGCCGCGACCGCCGATGCCGCCGGCATCAACGTCACGCGGTATAAGTACCTGTCCACCTGCATCGGCGCCGGTATCTCCGGCCTCGGCGGCTGCTTCTATGTCATGGAATACATCGACGGACTCTGGGAAACCAGTGCCACCATCGAAGCGCTCGGCTGGTTGGCAGTTGCCCTGGTTATCTTCGCCACATGGAAGCCGCTGCGCTGCGTCTGGGGCGCGTATCTGTTCGGCCTTTTGTCTTGGTTCTATTTCCTGATACCCGGTCTGTTCAAAGGCTCCGACAAAATTTTCCAGATGCTTCCTTACCTTTTCACGCTTCTGGTTCTGATTTTCGTTTCTCTGCGCCGCAGAAAAGAAGATCAGCCGCCCGCAAACCTCGGTATCCCATATTTCCGCGAAGAACGCTAATAA
>CAZPRA010000093.1:0-6012 GCA_964588975.1 uncultured Oscillospiraceae bacterium | reverse complement strand
CAGAATCAACGCTGCCAAAAGTGCGATTGCTTTTTTCATGATAAAAATTCCTTTCTGATTGGTAATAATGTTTTTCCACATTCACTGCGAATGAGGACAATAAAAATGGGCACGCTATTTGTAAAGCAAGCTATTGACAAATGCTTTACAAAACGATATAATGGGGATGAAATCAAAACAAGGAGTTGATCAAAATGGCTCAAGCGATGGTAAACTTTCGCATGGACTCCGATTTGAAACGGAACATGGAGGAAGCCTGCAAGGAGATGGGCTTGACGATGACGAGTGCCTTTGTTCTTTTTGCAACGAAGGTCAGCAGGGAAAAGCGAATCCCCTTTGAGATTTGCGCAGACCCGTTTTACTCGGAGGAAAATATGGCACGGCTGAGAAAGTCGATTGCTCAGATGGAGTCCACCGGCGGCACGATTCACGAGGTAGCACTCGATGATTAAGGCGTGGACGGACGAAGCTTGGGAGGATTTTGAGTACTGGCTGAAGCAGGACAGGAAAACGTATCGGCGGATTCTTCAGCTTTTGAAAGACATCGACCGCAACGGCTACGAAGGAATCGGAAAACCGGAGCGGCTTTCCGGCGACTTGTCCGCCTACTGGAGCAGACGGATCGACGACTGCAACCGCATTGTCTATCGCATTGAAGATGGCGTACTCAAAATTGTCCAGTGCGGCTCTCATTATCGTGACAAATAAGGAATCGACAGGAGCGTTTTTGCGTTCCTGCCGATTTTTCAAGTTGCTTTTTTGCGCCTGTAGAGCAGTGTAAATGCGAGAATTGCGGACAGTAGGACGGTAGTTGCGAGGGAAACGACTGTCTGTAGGTTGCCCGTGCCGCCCGTGGGCGGCATTTGCAGGGACGGGGCGTTGATCACATCGAAGGTCAGTTCGTAGTTCAGTTCCGCATTTGCTGACAGGCTACCCGTGAACACCGGCTCGGCAAGGAGCAGATAGCCGTTTGGGGCGGCGATTTCCGTCAGGCGGTAGGTCACACCGTAGACGATCAGATCGGAGAATGTGGCAACGCCGTCAGCTCCCGTGGTGATCGTGCCGTCGGCGTCTACACCACTGCACGTTCCGATACCGGAATCATCTGTGCTTGTGCGACAAACCGCTTGCCATGTCACGCCGCTATCCACAGAATATTCCAGCAAAAAAGTTGCGCCGGAGAGCGGCTCGCCGCCGAAATCGACCTTGTTAACGGCAATCGACCCACGCAAAAGAGTATTGTCAAAGCGCACCGTTGCGGGGTTGCCCGGTGTGTTAGAAGAAAGCACACGGATTTTCCTGACCTCCTGCGGTGCATATCCCTCCGGCACGACCTCGCGCACCCAATAAATCCCGACGGAGAGATTTTTGAGCAAAACCGTGCCGTCATCGCCTGTCGTAACGGTGTACAGCGGCACGGCATCCTGCGCCGGTGCGTTCCGACCGGTAAAGATTTGGAACGTGATTCCGGCGATGTTGCCGTCCTCCGAGGTCTTGATGAGTTTCAGACAGGGATTCGGCACATTGACAAAGGTCACAACCGCAGGATTTTCGACCGTGTTTTCTTCCGTAACGGTCACTTTTTGCACTGCCTGCACCTGATACCCCTCCGGCACAATTTCCTTGATCCAGTACGTCCCCGCAGGCAAATCGTCCATGAGAATCACACCTGCCTCATCCGTCACCGCCGTGCGCCAGACATTGTCCAGCTTCGACGCATATTCGGAAGTGTAGATTTTGAACGGGATGCCCGAGACATTGCCATCGGGAGAGGTTTTTATGATCTTCAAGCTCGGCAGGGGCTTATTTTCAAAGGAGACGGTATTCGTACCCGCCTGAATGGTGATTTTCTTGTCGTTCTCGGTGCAGACATAGCCCTCGGGAACGGTTTCCGTGACGGTGTAGGTCTGCCCGATCTGCAAGCCTCTGACCGTCATTCTTCCGTTTTCGTTCGTAATGCCGCTTGCGATTTTTGTACCATCGCTGTCATAAACCGTGAACGAGATACCGCCGATTTTGCCATCCGGCGAGGTTTTGATAATCTCCAAATCCGCCGTCAGCGGCACATTACGGATGGTCATGGTCAGTTGACCGCCGCCCGTTAAGCCGCTGAGCGAAATTTTCTCCAAACGGCAGTCGCCGTTGGTATCTGTAGTCATGTCGGCAGAAGTGTAATTTTTGTCAAAGGTCACGTTTCCGCCTGCGTCGGTCACGGTCAGTTTCCAGCTCTCGGGAGCAACCAGCCCGACGCCCTTTTGACTGAGCACCTCCAAAAAGGTGTAGTCGCCGTCTCTGAAATCCTCAAAAGCGGAAGAACCCAGCGTGCTGTAAGTGCTGTCCGACTGTCGCAAAACGCCGTCGGAATCGGTTTTGGCGTACCATGTCCGATTTTGTGCCCACGAATAGATCTTGAAGCAATATCCTGTCACGTCGCCGCTGTCGGAGACCTTCTGTGCCGTCATGCTGCCGCCGATTTCCACCGCAACGGAAAGCGTTGCCGAGAGGGGATCATCCGGCACACCCACAAGCACCTGTTGGCCGCCGCTGCCTGCCTCGGCGGTCAGTGCGCTGCCCGTAATCACATTCAGCTTCCGCCGCAGCGTGACCGTGCCACCCTGAAAGCCGGAGTCCGCCCAAACTGTCAAATTGTTGCCGCTTTGTGTAACGTGCAAGCCCGTTGCGCCGACTGCCTCCCATGTGTCATTTGCGAGGCGACCACTGCTGTCCGTGACGGTCACGGCATATGTCTCACCGTACCCTTTGAGGGTGACACTTCCCAACGCCGGAGCCGTATCGTGCTGTGCAATGAGGGAAAGAATACCGTTGTAGGCACGGCGCAGATGCGCATTGCTGTTGAGCATTTTGGGATTTTGTGCAATTTATATATGATGTTGAGTTTTCAGATAGGCCCTAAAAATTTTTTGACTTTTTTCAAAATTCGCAGCTTACGCATATGCAGAGCCTGCTGACTTACGCCATATTTCGACGCCGCTTCCCGCCCCGTAAGGCCATCTGCATACAGGTCACCCAAGAGTCGAAGGTCTTCCGGTGCCAGTGTTGAAAGTGCCTGACGGAGCTTTCCCAACACAGTCCGGTGAATGATCTGATCTTCTACGGAAATATCCTGCGAAATCAAGATGCCGTCGGTTGCAGAAATATCTCCATGCGCAGCGGAACGCCGGTCGAGATACGCCTGACGGTTTTGATTGCGGTAAAAGTCCGCATATTCCTCTGGCGTTACCTCCATGAGCATTCCGTGCAGAGGAATAAATTTGCGCTGTGCGTAGGACGGGTCGGATTCCCGTCTACGGCACAGCGCATCGTAGGTGATTTCTTCGTAGCCCTCCGGCGAGAGAACAAAGCATTTATGTGGGCATACGTTTCGTCTGCCATTTTTGTTTTTCCTCCAATCAATCGTTTTTTCTTTTGCAAAACGATTGACCGGCGGATCCCGACAGCCTACACTGCCGGAGGCCCTGTTTGGGCATAAGAATGCGCACCAATCAGGCGGCATTGACCGCCTGATTGGTGCGCAAAGCGCAATGTCTTGGATTGGGTTACAACGGATTATGTTGCGCCGTAATTGTAGGTACGGGTAATGGAGTCCGATTCGAGGAAAGAACCATCTGCATCATAGATGTAAAATCTTCCCGTAAAACGGTACTTGTAGCCGCTGTAAACTGCACGCTGCTTGTCCAGCGTTACGATGAAGGAGCCGCTTGTTGACCATGTCGCAAGGGTCGACCATGCGCCGTTTTTGTACTGTTGTAACATGCCGACAATCTTGATGGTCACATCCCTGTCGGCAATGCAACGTGCAGTACAGCAGGCGATTCCATTCTCATCAATAAGAAATGTGACCGATGTTGAGCGAATGTAGTTGAAGTTGGGATTATCCGGTTCGATAACTGCAGCAGAAGCCGATGGAATAAGTGCGCAGAGCAGGACGACGACAAGAAGCAGTGCTGTGATTCGTTTCATGAGGATCCCTCCGATTATATTTTTTCAGAACAGTTTTCCTATCCCTATATATAGAGCCGCGAAAAACGAATCTGCAACCGATTTTATCGCATTTTTTCAATTTTTTCTGCCAAAGTGATGATTTCCCCACGGCTCAAGGCAGTTGCATCAAGCTGAAGCCGTTCTCCCGTCTTTTCGTTAAGCCATACAAGCTGATAACCATCTTTGTTTATTAGTATTGCATTGCAGCCGACAACGGATAATGTTTCAGAAACCGCATTTTCTACATCCACATGGATCGTTCCTTCAGATGGCTCAACTGTCAAAATAATATAGTCGTTCGCATCATTTTCATACACGAGTAGGAATCCTCCACTGCTGGTATTCTCGCAATATTTAAAATCATAACTCTCCGGGAAGAAGTCCCAACGAATGTATTTAGAGAAAATATCGGTGTCCTGATTGCCGTCTGTCGAAGCACCGGAAATCACCAGATAACTGTCGGTATGCGCAATAAAGAAGTTGATGATCGGCACACGAACCGCTTCGACAGTCGTAAACAGAATTCCGCCGATACCGAACAGCATTACGATAGCGATTGCTACTGTTTTTACGTAATGCAGAACATTTATTGAAATATCTTTGCACCGCTTCTTCATCAGCCGTTTTTTGATGAGCTTGCGGCATTTTTGATCCAATGCAGCCGGTATTTCCGAAAAATTTTCTTGCGTCGCGTTTTCCTGCATTTCGCTAAGATAGCGATCCATCACCAATGCGGCTGCTGCGTCGGCAAAACGCTCCTGTATTTCTTCTCTGCTTTGATAAATTTCCATGTGCATCCCTCCGAATTTATTTCATCCTCAACGGAAAATTTTACGTCCTATTACTATAGAGCCGCGAAAATAAAAAGTGCAACCGTTATTGAGTGATTTGCTTGTAATTCAACAAACTTCAGAGTATAATAAAGTAGCGCTTAATCACACTTTTTTGCTTTTGGGCTTTTTTGAAAAAAGGCGAGAAATTTTGAAAGAAATGGTTGCAGAAATGATTTTCGTGGCTCTATATATTTGAGAGAGAAAATCTCTCGAATTCATAGAGAAAGGGTCGATGAAAATGAAACGATTCGGCAAAAAGGGGATCGCATTGCTGCTGACGCTGGCACTTTTGGTGCAGCTTCTACCGGCGGCGGTCTTTGCGACGGAGACGGCGGAGAATTCCGAACAGGACAGTTCCGCTTCGACTACCGCACCGGAGTCGGAAGAGGGCAACCTCGAAGCCGTTGACCCACAAATGGATGCGTCCACAGCGCAGATCCTCTTTGAGGATGAGTCCCTGCGGGAGGAAAGCGTCAAGCATTTCCGATTGGAGAACGGACAGTATCTTGCCATTGCCTATGACACCCCTGTGCACTATCTGGACGAAGATGGAAATTGGCAGGATTATGATAACACACTTGTTCCAATCAGCCAAAATGGACAGCTCACAGGTTACCGCGTAGAAAACGGCGATAGCCTGCGCCTGTTCGCCGCAGAAGCTGGCTCCGGTCAGCTTGTTTACGTGCAAACGGGCGATGATTCTCTGACCCTTACGCCGGTGTTGCCCCTGGATGCCGAACTGCCTGCGCAGCCCATAGCTCCTGTAGAAACCATGAATACGCAGGAAGAAGCAAACGGGGACCTTGCCACAGCAAATGTTCTGGTCGCAGTTGCCCCAGCGGAAGATGGCATAGCAGACGATTTTTATGCGCAGGCACAACCGGAGAAGCTCTATTCCGCTCTGGAATATGACAATATTTTAGACGGCGCAACCCTCCGCTACGAAAACTACGCCAACAGCATTAAAGAAAGCATCGTCATTGAAGCGCCCCGTGAGGAATACTGCTACAGCTTCCAAATGCAGACGGTTGGCCTGACACCGAATTTGCTGGATGACGGAAGTATTTCTCTGACCAATGCGGACGGGAAATGCGTCTATTCCATTCCTGCGCCGTACATGATCGACGCAAATGACGAGGTTTCTTATGACGCTTCTTATTCCTTAACCGCATCCGGT
>CAZPRA010000092.1:0-6167 GCA_964588975.1 uncultured Oscillospiraceae bacterium | reverse complement strand
CGATTTTGCCAGCTCCCCTTACACAGGGGAGCCAAGGGCGCTCCCGCGCCAGTGCGTGAAAGCATGGTTTTTCGACAGTCTAGTCTTTTTTATGGAATAACGGTATCATAAAGTCCCAGCTCTTGTGCGCGTTTTCGCAGACTGAGCAGGTCAGTGAAGGTGTCCGGGCGCTTGCGCACATCCCGCAGCAGTGCCGCCGGATGATACATGGCGGTGTAAAACACGCCGTCCTTTTCCGTCCATTTGCCGTGCTCGCGCGTAATTCGGTAATCCTCCCGAATCAGGCGCATGGCGGCGATCCGGCCAAGACAGACCACAATTTTGGGCTGCAAAAGCGCAAGCTGGCGGCGCAGATAGCCCTCACAGGCGTCCTGCTCCATGGGCAGAGGATCCCGATTTTGCGGTGGACGGCATTTGACGATGTTGGCGATATAGCAATTGTGCCGCCCCAGATCAATGATGGAAAGCATGGCGTCCAGAAGCTGACCGGCAGCGCCCACAAAGGGCTCACCGCTCAAATCCTCCTGCTGGCCGGGGCCTTCGCCCACGAAAACGATTTTCGCATCCTGCGCGCCGACGCCGAAGACCACGTTCGTCCGCGTCCGGCTGAGTGGACAGTTCCGGCAGACCTCACATTCCTGCCTTAAAGCCTCCCATTCATTCACGGCTGCGTCTCCTTTCCCGGCGGCGCTGCGCCCGCTTTTTCGCGCGGCGGACATTCACGGCACGCAAAATGAGCAGCCAGCAGACCAGCACGAACACCAGCGCAAATGGCACGGAAAGATACCAGTAACGTTTCAAAAGCGACCACACGCTTTCCTCCTGCTTGGCCGAAGGCGTTTTGCCGTCTGCCGGGGTGCTGACGCCGTGCTCGGCTTCCTCAGACGGCGCCTGCGTTTGCACCGGGCTCAGGCTTTCCACCGCCGTCAGGGTCACAAGGTCGCAGCTTGCCAGCACCAGACCGTTATATTTGGCCGTCACCGTGCCGACCTTCTGACCCGCCTGCACCGGTGCGGCCAAAGCGCCCTGCGTGTCATAGTGCAGCTCGGTGGTGATGGCGGAAAGGTCAGCCGTCAGGGGAAGCGGCAGAGAAACATTCTCACTGGCGCAGACCAGAACCCGGTCGCTCTGGCCGCCGGTGACCTCCAACTGCTCAAGCATGACGGTGTTGGAAAGCACCTGAACATAGGAAAACTTTTCCAGAGCGTATTTGAGCAGCCGTTTGGACTCCGTGAAACGCATATCCACGGCCTCACCGTTTTCGTCATAGACCGTTTCGCAGCCGCAAACCACGCTCAGGAAGGTCATGTCGCCGTCAGAGGCGGTGGCGATGAGGCAGCCGCCCGCAGGCGTGGTGAAGCCGGTTTTGATGCCGGAAGCCTTGTCGTAATAGTAGCGGCCGACCACCCGGTTATCCGTCAGATAGTTGGTGGTGCGCAAAAGGCGTTCCTCAGACAGATTTGTGGCCGGAACCGTATGCCGCGTGGTGGTGGCAAACTCCCGGAACTGGGGATTTTTCCATGCCCAGCAAGCAAGCGTTGCAAGGTCGCGCACAGTGGTATAGTGGTTTGCGTCGTGTAGGCCGTGGGCGTTGGCAAAGTGCGTGCCGGTCATGCCCAGCTCCGCCGCCTTTTCGTTCATCAGCGCCACAAAATCCTCCACGCTGCCGGAGATATACTCCGCCACCACATTGCAGCCCTCGTTGGCCGAGGATACCAGAATGCAGTAAAGCACCTCCCGCAGCGTGATCTCCTCTCCAACGAGCAGACCGGCCGTGCTGCCATAGATGCTCAGGCCCTCCATCGCGCTGCGCGAAACCGTGAGCACCGCGTCCAGATCGCCATATTCCAGTGCAAGCATGGCGGTCATGATCTTGGTCAGGCTGGCGGGGTAAAGCTGGCGGTCAATGTCCTGCTGATAGACCATGGAATTGGAATTCAGCTCGATGAGCACGGCGCCCTTGGCCTGAAGACTCAGCTCCAGCGAAAAGTTATATTCGTTTGGCGCATCCGGCTTTTCAAAACCGCTGGGCAGACCGTCCACGGCGGACGTCTCCGACTCCTGCGCGATTTCAGAGCTCTGCGCAGCCGTTTCGTCCGTTTCGGCGGCGAAACAGGTCGCAGAAAGCTGCAAAAGCAGCAGCAATGCAAGCAAAATGGAAAAAATTCGGGTTCTTTTCATGATTTTCATCCGTATCTCACCAATAAACATGGATTTATCGTTGCCGCAGCGGGGCACAATGTGCTATAATCATTATAGCAAAAAACTTTCTGATGTCAACGCATGAACAGAGGAAAAGCCATGAAACACTTCAAGCCCGAGTTTCTTCTTGTTACCATCGTTTTGATTTTCTTTGCCTTTGCAGGAGGCTTTTTTCTGGGTTCACAGAACCGCAGCGACGAAAACGGCATTCAGGTCTCCCGGCAGAGCGCATTGCCCCCGTCGGACGCCTCCACGCAGGAAAGCTCTGCGCCGCAGGAGACTGCCGTGCAGACAGACGGCCTTTTGAACATCAACACAGCAAGCCGGACGGAGCTGACGGGTCTTCCGGGGATCGGTGAAGCCTTAGCGCAGCGAATCATTGACTATCGGGAGGCACACGGCGGCTTTTCCTCCATCGAGGAACTGGAACAGGTGTCCGGCATCGGAAGCAAGCGGCTTGACGCCATCCGGGACTATATTACAGTGGGAGACGAATATGAAAATTCTGATCGTTGATGACGAGGAGCTTCTCGTCAAGGGAATTAAATTCAATCTGCAAAATGAGGGCTACGAGGTCATCACCGGCTCCAACGGCGCTCAGGCCGTTGCGCTTGCCCGGGACAGGGACGTGAGCCTGATCATTCTGGACGTGATGATGCCGGAGATCGACGGGCTGGAAGCCTGCCGCCGAATTCGCGAATTTTCCGATGTGCCCATCATCATGCTCACCGCCCGCAGCCAGGATATGGACAAGCTTTTAGGCTTTGAGCAGGGCGCTGACGATTATCTCACCAAGCCCTTTAACATTCTGGAGCTGAAGGCACGCATCCGGGCGCTTCTGCGGCGCAGCGGCGGAAGCCGGAACGAACCGGCCGCCCAGAAAATCTCCCACGGCGCCATCGTTCTGGACCCTCAGGCGCGTAACGTATATAAAAACGGCGTTGCCGCCGAGCTGACCGCCCGGGAATTTGACGTGGTGGAGCTTTTGATGCGAAATCCCAACCGGGTCTATTCGCGGGAAAATCTGCTCGATCTCATCTGGGGCTATGAATACCGCAGCGATATCCGCACGGTGGATGTCCACATCCGCAGAATTCGCGAAAAGCTGGAGAGTGTACCGGCAGAGCCGGAGTATTTCATGACGAAATGGGGCGTTGGCTATTACTTCAAAGCGTAAAAGGCGGCTGTCGCTCTGGCCGAGCAGCACGCAGCTTCGCAGCGCTCTGGCCTATATCCTCATCACCGCAGTCGCTCTGACCTTTCTGAACCTCTACACCTCCAACCGAATTCGAAATATGCTCTTTTCGGCACAGTGCCAATCCCTGAGCAGCAAGGCACAGCTTCTTTCCACGGCGCTTTTGCAGCTTGACGAGCTCAACGGCACCCGCGCCCAGACTGCCTATGAAGGTCTGGACGATTTGGATGCGACGCGCAGTGTGGTCTGCGACGCCGGCGGCTTCGTGCTCTTTGACTCTCTGGAAAACAGCGGCACGGCAGGCAAGCTGGCGCTGTTTCCGGAGCTTGTCACTGCGCTGGGGCACCGTGACGCCTTTTATTGCATCTATCACGACAACGCCATTGAAAGCCGCGTTGCCATGCCGCTGGTGAAAAACGGCGAGCTCATCGGCGCGGTCTACCTCATGCGCTACGACACGGCGCAAGGCGCCCTGATCGCTGCGCTGGAGCTAAACATCCTGCGCATTTCCATCGGTCTGGAAATCGCCATCGTGCTGGTGTCTTTGCTGTTTTCCACTGCGTTTTCCCGGCGAATTCGGAAAATTCTGTATTCCATCCGCATGATGCGCGAGGGCGACTACAGCTATAAGCTCCCCCTGCGGGGACGTGATGAGCTGGCTCGGCTTGGCAGGGAATTTAACAATCTGGCCGACCGTCTGGAGGAGTCGGAAGATCGTCGGCGTCAGTTTGTCTCTGACGCGTCCCACGAGCTAAAAACTCCCCTTGCCTCCATCAAGCTCCTGTCGGACTCCATTTTGCAAAACGAAATGGACGCCCAAACCCAGCAGGAATTCATCACGGACATTGGCCGGGAGGCTGACCGTCTGGGGCGCCTGTCCCAAAAGCTGCTGGCGCTGACCCGGCTGGACAGCGATCTGGACGAGGAACGGGAGATCGTGGACGCCGCCACCACCGTCCGAAAGGTCGCCCGGATGCTTCAGCCCCTTGCCAAGCTGCAACAGGTTCATATCCACTGCGAGCTGGAAGACGGCTGCTATGTGATGACCGTGGAGGATGACCTTTACCAGATTGTCTTCAATCTGGTGGAAAACGCCATCAAGTATAACCGCGAAAACGGCCGGGTGGAGATCACCCTGCTGAAAACCAAGTCCGACGTGATTCTCACCGTGGAGGACAACGGCGTGGGAATTCCTCAGGACGCGCTGGAGCATATTTTTGAGCGCTTTTACCGCGTGGATAAGGCACGCTCCAGAGCGGCCGGCGGAAGCGGTCTGGGGCTTTCCATTGTTCATGACATGGTCGAGCGCAATTTTGGCAGCATCAGCGCCCGACAAGGCGCTCAGCGGGGCAGCGTGTTTACCGTCAGCTTCCCCCTGTTTGACATAGAGGAGGAAAAGAATTGAAGCGTTATCTGTCTTTCTTCTGTGCCTTGGCGCTACTGCTTCTGAGCGCCTGTGCGCCGGTCGGTGGCGATGACCCGGAAAGCCTTTGCCGCTTTTACTATCCCGCCGCAGACGGCAGCACGCAGACGCTTGTGAGCGTGTCTTCCGGCATAGAGCCCTCCGGCCTGAGCGCGGAAGAATTTCTGCACAGCTATCTGGGCACGCTTCCGCCGCAGGGCGCTCAGACTGCTGTTGTGCAAACGTGGACGCTTGCCTCTGCCGAGCTTGAGGGCAGCGTGCTTTATCTGACCTTCACCGGCGAACAGACCGACGCGCTGCGCCGTTCGCTTGCGCTGGCCTGTCTGACCAAAACGCTGGTGCAGCATCCGCAGATCGAAACGCTTCACGTCATCACCCCGGAAAGCGAAGTGCCGGCAGTGCTGACCGAGGCAGACATCCTCCTGACGGACAACGGCATGGAACCACAGCAGGAGCAGGTGGTGCTTTATGCCCCCGATGAAGAAAACCGCTATCTCGTCTCCGAGACGCGTCAGGCCGGCGACGCCTACGCCGCGGACAAGCCCGCGTATCTTCTCAGGGCGCTTCTTTCGCAGGATGACGGCAGCGGCATTCCGGAGGGCACGGAGCTTTTGTCCGTGAGCGTTGAAAACGGCGTTTGCACCGTGAATTTCTCGGCGGAATTTGAGCAGAACATGGCGCAGCACTTCTCCGCCGCGCGTATGGCGGTCTATTCCGTCGCCAATACCCTGACGGAGCTGCCGGAGGTGAGCACGGTGGATTTCTGGGTGGCCGGAGCACCCTTAAAAACCCTGTGCGGCATGGATCTGAGCCAGGGCGTGTCCCGCGACGAAAGCCTGATCCGCAACCCGGACAGCCGGGAGCAGGTGGATATTTCCCTCTATCCCGCCTGCGGAAATGAGGGACTTCTGGCAGAGGTCCCAGCGCTTGTGGAGCTTCCGCAGGACGGAGACCTCACCGCCGCAGTCATTCAGGCGCTTTTGTCCTTTGAAGGAAAAAACGGCCTGCATAGCTGCATCCCGCAGGGCACCAAGCTCCTGTCGGTGCGCTTGGAGGGCACAAGCTGCATTCTGGACTTTACCGGCGAATTTCTGGCCGGATGTCACAACAGCATGGAGGAAGCTCTGGCCGTTCACAGCGTGATTGCCACGCTCTGCGCGCTTGAGAGCATCCAGTCCGTTGAGATCCTCGTTGAGGGAATTGAGCCGGAATTTCGCGACAGTCAGCTTTCACGCCTTCGCTGGCCGCAGGATAGCTGGATTATACCTTAAAGTCCTAAGGGATCCCTAAAGTTCAGACTGTCAAAAAACGTAATATTTGCCGTCTCGGAGGGAAGAAAAGTGTGAA
>CAZPRA010000091.1:0-6266 GCA_964588975.1 uncultured Oscillospiraceae bacterium | reverse complement strand
AATGAAAAAAATTCTGATCGTCAACAACAATATGCACCTCGGGGGAGTGCAGAGAGCCTTGGTGAGCCTCCTTTGGAGCATCGCTGATCGCTACGAGGTCACGCTTTTGCTCTTCTATCCCCACGGCGAGTGCCTGAAAGACCTGCCGCCGAATGTCAGGGTGATCTGCCCGAAATCGCCCTATCGTTGCTTCGGCATCACGAAAAACGACGCCTGCGGTGCATGGAATCGGCTCTGTCGGTCGTTCTATGCAGCCGTCACCCGTCTGTTCGGTCGAAAATATGCCGTTGCGCTCATGTCCCTTTGGCAGCGCAAGCTCAAAGGCTTCGATGTGGCCGTCTCGTATCTGCACGATGCCGGAGAACGGGTCTTTTACGGCGGCTGCAACGACTTCGTTCTGCGCCATGTCGAGGCCGAGAGAAAAATCGCATTTTTGCACTGCGATTATCGGCGTTGCGGCGCAAATACGGAAGAAAACCGAAAGAAATATGTAAAATTTGACGCCATCGCCGCCTGCTCCGGGGGCTGTGCCGATTCGTTCCTTGCGGCGGTGCCGGAATGTAAAGAAAAAGTCTATGTGGTGAAAAATTGCCACCGCTTCGCGCTCATTCGCAAGCTGGCGGCGCAAGACCCCTCGCCTCTCCCTTTGGGAGAGGTGGCAGCTCAAAGGACTAACAGAGAGGGCACGCTACCGCAAACCTCCGCGCCTGTAGGGGCCGATGCCTACATCGGCCCGATGGAGAAGCAGCAAACCGCCGGTGGACGGGTCGATGTGGGCATCGACCCCTACCAAAGGGTGCAAACCACCGACGGCGTCATTGCGAGCGAAGCGTGGCAATCTGCAGTAGCGGCAAGCGCAAGCGTAGGGGACGGTGTCCTCGACCTCCTACATTCACCGGCGGTTGCGCCGATGAGCACAAGCCTGAAAGTGCAGATTCCCACGGTCGCTGCGCTCCCTCGGAATGACGCCAACGGGACGATGTGGGCATCGTCCCCTGCGGAAGCGAAAATCGGGGGTGCAGATTCCCGCACTGCGCTCGGAATGACGCCATCTGGGTGCGGTGCAAGGTGGGACGTCGAGGACGCCGTCCCCTACGAAAGCGAAAATCGAAGTGCAGATTCCCACGCTGCGCTCGGAATGACGCAGGAAGCACCCGATGCATCCGGTACGACGCAGCTTCGCATCCTGACCGTTGCCCGGCTGGGGAAGGAAAAGGGCGTTGACCGTGCTCTGCGAGCCATCGCTGCCTTGGGCGAGGGGCGGAAAAACCTTCAATATGACATCATCGGAGACGGCATTGAGCGGCCACTTCTTGAAAAAATCATCGAAGATGAGCACTTAAGCGACTGCGTTCGGCTCCTCGGTGCGCTGGACAACCCCTATGCGCACATCGCATCGGCGGATCTTCTGCTGATCCCGTCGAATAACGAGGCGGCGCCGCTGGTCATCGGCGAGGCGGCCTGTCTGGGAACGCCGATCCTGTCCACCGAGACTTCCTCAGCGCGGGAGATGATCGAGCAGACCGGCTACGGCTGGGTCTGCGAAAATTCCGAAGACGGCTTGACGCACGCGCTTGCGTCGCTTTTGGCCGAGCCGGAAAAGCTGCGTCTTGTAGCCAAAGGGTTGCAGGATCGAAATTTTGACAACAAAACAGCACTGGAACAGTTTGATTTTCTGCTCCAATGCAAATCATAATGCAAGGGAAACTCTGAATAAATCGTCGGCGGCGTCCAGCGCATCTTTTTTAAGCAACTTTTTGCTTCTGAAAACTTGAAATACACAAAGTATTCCTGTGTTTTCCGAAGCGCAATTTTTGCAAAAAATCTCTCGCTGCCCGCTCTTGCCGATTTAATCAGAGCTTCCCAAGAAAAAAGAACCACACGAACCGGTGGATAGATGACCGACAGGCAGGTGAGAGAGAAATGTCCAGGAAAATATATGCCGCAAGTCTGATTTTGGCATTGCTTTTGTGCTTTGCGCAGATTTCCGGCAGCTCACTCTTGGTTTTGCCCTGCCTTGTTGTTTTCCTCGTTCTGGTGGCATGGGGCTGCGTCAAGGATTTTACTCTGCCGTTGCTCCTCTTTTTTTTGCCATGGTCGCCGCTTTTGCGGACAAGCACCGACTCCTTTTCCTTTTTCACCGTTTCGCTGGTCATGGTCAGCGCCATCAGCGTGATCAAAAATTCCAGGATGTTCCGCTGGTACCACATTCTGGCCGGTCTTGGCTTGATGTTTTTCACGCTTTTGGCCAAGCTGGTCAACGGCTACGCCCTGAGCTTTGATTATATCGCATTTCTTATGCTGATTTTCCTTTTCCCTGTTATCAAGGAAGAAACCATTGCAAAAAAGTACGATTTTTATGTGAACGTGGTGTTTCTGGCTACTGGTATTATCGTTGCGGCCTTGTGCGCCCAGCAGTTTTCCACCTATTCCAACATCTCCCGCTATATCAAGGTGGATTCCTATCTCACCATTACCCGAATGAGCGGATTTTACGGGGATGCCAATTTCTATACGGCGCAGATCACGGCAGCTCTCGCCGGAGGTCTTGTGCTGATTTTGAAGGAGAAAAAGCCTTCGCGAACCGTATTTCTGGCGATTTTGCTGCTTCTGCTTCTGTATTGCGGGCTGCTTTCCGGCTCTAAATCCTTTGCAATTATTGCCATCGCCATTGTCTGCTTCTGGATCGTGGAGGTTTTGAAGCTTCGCGGCAGACTTGGACTGAAGATTTGTCTTCTGGCAGGCTGCGCTGCGGCTATTGCGCTTTTGACGACCTCGGCAATTCTGACCAGCCTTGTGGATGTGATTGCCACGCGGTTTTCTTTCGCCACGGACGTTTCCGGCTTCACAACGGGCCGAACGGATCTCTGGAAGATGTATCTCGAGGAATTCAGGGAGAGTTTCAAGCTCCTTTGCCTTGGCTCCGGCTTTACCGACGTGATGATCAATGGCCGTGCGTCGCACAACACCATCATTCAGGCTTTTTACCAATTTGGCCTTGTTGGTGTGCCGTTTTTGGCGGCATGGATCGTTGGATTTTTCCGAAACGGGCTTTCTTCCTCAAAGGGAAAACTGCCTGTGTTTTACACGATCATGCTCCTTTTGGGCATTGTGCTTCCGTGGTTTGCCCTTGATATGCTCTTTTTTGATGATTTCTTCCTGATGCAGTGGTACCTTATCATGGGTCTGTGTCAGCTTCGCAATGAGGAAAGGATGGAGACGCAATATGAATGAACAGAGATCTGAATTCGGAACCGTCAGCATGAAAAAACTGTTTCAGGCGATCTTCCGCAAGCTCTGGCTTGTGGGCATTTCCGCCGTGGCTGGAGCGGTGGCGGTGTTTTTGTTCACCTATTTCTTCGTGACGCCGCTGTATGAAGCCTCGGCCATGTTTTATGTAAACAACGGCTCCATTTCTCTTGGGGATGCCTCTGTGAGCATTTCCTCCGGCGATATCACTGCCTCCAAGAGCCTTGTGGACACTTATATCGTGATTTTGCAGTCGCGGCAAACCCTGGACACCGTAAAGGAAGAAGCCGGCCTGTCCTATAGCTATTCTCAGCTTAAGGATATGATCACGGCGGAGGCCGTGAACGAGACGGAGATTTTCCGGGTCGTGGTGACTTCTCCGAGCCCTGAGGAAGCTGAGCGGATCGCAAATACCATTGCAGATGTGCTTCCTGTTCGCATTTCCACCATCGTGGAGGGTACTTCTTCGAAGGTGGTCGACTCGGCAGTGGTGCCGTCTCAGCCCAGTTCACCGAGCTACGCCAACAACACCGTTCTTGGCTTCCTGCTGGGTCTGGTTCTGTGCGTTGGAATCATTGTCCTGCGGGAGCTGTTTGATGTCAGCGTTCGCGGCGAGGAGGACATCAGCCAGGTCTGCCATCATCCGATCCTTGCGTCCATTCCCAATATGGCCGCACCGACTCGCGGCGGCTACTATTACGGCTACGGCGACAGCCGCAAAAAGCACCTCAGCGCAGCAGGGGAGTGCGTCATTGGCGGCAACATCAGCTTTGCGGCCAGCGAAGCGTATAAGCTCCTGCGCACCAATTTGCAGTATTCTTTCGCGGCGGAAAAGGAATGCCGGGTCATCGGCATTTCCAGCGCCATTTCCGGCGAGGGAAAGAGCGTGACGGCGGTCAATCTGGCCTATTCCGTGGCGCAGCTCAACCGCCGGGTGCTGCTCATCGACTGCGATATGCGCAAGCCCACCGTGGCGGAGAAGCTTGCAATCAACCGCAAGCCGGGCCTGTCCGGCCTTCTGACCGGTCAGTGCGCCCTGACGGATGCACTTCAGCGCTGCACGATTGACGAGCAGAGCGAAAGCTTTTATGCCATCGCAGCCGGTCAGACGCCGCCAAATCCGGTGGAGCTGCTCGGTTCGCCAAAAATGGCCTCCGTTTTGGAGGCCGTACGGCAGAAATTTGACTATGTGATTTTGGATTTGCCGCCTGTTTGCGAGGTCAGCGATGCGCTTGCGGTGAATTCCTGCGTGGATGGTTTCCTCTTTGTCATTCGCCAGAACCGCTGCAACCGCATTGCGCTGAAGGACGCCTTACAGCGTTTTGACTATGTCGACGCGAAGATTTTGGGCGTCATCTATAATTCCGTGGAGAAAGGCGGCGGCAGATACGGCAAAAAATACGAGAAAAAATATACCCAGTCCTATGCTGGCGCCGACCGCCGGAACAATAAGCAGGGGACAAAGCAATGAGTCTGACCGCTGACTTTCACAGCCATGTGCTTCCGGGCGTGGACGACGGAAGCCCGGATGTTAAGACCTCTCTGGAAATGCTTCGCATAGAGGCAAAGCAGGGGATACGCCATGTGGTGGCAACGCCTCATTTCTATGCCCACCGGGACAAGCCGGAGACCTTTCTTGCCCGCAGAAGTGCTGCGGAGCAAAGTCTGCGGGCGGCAATGGCCTGTCAAGCCGACCTGCCGGAGCTGCTTTTGGGCGCTGAGGTGCATTACTATCCCGGAATGAGCAATTCCGAAAGTCTCAGGGCGCTGGCCATGGGGCAAGGGACTTACATTCTCATTGAAATGCCCTTTTCGTCGTGGAACTCCGCCATGTATCAGGAGCTTCAGGCGGTCAAAACTCGTCTGGGGCTTACGCCTGTTCTTGCGCATATCGAGCGCTATCTTTCGCCCTTTCAGCACCGTCAGGTGTTTCGTGCGCTAGAGGAGCTTCCTGTGCTGATTCAGGCCAATGCTGCTTTTTTTCTGCGCAGGGGAACGGCTCATTTTGCCCTTCGGCTGCTGAAAGAGGGGAAAATTCAGCTTCTGGGCTCTGACTGTCATGGCGTGGACTACCGTCCGCCCAATTTGGGCGAGGCGATTGCCAGAATTTCCGGACATTTCGACGCCGATAGGGAAGTGCTTGAGCGCTTGGAGCAGTGGCAGCAGCGCATTTTGCAGCACTGACCGCCGCCACAGCGCATGGCAAACACCCCGTGTGATACAGACTTCTTTGCACAGCTTATACTAGTTCTTGATAAAAAGCTTTAAAAGCTTTTTATAGCACCGAAGGTGCGTCAAGAACTTATGAGACGGCGCAGCGCGCAAAGCGCGATGCGAGTGTGCGAAGCACACGGATTTCAAATTAAATTTTTTAATTTGAAATGAGTATTAAAAGGGCTGAAAATCTCCGTTTTCTTTTGCCTTGATTTGCATTTTATCTATTGCCTTTTGCGCTTCAATGCGGTAAAATATTAGAAATTGCACCTGTCTTGTAGGGGCCGATGCCCACATCGGCCCGCAAGCAGGCACTCCGTTTAGACATCTTCCCAGTTGAGGACGGCTTCCCAACATCCCGGTGCAGGCATCTCCAAACACCCGCCATGTAGGGGCCGATGCCTACATCGGCCCGCAAGTTGGCACTATATTTCTGCTTTGCAGACGGGTCGATGTGGGCATCGACCCCTACAAAACGACCCAACCCACCAACAGCGTCATTGCGAGCGAAGCGTGGCAATCTGCAATATCGACGAGCACAAGCCGGGAGTGTAGGTTCCCACGTCGGCCGCAGTGCGGCCTCCTCGGAATGACGCTTCATGGGGTGCGTGCTTAGAATGACGCTATTTTAGCCTGTCAACGGCGAAGCAACCTACGGCTGTTCATCCGCTTGCGGATTTTACATAGATCATTTATATTTCATAAAAAACTTAAGGAGGATCCAAATGAAAAAACGCATCTTATCCACCCTTTTGGTGCTGGCCATGCTGCTCTCCGTCCTGCCGTTGCAGGCGTTTGCGGCA
>CAZPRA010000090.1:0-6272 GCA_964588975.1 uncultured Oscillospiraceae bacterium | reverse complement strand
TCGACATCAACCGGCAGGACATCATCTATGCCTGTCACATGAAAAATGCAAAGGCGTTGGAACTGTCCTACGGTACACTTCCGGGAATGGATGAAACAAATGCCAGATACTTTATGGCAATCCGCACCGGCGTGACCATCAGCGTGCTGAAAGCATGGTTGGACGGTGGCAGGAAAGAAACAGCAGAAGAACTGCTGGATATTCTAAAAGGACAGTTTGCGTTTTTATCATCGGCAATTCTATAAGGAACATAAAGAGAACCTCCGACAATGCCCAATTTTAGGTGTTGTCGGAGGCTTCTTTTTTCACTTTTCATCTTCCATGGTACAAAACCGTTTTTCCCAACAGATCAGCTCATAAAATATGGGCAGCATCCCACGCCCTTTTTCCGTCAGGGCGTACTCCACATGGGGTGGGATTTCGTTATACTGCTCTCTTGTGGCAAGTCCCTTTTCCACCAGCCCTTTCAGGGCTGAGGTCAACACCACATTGGAGATTTCCGGCATGGCTTTTTTGATTTCCCCGAACCGCATAGAATCCTTTTGGCACAGCTCCAGCAGGATTCTTCCGTACCAATTTCTCTGGATAATCTCGAAGCCCTCAAAGGGCAAATTGTTCGTTTAACTGTTTTACGAACACCCGGCATTGTCGCGGGCTTTTTCGTGATTGTGTCAATCTTTTCAGGTTTCCCTTGCATATCCCTTCATTTTGTGCTATAACCGGGACGAAGCAGAGGCTTCCAAACACGAAAACGGAGGGTTTCATTTCCATGAATCATTTTTTCCGGCTGAAGGAAAACAACACCACGGTGCGCACCGAGATCATCGCCGGGATCACCACCTTTATGGCCATGGCCTATATTCTGCTGGTGAATTCCGATATGTTTGGAGTTCTGGACGGCGGTGCCGGCAAAATGTACAACGCGGTCTATATCGCAACGGCCATTTCTGCGGTCTTTGGCTCCGTACTCATTGGCCTGATGGCAAAATTGCCGCTGGCTCAAGCCTCTGCCATGGGGCCCAACGCCTTCTTTGTCTATACCGTCTGCTCCATATTGGGCTTTACCTATGCCAACGCCTTGGTCATGGTGTTTTTCGACGGTCTTGTTTTTATCCTGCTCACCGTCACCGGTCTGCGCAGATATATCTTTGAAGCCATTCCCAAATCCGTAAAAACCGCCATCTCCGCCGGAATCGGCCTGTTCATCGCATTTTTGGGTATGCAGAATGTTCATCTGGTGGTTGACCAGTCTGAAACGCTGGTGGATCTGCACTCCTTTAATCTCATCTTCGGCGACGCTTCCTGGGCAGAGGTCATGCCCCTGCTTGTCACGATTCTGGCGCTCATTGCCATTGGTGCCCTTTCGAAAAAGAAAGTCAAAGGCGCCATGTTCTGGGGGATTCTCGGCGCTGCCGCCGGATATTATCTTCTGGGCTTCACCACCGTTGACGGTTTCCGGGAAGAGTTTCTGAATAAACTTTCTCTGAACCCCATTGAGCCCTTCCGGGATTTCTTTGAGCTTTCCTTCCTCAAGGTCTTTACCGAAGGCTTTGACTTCTCTGCCTATATTTCTGCCAACGGTCTTGGCAGTCTCATTGTCACCTTCCTGTGCACCATGCTGGCCTTTTGCATGGTGGATATGTTTGACACCCTTGGCACGCTCTATGGTGCCTGCACCGCCGGAAATGTGCTGGATGAAGAAGGCAACATTCCCCGCATGAATCAGGCAATGCTGGCTGACGCAGTTGCCACCTGCTTTGGCGCTGCCTGCGGCACCTCCACCGTCAGCACATTTGTGGAGTCCTGCGCCGGTGTTGCCGAGGGTGGCCGCACCGGGCTGACTTCCATTGTCTGCGCTGTCATGTTCTTCCTTGCCATGTTCCTTGCGCCGGTGGCCAAGCTTATTCCCACCTGTGCCACCGCCGCTGCCCTGATTTATGTGGGAATTCTCATGATTGGCGGCGTGAAGGAGATCGACTGGGAAGACCCCGCATCCGCTGTCCCGGCATTTCTTACCATGGCCATGATGCCCTTCACCTACAATATCTCCTATGGTATCGCCTTCGGTCTTCTGTCCTATATCCTCATCAAGCTTTTCACTGGAAAGGTCAGGGAGATCAAAGCCGGAACATGGGTTATTGGCGTTCTGTTCACCGTTATGTTCTTCGTTTCCCGCTGATTGCAAAGCACATTTTCAAAGGCACCCCTGTCATGCCGGCAGGGGTGCCTTTTTGCTTTATTTATGCTTATGTTTGTGCTTGCAGAAGCATTTTCAGGGCGGTTCGGCAGGCGCTCACGCGGTTCTGCTCCCGGTTTCCGTGGAGGGTCAGCTTTTCCCATCGGCAGTCCTCCCGCCGGGCAAGGGCAATATAGATCTCTCCCACGTTGGGATTGTTGGGGTCTGCCGATGGGCCCGCATTTCCCGTGATGCCAATGGCAAAATCAGAATTCAGCCGTTCCCGTACCCCCTGCGCCATTTCCACAGCGACCTCCGGGCAGATGGCACCTTTCTCCGTCAAAAGTTGATGAGACACGCCCAAAAGGGACTCCTTCGCCTCATACGCATAGGAGATCACACCGCCCAGATAGACTTGTGAAGCGCCGGGCACGGAGGTCAAAAGGGCTCCCAGCAGCCCACCTGTGCAACTTTCCGCTGTCGCAAGTGTTTTCCCGGCAGCCGTCAGCGCCCGAATGGTGGCTTTGGCATCCTTGTGGGGCATATTTCGCCGTTCCACGAGTTTCATTCCTCCATATCCCATCAAAGTACCTATGGTATTTAAAATAAGATCTTCCGTTTCCGAAAAACCGGTGCTCAGGATATACTGCCCCGTTTCAATGAACAAAGAGAGCAGAAAACCGCACAGACAGGCCACCCAAAACCGGACGCCCCACCGCCGGAGATACGCTCCGAAAGGCACGAACCAAATCAGATTTCCCAGAAACAGATAGAAAAAGTAGCCCCAACTGCCATGGAAAATGTGAGAAGACAGGGACTGAAACGGAAGAAGGACGATGGTTCCGCGAAAGAGCTCATTGGTGAGCCACCCGGTGCGAAAAACGGTGATACGCAGTAAAACCAGCAGGTAGACGGGGAAAAGAACATCGATCCACCGCCGCTTAGCCATTCCAGCGCACCTTGATCATCTCCGTGTTTTCCAGTGCCCGCTGAATCAGGCCGTCAAAGTCCAGCGTCCGGCAGGCGTGATCCACCTGACCGATGGTGGGCTTGGTCTTGGGGTGTTTCGGGGTGAAGACCGTGCAGCAGTCCTCATAGGGCAAAATAGAAGTCTCCATGGTGCCGATTTTCCGGGCAATGGTGACGATTTCTTCTTTGTCCATGCCGATGAGCGGCTGAAAAATCGGCATTTCCACCGCAGCAGCCGTGACTGCCATAGCCTCCATGGTCTGAGACGCCACCTGGCCGAGATTTTCGCCCGTGACGAGACAGCCACAGCCGTGATCTCTGGCAATGCGCTCGGAAATCATCATCATAAAGCGGCGCATGATCAGGGTGAAATATTCCTCCGGGCAGTTGTCCCGAATGGCCTCCTGAATTTCCGTGAATCCCACCACGTTCACCGTCATGCGGCCGCAGTAACGGGTCATCAGCCGTGCCAGCTCCAGCACCTTGTCTTTGGCCAGTTCGCTGGTGTAGGGATAGGAGAAAAAGTGAACGCATTCCAACTCCACGCCGCGCTTGGCAATCATATAGCCCGCAACGGGCGAGTCGATTCCGCCGGAAAGCAGCACCATTGCACGGCCGCCGACACCCGTCGGAAGTCCGCCCGCACCGGGCTCTGCCGGGCCATGCAGGTAGGCAAAGCGGTCGCGTACCTCGACATAGACGGTGTATTCCGGCTTGTGCACATCCACCTTCAGGCTGGGAATGGCCTCGGCAATTCTCCCGCCGATTTCCTGAGAGATTTGGATGGAATTGAGCGGAAAGCGCTTGTCCGAACGCTTAGACTCCACTTTAAAAGACTTTGCCATGCGCAGATCGTCTCCAAGGTAGGCCATTGCCGTGTCAAAAATGGCGTCCGGCTCCTTGGCGCAGGCACGGCAGCGGCACAGGCTGACCACGCCGAAAATGGAATGACAGGCGTCCCACGCGCCGTCAAGATCGCACGCGTCGTTCTCCGGCTCAACATAGGCCGTGGACTGGACGATATAAACGCGGTACTCCCCAAAGGGGCGCATTCTGCGCGCTACATTGGTTTTCAGACGGTTTTCAAACTGGTAACGGTTGCCGCCCTTCAGGACGATCTCTCCAAGCTTCAGCAAAAAGACTTCATTCATTATTTCATTGCTCCAATTGTTTTTACATTATAATTAGACCTGACTGTAGCGGAAGCTGCGGTACTGCACCGCCTCGGCAATGTGCTGGGGCAAGATATCCGGGCTTCCGTCCAGATCTGCGATGGTTCGTGCCACGCGGCGGATACGGTCATAGCTTCTGGCGGTCAGCCCGAGGGCGTCAAACGCCTGTTTCATAAGCGTGGCACAGGCGTCATCCAGCGCGCAGTATTTCCGCAGTTCATACGTCTCCATATTGGCGTTGCAGCGGCAGCGGCCTCTTGTGAAGCGCTTTCGCTGCACCTCACGCGCGGCCTGAACCCGCTTTTTGATCTCCGCAGAGCTTTCCGGAATTCCGTGGCCGCGAAGCTCGTCAAAATTCAGCGCGGGCACCTCAACAATGATGTCGATTCGATCCAATAAGGGCCCGGAAATACGCGAAAGGTACTGATTGACCGAGCTTTGGGTGCAAACACAGCGCCCAGATGGGTCGCCGTACCAGCCGCAGCGACAGGGATTCATGGCGCAGACAAGCTGGAACTGGCTGGGATAGCTCACCGTAGCGCTTGCGCGGGTGATGGTCACAACGCCGTCCTCCAAAGGCTGGCGCATGATTTCCAGTGCTTCCTTGCGAAATTCCGGCAGTTCGTCCAGGAACAGGACACCCTTGTGTGCCAGAGAAATCTCTCCGGGCTTTGGATTGCTGCCGCCGCCTGCAAGACCGATTGCGGAAATGGTATGGTGCGGCGAGCGGAAGGGTCTGCGGCGGATCAGCGGTTCTCTGGCTGTGAGCAGGCCCATGATGGAATGGATTTGGGTGGCCTCAAGCGCTTCTTCGCGCGTCAGGTCAGGCAAAATAGAGGGCAGACGCTTGGCCAGCATACTCTTGCCCGAACCCGGCGGGCCGATCATGAGCACATTGTGAGAACCGGCCGCTGCGATCTCCAGCGCACGCTTCACGCTCTCCTGACCCTTTACATCGGAAAAGTCCGGCAAATGTTCCTCCAGTTCTTCCGGCGTCCACGGTGCCTCCGGCGAAAGCCGCTCCTCACGGCGCAAATGCGCCACAAGCTGGCGGACGTTTTCCACACCGTAAACGGGGATATTCCCGGCAAGCGTTGCCTCGCGTGCATTTTCCTTTGGCACATAAAGCGCCTTGATATCTTCCTTTTGGGCGGCAATCGCCATGGGCAAAATGCCGTGAATGGGTCGCAGCTTGCCCTCTAAGCTCAGCTCTCCCAGAAATGCAGCCGACGTTTTGGGCAACGGGCACAGGCCGGAAGCAGCCAGAATTCCCAGAAGGATGGGAAGGTCATAATAGGTGCCGGATTTTTTGGTATCAGCCGGAGCCATATTCACCGTGATTCGGCTGACCGGAAATTTAAAACCGCTGTTTTTAATGGCGGCACGCACTCTGTCTCTGGCCTCCTTCACCGCCGCGTCCGGCAGACCGACGATGTCGAAAGCGGGCAGACCGTTGGAAATAAAGCACTCCACAGACACAACATATCCGCTGATTCCGTTCAGGCCAAGGGACTCCAGATGACTGATCATGCCCTCACCTCCCCTTTTTTCCTCTATTCTACTGCAAATGGCAGGAAAATACAATTCCATTTTTCTACACTTTTCTGCCAAATGCAAATATTTTTCCCAAAAACCAGATTTGTGCGTTTTTCTGATTTACAAATTCGACTTTTAATGCTAAAATGAGGGTGTAAGAGAAATAACACTTTTAGGAGGTTTTTCATTTTGGCAAGAAAGTTCAAAACCATGGACGGCAACACCGCCGCCGCCCACGTCAGCTACGCCTTTACCGAAGTAGCCGGCATTTACCCCATCACTCCCTCCAGCCCCATGGCCGACTATGTTGACCAGTGGTCTGCGCAGGGCCGCAAGAACATCTTCGGCAACCGTGTCAAGGTCGTCGAGATGCAGTCCGAGGCCGGTGCTGCCGGTACCGTTCACGGCTCTCTGGCCGC
>CAZPRA010000089.1:0-6368 GCA_964588975.1 uncultured Oscillospiraceae bacterium | reverse complement strand
TTGCCATATCAATGAAGTGATTGAGCAGAAGATTGGTTTTCGCTTCAAAGGAATCTTTATCATAGCAAAGAGGCTAATCCTCATTCAGAGCGTATCCGATGTAGGTGCTTGCGGTTGCTCGTAAATGATATATTCGGTGCCGCGCAAGCGTCCTTTTTCGTCGCGTTCTCTTGAACGAACGATATATCCCGCGTTTTCAAGCTCGCGCACGGCTTCGCGGATTGCGTCGATCTTTTTACGGTTAATGTAGAGGGAACTTTTGGCGGAATCAAGTGGAACAGAGGGTGCAAGAGATTACGCCGGAGAGGGTTAGAAGGTATAATTTTGGGGTTGAACCTGATATCATGCGGTTTTAACCTGCACAAATACTACCGAAAGAAACCGGCTACCCAAAAAAGCTGCGTAAATTCTTCCGCAAAATAACCCCAAGAAATTGTAAAACTTCCTGGGATGCGGCTGCTGTGCGATTTTTGATGTCAGAAAATTTTCCACAGCTCAAAAGTGCTGCATAAACGAACGGAGGGGCCCATTCCCGGAATCCTCCGTTTTTCCCGGACTGTTATTTTACAGCCCCGTTCCATTTCCTTAAAAATCTGTTCACACACTCTCGCGTACTTTGTGGTATGATTCAGTCAGAAAACAGGTTTTCCTCCCTTTCTCCTGTTTTCGTCAACGGCCGCCGATGCCGCGGAATACTCCGCGGATAAGCCGACGGCGGCGTCCCGGCAGAAATCCCCATGGCCTTTTCGACCATGGGGATTTGCTTTTTGTTCAGCTTTCCATCTGCCGCCCCAAAAATCCTGCCACCGTCTGGGCAAGTTTTTGCTCAGACTCCGTGGGTGCCGCATCATTTTCGTTCATCAGCAGCATCACGCAGCCCATCAGATCCCCCTCGGCAACGATCGGCGCCGCCACAGCAAGATGATAGCGCTCCACCGACTCCGCCGGCCGCAATAGCGCCTCGCCGCTGCGATAGCGGTAGTTTTTCCGCTGCTCCATGATTTGCTCCAGTTCGGCGGAGTTGCGTTTTTCCAGCAGCTCCCGCTTGGGCGCTCCTGCCACCGCAATGATCGAATCCCGATCCGATACCGCCGCAATGTGCCCCGTGTTTTTCCCGATGGACTCGCAAAGCTGCGCCGCAAAATCCTGCAAATCCCCCATGGGTGAATACTTCTTAAAGATAACCTCCCCGTCCTTCTCCGTGTAAATCTCCAACGGGTCGCCTTCGCGGATACGCAGAGTGCGGCGGATCTCCTTCGGGATCACGACCCTCCCGAGGTCGTCGATCCGGCGCACGATTCCGGTTGCCTTCATATATAAATCTCCTTTTTTGTCAAATTGTGATGTTAGTATCTCTGAAAGCGGAAAAAATATGCGCACGGTATTTCACACGCAGCGTCCGCAAAAGCGCATCGCAGATTCTTGCGACCGGCCGGGAAACGGTCTGCGTTAAAAGCAGAAACATCTGCTTGAAGCCTCGATAAGCTTTTCCTGTTTCTGCGACTTTGCTGCCTCTCCCGATTGCAACACGGCAGGCATTTTTCACGTTCTCCTATTGAAGGCTGCAAAAAAATCAAATATAATATTAAGGAATCGGAGGGATGCGAAATGGGCACGATCGGCTACTACCATTCTCCCATCGGCGGCATTCTTCTGTCTGCCGACGAGATTGGTCTGACGGAGCTGCGGTTCACCGAGCAAAAGGAGACGGCCGCACGGGAGACCCCGGCGATTCTTGCCGCAAAGACATGGCTGGACATTTACTTTTCCGGACAGGTGCCGGATTTTACTCCACCGCTTCACCTCACGGGCACACCGTATCAGATGGAGGTCTGGGACATCCTCCGCTCCATTCCTCATGGCTGCTCGACGACCTACGGTGAAATTGCCAAACAAATCGCTGCCCGGCGGGGCATGGCGAAGATGTCGGCGCAGGCGGTAGGCGGTGCGGTGGGGCGCAACAGAATCGCCATTATCATCCCCTGCCACCGCGTCCTCGGCTCCAATGGCGCTTTGACCGGCTACAGCGGCGGGTTGGCGTATAAAATCAAATTATTGGAGCTGGAAAAGATTCAATTTGTTCCTTAGTCATAAAAAACGCGAAACGAAAGTCTTGCGTTTTTTGCGGGCGTGCGGTACACTGGCGATAAGATATTTTTACGCAAACGAGGTGCAGCAGGTGAAAAAGGACGAATTGGCGCGCATCACATTCCCGGAAGTCTATGACCGCCGGAAACTGAACGCCCTTTACCGGGAAATCCCGCTGAAGGACAGCACGTTCCGAACGCTGCGCAAATATTTCTGCGCGATGGCAACGTTATATGGCGTTGTGCCCCTGAGCAAAGCCTATGAGATCATCCGCAAGCTGAGTCCCCGGCTGGTGAGCGAGGCGGAATTTCTGGCGTTTGCCGAAATTGCCCGGCATGAATGCGAGAACTACACCATCCTGCGGCCAAAGGATCTGCATGAAAAACCATCAGGACGCTCTCCGTTTCTTTGGGAAATCGTGGATTTGGATCTCTTTATCGACGAAGACACCGAAACATATATGCTGACCAAAGCCTATCAGCAGGATAAGCCTTGGTACATCCCGCCGAAAGCGGAGCTTCTTGCCTATGCTGACCCGTTTTATCAGGAGGAAACGCCGGAATATCAGGCACTTTTCCGCTTCCTGTCCCGGCGGTTTCGCCTGAGCGACCAAGAAGTTTTGCTGCTTTCCATCAGCTTTCTTGACAGAATACGGTATATCGATCCGGATCCTCACGCATGGCTGCCCGACTGGGAAGGATTGGGCTTTGAATTCCGTAACATGGCAGAATTCCAGGAGCTTCTTTCCCTGTACCGGAATTATTACAACAATTGCCGAATGCAGTGCAATTGTGGCCACACGCCGACAGAAATTCGGAGCATGATGTCTCCGCAGGAGCGAATTCCCAAAATGATTTCATTCGGCCCCAACATCTGGCAGGCGATTTCAGACGGGCGCATGGACATTCAGGAAATGCGCAGAGCCCTTCGTGACGCAGATCTCCCCAGCGAGGAGCTGCGCATGAATATGCTCAAGCAGCTCGATGAAATTGAAGCGCAGCCGGTGGCGGAGAAGATCGGCAGAAACGCACCGTGCCCCTGCGGAAGCGGCAAAAAGTATAAGCACTGCTGCGGCAAAAATCTCTAAAAACAGGCCGTCCCTTTCGGGCGGCCTGTTTTTGTTTTCCTCTGCGTGTCACCGCCGGTGGTGTTCGGCGCATAAGCTGTGAAGGGGAGGAAAAACGACATGAAAAATTGGAAACCATGGCTCAGGGCGGCAGGCATTCGCGCGATTAAGACCGTGGCGCAGACTGCCGTTGGCGTAATTGGCGCCAGTGCGCTGATCTCGGAGGTCAACTGGCTCACGGTCGTCTCGGCCGCAGGTCTGGCCGGTGTGGTGAGCTTGCTGACCAGCATCGGCGGTCTGCCGGAATGTAAGGGGGACTGCGAATGAATCTGCTACAGTGTTTTATGCGACAGTCGACCTGCTATCAGGGGACAACTGTCGGTGTGCCGGTGGGCATTCTTTTTCATGACACCGGCGCAGGAAATCCCAATCTGAAGCGTTATGTCCAGCCGGACGACAACGCCGCTGACAGGGCGGAGCTTCTTGCCAAGCTCGGCACGAACCGATACGGCAACGACTGGAATCACATCAGCATTCAGGCGGGCGTCAACGGCTTCATCGGCAAGCTCGCAGACGGCAGCGTTGCAACGGCGCAGACGCAGCCGTGGAATTATCGCCCGTGGGGTTGCGGCTCCGGCAAAAACGGCTCGTGCAACGGCAGTCCGAATGTCAAAAACAGCCCCTTCTGGATTCAGTTTGAGATTTGCGACGACGGCTACGGCGACCGGACGTATTTCGAGAAGGTCTACCGTGAGGCGGTGGAGCTGACAGCGTATCTGTGCAAACTGTACGGCTTTGACCCCATGGGAACTGTGCGCTACAACGGTGTCACCGTTCCGACGATTTTGTGCCACGCAGACAGCTATAAGCTGGGGCTTGGCAGCAATCACGGAGACGTGCTGCTCTGGTTTGAGAAGTACGGAAAATCCATGCAGGACGTCAGAAATGATGTGACGGCCATTTTGAAGGAGGAAAATGACCATCATGATGGAGAGGAGGAGACGGAAATGAGATACCAGACTTTGGGTGACCTTAGAGCCGATAAGGACTTTGGCGGCGCGTATCTGCCGACGGTGGAAAAGCTGATTACCAATGGCGTCCTG
Source organism: uncultured Oscillospiraceae bacterium (assembly GCA_964588975.1). Taxonomy (GTDB): domain Bacteria; phylum Bacillota; class Clostridia; order Oscillospirales; family Oscillospiraceae; genus JAZOXB01. The sequence goes on along the minus strand of CAZPRA010000089.1, from coordinate 2,111 downwards.
AAAGGCAAGGGCGGCGATGGCGACGGGCTGATCCTTGACCTCAGTGAAGACGCCGTCAGACTGCTCGTCGTGCTTGACCGCAGCGGCGTGTTCGGGAAGTGAATAAATAGGTCGTAAGAGCCGGAGTCATTCCTTTGCGGAGTGACTCCGGCCTTTTTACTTTTACCGGTAATAGCGCATGAGAGGATTGCCGAAAACTCGCAAAACTCTGTCTGTTTTGTCGGCTCCCTTTTCTTACCAAATGCGGTAAAATAATAACTGTCAAGAGGAAATACTTGACAGAAGAAAAGAGCCCTCGTTGTTCCAGCAACGAGAGCTCAGAAAGGAGGTCAATCATGGACGGCTATTACACCGCCTACGGCTTTATGGGCTTGGTGAACGGAAAGTACATGCTTTTTTCGAACGACACCGAGTACCTTGAGTACGTAACCGACGACTAACCTCGTCCACTCAAGAGCTTGGCCGGTCGCAAGACCGGCTGAGCTTGAGAGGGCTTAAGTATTATAGCACGCTTTTTCGGAAAAGTAAACCCGTAAAAAACGCACAATGAAATCAGTAAAAATCCGGCTGTTTCGTCGGCTCCCGAAATCAGTAAAACACGATATAATAAATAATGTCAAGAGGATAACGCATCGATTATTTGGAGGCCACTATGAATTACGAAATTGAAATTACTCGTAACAATGTAACACCTGCTAAGTTCTTCGCAGAAATCCGTTTTGCGTGCAAAAAGAAAGGCCTTGACTTTGGAATAGACCTTGAACTGTTCGCAAATCCTGTTCAGCTCAGCAATAGCAGCTATGTTGTAAAAGACGGGAAGAAGATTTGCTACTCTGGCGATTACCGTTATGAAGGCTCTATTGAAGACGCGCCTTGCGCAAGCGAAGTATGCCGAGACCTCCCGTATGACTATCAGGCGTTCGTTCGTAACTTCGACGGCTCTTGCTACAATGAAATCTGCGAGTTTATCTTTGACGACGAGAAGACGGGATGCGGCTATTCTGAATTGCGTCTACTTCGGGAATGCGCTGCCGAAGCCGGTCATTACCGTGCAGTCCACTCCTAAGGCCTACGGCCATTGCTCTACTAAGAAGATTTGGAAGAGCGAGAACGATGCGCAGTATGAAATCAACATCGGCGCCGAGTTTCTCAATCGCCCGTCCGCAAATACGGCCGCTACGATGTGCCACGAAATGGTCCACCTCTACTGTCTCGTCAATGAGATTCAGGACACTTGCCAGAAGGGTCGCTACCACAACAAGACCTTCAAGGCTGAGGCTGAGGCGAGAGACCTTGAAATCGGTTACGACCGTACCGTGGGCTTCTCCCACACGAATCCGACCGAGGCCTTTAAGAAGACTCTCGAAGACAACGGCTTTGTGCTTGAGGTACCGTTCGCTCGCGTTATGCCCGAAGAGAAGGCAAAGGCTGAGCGCGAAAAGCCTCATCGTTATATCTGCCCCGTTTGCGGTCAGGAAGTTAAGACTACGGCCGACCTCAATCTTATCTGCGGTATCTGCGAGGTCGCAATGGAGAGAGCCGATTAAAAGGCTCCCAGATTGACCCGTATCGCGTCCGAATTTTCAGAGGGTAAATCTAAGGACCCCTGAGCCAAAACGCGATACAGGAGGTCTGGGGCTTGCCCGAGGAGGTTTTATGGACGACGAAAAGTATACTTTCTTTGAGGATGTCAAAGAAAAGGCGATTACAGCAAGGAGCGCAAAGAAACGCGCCAGCCGCAGCGGGTGTATTTTTCCGCAGCGTACAGCAAAGGAGCTGAGAGAAATGAACGGACCTACTTACACGCTCAACCTTAAAAAGGCAATTCCTTACACGGAGTTCAAGACTCTGCCCGAAGGCCTCCAAAAGGAATATATCAAAAACATTGTCGAGCGATACCGTGTAGGACCGACGGCAATCGCCGAGATGATGGGTGTAAGCCCCGGTACGCTGGGCGTGTACCTGAACGAGAGGGGCTTTTCCTTCAAACGAGGATTTCGTCCTACAAAAGAAGACCTTGCGAGGTTTAGAGAAGACTACGGCATTGACGCGCCGGCAAAAAAAATAACTTTGGAAAGCGTGTCCTTCTGCTTCTCCGGTCCGTTCGACCC
>CAZPRA010000088.1:0-6460 GCA_964588975.1 uncultured Oscillospiraceae bacterium | reverse complement strand
CCCAACAAATCCCCATTAAACATCCGGCCTGTGCGCTCTGCACAGGCCGGATGCTTTTAATCAAAATCAATATATTCAACATTCGCATTGGTGGTAACGGGCTTGACGGAATCGTCGGAGCTGTTGTCAACCTTGCGCGTGCCGTTCATAAGCTCCGCCTTTACCGCCTCATATTCGCTTCGCGTGAAGCGGTTGAAACGCCACGAGCCTTCGGCAGTCGGCAAGCCGAGAAAATCTCCGTCCGTAAGGCTGAGGGTCAGTGCCTTTCCGCCAATGGAGCTCCAGTTGCCGGAGCCAAGCAGATCAAGAGCATATTGAACCGCGTTCCCATACTCCTTCATGGCAGAGGTGATGATACAGTTGTCAACGTAGCTCTGATCAACGTCAACACCAATAACCTTGCCGCCGCTGTTGTTCGCAGCCTCGACTGCGGAGAGATAGACAGCACCGCCGCAAGCGAAGACAACCTCAGTGCCGCCTTCATACCAGCTGCCCATTTCAATTGTGACATCCGGGTCTGGATAGAAGAAATTGCAGTAGGTGTACTTGATGTTGATGTTGATGCCCAGCTCCGCGGCAGCGGCATCAGCCCCCTGCACGAAGCCATAACCATAGCGGGCAATAATCGGAATATTCATGCCGCCCAAGAATCCAAGCTCGGTGTAGCCCTCCATGACGGCAGCGTAACCGGCAAGATAACCGGTCTGTTCCTCTGCAAAGGTCATGCAGACCGTGTTTGCCGAGGGCTCGTAGTAGGTAAGGTAGTCATAGGTCAGGTCACCGGCGCTAACGTCAACAGCGATAAAGTAAACATCGGGATAGATATCCTGAGCCTCGATCAGAATGCTGCCAAACAGGTAGCCGGGCATAATAATGACGTTTGCACCTTCGGCAACAGCCTGAGCAACGGACGAAACGAGAGTGTCGGTGGAGTCTATAGCCGGCTGATAGTAGGCATAGTCGACGTCGTTGGCCTCGCACCATGCCATGGCGCCTTCCCAACAGGCCTGATTCAGGGAATTGTCGTCGATGGTTCCAAAGTCGGTAACCAGAGCAAGCTTGGTGATGATGCCGTATTCGTTGCCGTTTGCAACGGGCTCCGGCTCCTGCGTCGTCTCTGTATTTTCGGTTTCACCCATGCGCTGATAATTGTAATACTCCGTGGTGCCATGGTCATCAAATTCCAAAACGAGCGTGCTGCCGGAGAAGGAGAAGCAATACTCAATGGTTTCAGAAACGGAACCGTCCTCTCCGACAAAATAGAGCGTGAGCGCGTCGCCGTTGACTGTAAAATAACCTGTGCCGTAATCCTCGTCGATGCCGCTGCCGGAGGAAAGCTCGCCCATGTTAAAGGCAAACGTGCCGTCCTGCCAGAAGATGTACTGGGCATAGTAGCCCGCATCGCTGTCCATATAGAGGAAGGTGCCGATCAGACTTTCCGGAATTGCGTCCGAAGAAAGCGTAACGCAAACCGTAAGCTTTGCCCTGGCGCCACTGTCCGCAGTGACGGCAACGGTGCACTCACCGCTTTCAAGGGCAGTAATGCAGCCCTTGTCATCGACCTGTGCCACAGACTCATCGCTGCTCTCCCACTTCAGCTCGCCCTCAGCTTCCTCCGGCGAAAGGGCATATTCGACCTGATAAGTCTCGCCCGGTTCCAGCGTGATCTCCGTCTGCGCCAGAGTGATCTGTTCGATCTCATTGGACGGGTTGAAGATTCCGCCTCCGCGGAGGAAGAACCACCACGCAGCCACCGCCGCAAGAAGCACAAAAACGGCAACAAGCGCAATGATCAGCGGTGCTTTGCTCTTTTTCTTCGGCGCCGGAGAAGGCGTTTCGCCGGGCACAGCCGTTTGGGGGTTCGGCCGGATCGGAGCCTGCGGTTTTTGCTGCGTTACCGGCTCCTGAACCGGAGTCTGCGGTCTTTGCTGCGTCACGGGTGCCTGTGGCGTTTGTACCGGTGCCGGTGGAGTCGGCTGAGGCACAGAGGGCATTTGCGCCGGAGCTTTCAGCATGGCTCCGCATTTGGAGCAGAATTTTGCCTGGTCACTGAGTTGCGTTCCGCATTTTGGACAGTACATTCTAATCGCCGCCTTTTTTATCTGTTTATAGATGTCATTTTAATTGTCAGCAAGTGGCTATTGGGCCGGGTCATGACTCGCCGCGCAGAAATCTGTGTCAAACGGCGTGGTAGACGTCAGGTTCAGCCCTGCTGGGGTTTGCCTTCGCCTGGCTTGCGGCGTTTATAATAGCGGCGTTTGCCGCCCTTGGGCTTCTGCGTCTCGGCGCCTGCGGGGCTTCCTGCCGCAGGTTCCTGCTTTTTGACGTTTTCAGACCGCTGCTCCGGCTTTTTGCCGGGCTTCTGGCCGGATTTCTTTTGCGGCTTCTGCTCGGCCTTTTTGCCGCTGGCGGCAGGCTCCTTGACCACAGGAGCTTCCGGCTGCTTCGGCTGCTCCTGCACGCTTGGACGGTGCTTTTTTCCGTTGCGGCGACGTTTTCCGCCCGTTTTTTCCCCGGCAGGGCCCTCCACGGCGGGGATCGGCTCTGTCTGAGAGCGCAAAATCACCGGCTCAAGATAGGTGGTAAAGGCTGTTTCGCGCTGCGCATGGGCTTTTCCGCCGGAAATGGGCGCCAGATCGTCCGGAATGGGCTCGTCGGTTTTACGCGCCTTGCCGCTGCGCAGAACGCAGATGTCGCAGTTTTTGTGGCACACAACGGTGTCCGGCTGCTTTTCCAGCCGCACATTGACGCTCTGCCGCAGAAGGTTCACATCGGTGATGGTACCCCGGCCATCGGGCGTGTCCACGAAAGACTCCGGCTTGGGGCAGTTGCGCAGGAGGTCTTCATAGGTCTCCTGCTCATAGTTCAAACAGCACATCAGCCGTCCGCAGGTTCCGGAAATTTTGGTGGGGTTCAGGCTGAGGCTTTGCGTTTTGGCCATTTTGATGGAGACGGGCTGGAAATCGTCCAGAAATTCCCGGCAGCAGAACGGTCGCCCGCAAATGCCGAGGCCGCCGACCATTTTCGCCTTATCCCGCACGCCGATTTGCCGCAGCTCGATGCGGGCATGGAGATTGGATGCGAGAATTCGCACCAGTTCCCGGAAATCCACGCGCTCGTCGGCGGTGAAGAAAAAGAGGATCTTGCTGCCGTCAAAGGCATATTCCGTGGAGACGAGCTGCATGACCAGCCCCAGCTCCTCAATTTTTTTCGCGCACAGCTCTTGCGCCTTTTTCTCCAGAATGCGGTTGTTCTGGTTGATTTTTTTGTCGTTTGAGGTGGCAATTCGAAGCACCGGGCGCAGCGGCGCCACGATCTCCCGCTGGGTCACGGTGTGGTTGCCCTGAACGCACTGGGCAAATTCCAGACCGTGAGAGGTGTCGAGAATAATCTCGTCGCCGGTGCGGACATTCAGCGCACCGGGGTCAAAATAGTAGACCTTGCTGCCGCTGCGGAACTGCACGTCGCAGACGATAACAGGGGTGTTTTTTTCGTTTGTCTGATCCATAGTAACTCCTTACAGTGAAACGGTAAGCATACCGCAGATGTGGGCTGGGGAAACGTTGGCGTTCAGGAAGCTGAGCGCCTGCGCGAAGGTGTCGGCGGCGTCCATCAGGGCGCCGGTGGTGCGGCCTTCGGCCAGATGTGCGCAGACGGGATAGGGGTCAGGCAGTCCCTTCTGCCGCGTCAGGGCGCTGCAAATCAGCTCCCGGCATTGCGTTAAAACGGGCTGAAGCTGCTCGCGTTTCAGCCGTTCCATAGGCACCAGCGCACGGACGAGCCCGGCCTGATCTGCGCGGGCATAGGCCTCAAGAAGCGTCTGCGTCTGAGGAAGCAGCGTTTCCGCATTCTCCAGATGCTCGATGGCCTGACCCAGATAGCCGCCGCAGCGTTTTGCTGCAGCGCAAAGTGCCTCCGGCGTTTGCCCGGGAAAGCGCTCGGCCAGAGCCTTTTCCAGCGTCGCTTCCGGCAAGGGAGACAGTCGCAGCTCGGCACAGCGGCTTCGGATGGTAGGAAGCAGACGCTCTGCGTGCTCGGCTAGAAGGAGAAATGCACCGTATTCCGGCGGCTCCTCAATGCATTTGAGCAGGGCGTTCTGACTCTGGGGGTTCAGGTCGTGCGCACGGGGAAAGAGGTAGATTTTTTTTGCGCCCTCGTTCGGGCGGATGTAAAGGTCTGCACAGGCCTGCCGCACCAGCTTCACCGAAAGGCTTTTCTTATCCGGCTCGTCCACGGTGACGAAATCCGGATGGGTACCGGCCATGATTTTTTTGCACTGAGCGCACTGAAGGCAGGGGCGCTTTTGCGGATGGCTGCACTCCATGACGGCGGCCAGAAGCCGGGCAAGTGTGTGCTTGCCGGAGCCCTGCGGCCCGGTGAGCAGATAGCAGTGGGAAAGACGGCGGTTTTCCTCCGCACGGGACAGGCGGCTTTTCAGCCCGTCGTTGCCCAAAAATGTGCCGAAGTTCATCATTCCGCCTCCCTTTTCCTGTATTTTTTGATTATATCACAGTTTTTTTGCTTTTTCCACTATAATTATCCGTCAAAGGCCAGTCCAAGATAAGAAAATAGAACCATTTTGCGGCCGGAAAGGGATTTTGCCATGCCGAAGGGCAGTTCCGTTCCCGGCGTGCGCACCTGCGCCTCCCGGCACTTCAAATGGGTGGCCAGGGCTGCGGCTGCCTCCGGGCTGTCGGGCAGCAGCTCCTTGATGTGCAAAAAATCGGCGTTCTTTTCCGCAGCGGCGCAAAAAATTCCCTCCGGCGTTTCCACGCGAAACAGCCCGCCGCCACCGGCCTTCGCCATGCGGCGTTCCCATTCCAAAAGCGGCAGAGGATAGTCCGTAAAGGCGTCATATAGCTGCATTTGCCGCAGATTTTGATAGCCCTGCGCAGTCAGCTCGGAAATTGCCGCTGCACCGGCTGCGGCGCTCACACGATAGAGTCGGTGCCAGAAGACCGTTTCATAGCCCAGCGCTTCATAGAAGGAAAAAAGCGCCTTCTGCGCCGGGACAAGGCAGGAAAACTCTGCTCCTTTTTCCCGGTAATGTGCCTCGGCAAAGGCCATAAGCGCCCGGCAAAAGCCCTGTTTGCGTGCCTCGGGCGCGGTGCAAATGGCATAAAAATACACGCTCGGAAGCTCCTGACCGGATTGGTCGACCAGCGTAAGCGGCAAAGCGCAGAGCATGGACTGCGGCGAAGCGCCCTGCCAGAGCGCAAAGACCTGAATATGGTCATATAACGCATCCCAGAAGGCCTTGACCTCCTGCGGAGGATCTCCAAAACAGGTCTGCCACAGAGCGGTCACGGCGCCAAGTTCCTGACGCTTTACAAGACGTATCTCCTGCTTCATCGTTCTTCACCCACAAATTTTTCAAGCAAAACATCCGGAAAATAGCTCTCTTTTGCCCGGCGCAGACCTTCCAGACCCATGTCGTCCTCCCGATTCAGGTAGCGAACGGCGGGGTATTTTCCCCGAATTTGCCGGGCAAACTCCCGGTTGACCATGGGATACGCTCCGTTGATCTCTCCAATGGCCTTTTCAAAATTCACGTCAAAGGTATTCTCCCGGATCCGGTTGCCCATGGAAAAGGCCACCATGCCCTCCCGGGTTTTCAGGATGATTCCCTCCATGTGCAGGGCAGTGAAATGGTCGAAAGCTTTCTTCAGAGCGATTTTTTCTCCCTCGAAATTGGTCTCGGGATGGGTTTCCTCGTGGGTGCGGTACCACTGCGCCACCATTTCCCGGCACTGGGGAAGCAGCTCCGGCGTGAGCGTTATGACTTCATAGTCCGGGAAGTTGGCCTCAAAGCGGTTGCAGTGGTTCCGTTTGGCCTGAAGCTTTTTCCCGTGCAGCTCCGCCAGACGGTCGATCTCATAAACATAATCGAAGCTGTCCCGCATTGGCCGGAAGGAGAATTCCTCCGGGAAGCGAAGACTGACCTGCTCCATTTCCCGGGACGTCAGGCCAAAAAGCCGGAAGGGAATGTTCCGCTCATGGGCGTCCTCCCGCAAAGCGGAGATGGCCATGGGCAGGTCGGTGCCCTGAGGCAGAAGATAGGAATACCAGCTTCCAAAGCGGCTGAGAAAAACCGGTTCTCCCTCCAGAAAGGCAACCTTCTGGTCGCCCCAGAAAAAGAGGTTGGCAAAGGAATATTCGCTGCCGTGTCCCCGGGCAAGATAGAGATTTTGGTGGATCCGCTCCCGCAGATCCGGCGTGATGGTTTGAAAATCCAACATAAAAAGTAATAACCTCGATTGTTCCGTTTCAGATTGTCAAAAACCGTGCTTTTGCGTACCCAAGGCTCCCTTGTGTAAAGGGAACTGGCAAAATCGAAGATTTTGACTGAGGGATGAAAAGCTTTCGTCACCCGACAAGCCTTCGTATAAAACGAAGCTGATTCAGGCAACCCCTCCGTCACGGCTTCGCCGTGCCACCTCCCCTTACACAGGGGAGGCTT
>CAZPRA010000087.1:0-6478 GCA_964588975.1 uncultured Oscillospiraceae bacterium | reverse complement strand
TGCAACTCTTTTAGGGCAAATCTGATAAAATTGTTGCATTTTCCGATTAGGCGCGTTTTTTCGAAGCATTTCTCTCATGAATTCCGGTCATTTCCCCAAAAAGAAAAAAACACCCGTCGCCTCGCTTGACAAAAAAGCAAAAAAGGAATAAAATATAGGGTACGATTTTACAAACGAAGGAACGAAGGAGGGAACATCATGGACGCTGGGAGTAGCGCGTTAGCAGCAGGCCGAAGTCGGCGGGGAAGGCTCTGCGTCTGTGAGAGTCGTTCCCTGAAATGAATACCGGCTGCCTGCTTCACCGTTTCAATATGAATTGAAGGAGGAAAAAGCAATGGCAGAACACAACGTCTCCGTGGCAAACACGCTTGAAGCGCTGCTGGCGGAGAAAAAATATTCCACCGTCCGGGACATTCTCGTCACCATGAACCCGGCGGATATCGCGTGGATTTTTGACGAGGTCAAAGACGAGCGTTTGCCCATTTTATTCCGGCTGCTGCCCAAGGAATTGGCCGCCGAGACCTTTGTAGAGATGGAGCCTGACGCGCAGGAGCTTCTCATTCGCGGCTTTTCCGACACCGAGCTGCGCGAGGTCGTCAGCGAAATGTATGTGGACGACGCGGTCGATCTGGTCGAGGAAATGCCCGCCAACGTGGTCAAGCGAATTCTTTCGCAGGCCGACCCGCAAATGCGCAAGGAGATCAACGAGATCCTCCGCTATCCCGAAAATTCTGCCGGTTCCATTATGACCACGGAATATGTCTCTCTGCGACCCGCCATGACGGTGGAGGAGGCCATTTTGCGCATCCGCCGCACCGGTGTGGACAAAGAGACGATCTATACCTGCTATGTCACCAAAGACCGCACTCTGGTGGGTCTGGTCACGGTGAAAGATCTTCTTCTGGCCGAGGACGATGAAACCCTCATCAGTGACCTGATGGAAACCAACATCATCTCCGTGGACACCATGACCGACCAGGAAGAAGTCGCTCATATGTTCTCGAAGTACGATTTTCTGGCTTTTCCCGTCGTGGACGCGGAATACCGCATGGTGGGTATCGTCACCTTTGACGACGCCATGGACGTCATGGAAGACGAGGCTACCGAGGACATGGAAATCATGGGCGGTATGTCGCCTTCGGACAAGACCTACCTTCGTTCGACAACGCTTGACCTTTTCAGGCAGCGCATCCCATGGTTGCTTCTTTTGATGGTGTCGGCCACCTTCACGGGATTGATCATCACGTCTTTTGAAAACGCCCTTAAAATGCAGGTCGCTTTGACCGCTTTTATCCCCATGCTCATGGACACGGGCGGCAACTCCGGCTCCCAGTCCTCCGTTACCGTCATCCGTGCCCTGTCTCTGGGTGAGCTGGAATTTTCCGACCTGCTTCGGGTTATCTGGAAAGAGGTTCGGACGGCTTTCTTCTGCGGTCTTACCCTTGCCGTTGCCTGTTTTGCCAAGATCATGCTGATAGACTATTTGCTCATGGGCAATGACGATATCACCGTTCCCATCGCCTTTGTGGTGTGTATCACCATGGCGCTGACCGTTCTGGTGGCCAAGGTCATCGGCTGCACCATGCCGATGCTCGCCAAAAAGCTGGGTTTTGACCCGGCAGTGATGGCAAGCCCCTTCATCACCACCATTGTCGACGCCATCTCCCTTCTGGTCTATTTCGGCGTCGCCTCTGCCCTGCTGGAAATGTAACAATACTGTGCAAAAGCGTCTCTCACCATTGGTTTCTCCAATGCTGAGAGACGCTTGTCCTTTTATTCATCCTCCATTTCTATGTACTGCTCTTCTGTGTGGAGCTGCGCTTGCTTCAACATTTTCTCTGCGTTTCCATAGTTGTGGCACTCCAACTCCTCTATGGCTTTAGAAAGCGCACGAAAGAGCGTAAAATACAGTTCCCGGTAATCCGCCATATCCCCCATTCCCCTCTCCCGAATGTTAATTTTGTGATTCACATCGGATTATAACCTGTTTCAGGCTGAATGTCAATAATCTGAAATAGATTATGCCATAATGTAGCCGAGGTGATGATCATGTATCCTCGTCTGCGGGATTTGCGAGAAGATAAGGACTTGACGCAGAAGCAGCTTGCCGCAATTCTTGGAATGTCGCAAACAGGCTATTCCAAATATGAAACGGGAGAGAACGACATTTCCACTCAGGCTTTGAGTCGTCTGGCAGATTTTTACGGTGTCAGCACGGACTATCTGCTGGGTCGGACAGATGTGCGCACCCCCTATCCCAAACGTTAGAGCTAAAAATGCCGCACAGCCTTTGTTGGCCGTGCGGCATTTGCTGTTTTTGGAAAGCCCGCCTTATTTCACATGGCGGAAATTGCCCATTGTCTCCTTCACACCGGAAAGGTAGGCAAAGGTACCGGGGAATTTGTTCAGAATTTTCTGGAACTGGACGATCTGGCGCTTGTTGACCACGCAGATGAGCAGTGTCTTTTCCATGCCGGAAAAACTGCCCCTGGCGGGCAGCTCCGTCACGCCGTGATGCAGATTTTCCCGCAAAGCGGCTGCAAGCTCCTCCGGCTGATCGGTGATGATCTCGAATTTTACCGCTTCCTTGAAGCCCTTGAGCATGATATCGCTGACCTGGCTGCTCAGGAAGCTATAGACCAGACACATAATCACCGGCTCAAGCTGGAAGCCATAGACGAAATAGGACGCACCTGCGACCGCCGCGTTTATGCCGAAGATGATCCACAGGAGATTATATTCCGGATAGCGCTTCTGCACCAGCGCCGCCACGAGATCCGTGCCTCCGGTGGAGCCGTTGCGCCGCATGACCGTGCCATAACAAAAACCGGAAGCAACACCTGCCGCAACCGGCGCCATGATAATGCTGGTGCCGTTTTCCGTGGCGTAGACAAATCGCTCAAGCGGCACATAGTCCAAAAGCACCAGCGTCACAGAGAGCACCAGCGAAAACGCAGCCGACCGGAGAGCATATTCCTTGCCCACAAGAAAATAGGTCGCAATCACCAGCGGCACATTGATCAAAACGGTCATATAGCCGACGTTGATTCCGCAGAGGTATTGCAGCATGGTGGCAAAACCCGGAATTCCCGCCGGCGCAAAATCGTTGGGGTAGACCAGAAGATGATAGCTCAGACCCAGAAGCACCGCCGAAAGAGCGATGACCAGATAGTCAAGCACGCGCTTAGAGTGAGACATACTTGTCCCCCTTTCCCTTTTCCACCCACATATATACCAATTTTTTGTCGAAAAGTCAACACCACAAAAATGTGCTCACGGCCTTTGAACCCGGGAACTTTTTTGCGTTTCCTCCGTCAAATCCCTTGAAAGCGCCGTTTTCCTTGACATTTCCCCACGGAAACGGTACACTATATGCAATAGGATTGTCATTGCAAGACCGCGATAGCGGTCGTGGCAATCTGCAAAAATAGCAATCAGGTTTTTTCGGCACACTGAAAAAGGAGGATTTTTTTATGAAAAAATATGTTTGTCTGTTTTTGGCGTTCCTGCTTCTGGTGGGCAGTCTGTCCGGCTGCGCTCTGATCACCACCAGCCGTCTCCCTTCCACTGACCAGGATACCGACCGCCACACTACCGAAACCCAAAAGCCAAAGCCCGAAACCACGCAGGAGCCGGAAATTCAGCCCACGGACGCTCCTGCCATGGACATGAACGACCCTATCACGGAGCTGTATGCGCTGGAGCTGTCGGATTCTTACGGCTACACCGGCTCTTACCACGTTCCACAAATCAACTGCGACACTCCCGATGCCCTTGCCATCAACCGGGAAATTGCAGAGCATTACAGCCCCATCGTAGAGGAAGAACAGGGGCACATTGCCAGTGATGTGTCCATTATCTGCTATAAGATCGAATGGCAGCTCATTGCCAATGGGGATCGCTTTGCGCTGATCGTTTCCTGCCTCCATCCCGGCGATAGCTGGTCATATAAGGTTTATAACTTTGACTCCCTCACCGGCGCTCGCCTCTCCAACGCAGAGCTTTTAAACCAGTTTAACATGGAAATGTACGAATTTCTGGATTTGGCACAGGCCGCTGCTGAGGCGTTCTTTGTCGCCCAGGCAAGCAGCATGGGAGTTGAGCAGGATGACTACTATTGGGAACTTCTGGAGGCCACCATCAGTGACGATGTGATCTGCCCCGATATGCCCCTGTTTGTCAACGAAAACGGCGGCCTGAGCATCATCACTCCAATTGGTTCCTTCGCCGGCGCTGAATTCTATTGGAAAATCATTCCCATCACATAATCGTGCGCAATGCGCAAAAACGGCCGGGGCGTCTCTCAGGAGGCGTCCCGGCCGTTAATCGCATTATTTTACATTGCTATCGGCGTCGCGCAAGCACGAGCAAACACTGCGGCACTATTTCCGAACTGCACGACTCTGTTTTATTTTTTCGCGTTATCTCCGTAAACGATTTTGAAAACGCCCTGCGTTACGCGCTCGTATTCCGCAATCAGCTCTTTCAGGCGTTTCCGGCCCTTTTCCTCAATGTGATAGTACACCCGAATCATACGCCTTCCCGAGAGCACTTTTTCGCTGGTGATTAACTCGGCTTCCTCCAGCTTATACAAAACAGGGTATAACGACCCCTCCTGCGACTGGATTGCGCCGCCGCTCATCTCATTCATGGTCTGCACCAGCTCATAGCCATACATGTCATCTCTGTCCAGCAATGCCAATATGACCAGCGAGGCCACACCACGCTGGTAACTGCTTATTTGTTTTCCGTTTCTCATAAATCCACGCTCCATTATCTCAAAATTTTTAGGAACCTCACGTGTATTTTACAACATCTTTCCAAAAAAATCAATAGCAATTTGCAAGATTATTTTTTGAACGTCGCTATTTTTTTAAACATACTGTATCGACAGGCATTTTTCTCATCGCTCAGAATTTTTCCCAAAAAAGACGGAACTTTAAAAATTTCGTGGCGTCTAAAAAGCAGTTCGAACAGAAAACCGCAGCGGAAAACAAAACAGCTTTATAAGTAGGAAAACACAATGAAACACTTCATCAAAATTGCAGCACTGCTCCTGGCCGTGGCGCTGCTTCTGAGCCTGTGCGCCTGTGCCAAACCGGAAGAAAATCAGGACGACTCCAAAAACGAGTCCATCTCCACGCAGGACGTTGCGCCGGAAACGGATGAGCCAGCACCGGAAACCGAAGAACCCAATAACGAAACGCAGAAAATTGAAGTCGAAATTGCCTGGACGCCGGACGGCCCCGTAGAGGCCAAGGTGTCCACCGGTTATGAAGGCACGAGCACCTTCACTGGCGTATACGACGAAGAATACAGCCGCAGCTATTCGCTGCCGGTAATAGAAATGCCAGGGCCTTACATCGAAGCGCTCAATGCTGAGATTGCCGAATTGATTAACGAACATTCCGATTCGAACATCACCTATGAATACTACTTCGCCCATGAGTTCCTCACAGTGATCATTACCATGTGCGGCGCCGATAAAAATGCGAATCCCCTCGGCGTGGAAGATTACAAGGTCTATACCATCGACATTGAAAAGTGCCGCCTTGCTACGGCAGAGGAAATTCTGGCAGTTGCCGGAATCACCATGGAAGAATTCGTGGAAAAGAATGTGGAAGCGCAAATGGCCGAATTCTACAATAACCGTTATGGCTTTTATATGCCAACCGATGACAGGGACATCGAAACAGTGGAAACGCAAAACCGCCAGATCAACACGGTGGAGTATGAGGAGCTTGGACTGGCCGCCCCGTGTCCCTTCTTTGGGAAAGATGGTTCCCTCTGGGCATTTGGCTGGACAATGCACTTTGCAGGAAATGAAATCCATGCTTCTCTGGTGCCGCTAGAGTGATCTCGATGCTTTTCCCTGCCATTGGCCGGAAATGGGACAAGAAATTTCATAACAGTATGAAAATGCTTGCGGCTTGCGATGTAATATTGCAAGCCGCAAGTTTTGAAAGAAATCAAATTGTATCGGTTGACAGCGGGCGACGGAAGGATTATAATATCATAATAGAGAATTATTGATTTTGGAGGCAGAAATATGCTGAAAAATAATGAAAAAACCATGGAAAAGATCGTTGCCCTGTGCAAAAACCGGGGTTATGTCTTTGCCGGTTCCGAAATTTACGGCGGCCTTGCCAACACTTGGGACTATGGCCCTCTGGGTGTGGAGCTGAAAAACAACATCAAGCGCGCTTGGTGGAAGAAATTCGTGCAGGAGAACCCCTATAACGTCGGCCTCGATTCGGCCATTTTGATGAATCCGCAGACTTGGGTCGCTTCCGGCCACCTGGGTGGCTTCTCCGATCCTCTGATGGACTGCCGGGAGTGCAAGGAACGGTTCCGCGCTGACCAGCTCATTGAAAATTTCTGCAATGATAACGGCGTGGAGCTGCCCAAGCCCATTGACGCCTTCTCCAATGACGAGCTGAAAGCCTTTGTGGAAGACCATAACATCCCCTGCCCCACC
>CAZPRA010000086.1:0-6479 GCA_964588975.1 uncultured Oscillospiraceae bacterium | reverse complement strand
GATGCGCTGGTGCACATCGTTCGCTGCTTTGAAAATGACGAGATGTTCACGGAGGCTGCCGACGCTGCCCGGGATGCCGACAATCTCAACGTCGAGCTGATTTTGGCTGACATCGAGGTCGTCGAGCGCCGTCTGGATAAGGCGACGAAGGCCGCCAAGAGCGGCGAAAAGAAGGCCAAGCGTGAGGTCGAAATGTGTCAATCCCTGCTGGATCATTTGCTCGAGGGCAAGCCTGCATCCTCCTATGAATTTACCGACGAGGACAGGGATATCTTGCAGGACGGCGGCCTTTTGAGCGTCAAGCCCGTCATCTATGTTGCAAATATGGCCGAAGACGACATGGCAGACTATGCAAGCAACCCCAATTATCAGGCATTGGCGGAGCTTGCTGCTCAACAGGGTGCTGCCGTTTTGCCCATCGCCGCAAAATTCGAGGAAGAAATTGCGGAGATGGACGACGAGGATGCTGCGATGTTCATGGAGGAGCTTGGTCTGACCGAGCGCAGCCTTGACCGCCTGATCCATGCCAGTTACGATCTTCTGGGCTACATCTCCTTCCTGACGGGCGGTGATGACGAAGTGCGCGCATGGACGATCACGAAGGGCACCAAGGCGCCGCGTGCAGCCGGTAAGATCCACAGCGATATTGAGCGCGGCTTTATTCGCGCCGAGACCGTCGCCTTCGATGACCTCAAAGCCTGCGGCACCATCGCCAACGCCAAGGCCAAGGGACTGTTCCGCAGCGAGGGCAAGGACTATGTTATGAAGGACGGCGACATTGTCAATTTCTTATTTAATGTTTAATAAAAAGCGTTCCCGTGGACTTTGCCGGTTCACGGGAACGTTTTTTGGAAAATGAAAATCCGACAGGCGTCGACAGGAAATGCCGGTTTTTTGTGCTTCAATAGGAGCCGGAGGTGAGAGCAGCTATGGAGAAAAAGCTGTTTTATGACCGAAGGACGGCCAAACGGGAAGACGGCACTCAAATGCGCCTCAGCTACTACCTGTTGCAGGATGAAAACGGCTATGGGATCGCGGTGGAGCTGGAAGGCGAAAAGGAGAGAGCGACCGTTTCGCACATCTCCGGCTCGCGGCAATGGACGAAGGGACTTTTGGCCTGCCTGAGCCGCAATACCGTAACGCCCTGCACGCTGCGGGAGGTCGTGAGCGATGCGCTCAACAAAATTTGAAAAAGAGATAGACATTTCGTGTCGCATTTGATAGAATACAACCAGATATTGTGCAAAAGAAGGAGCGAAAGATATGAAGTGTCCCTATTGCGGCTATCAGGAAAGTAAGGTCGTGGACTCGCGACACTCCGAAGACGGCCTGAGCATTCGCCGCCGCCGGGAGTGTTTGTCCTGCCAGAAGCGCTTCACCACCTATGAAACGGTGGAGAGTCTGCCCATCGCCGTGGTCAAAAAGGACAATAGCCGCGAGTCCTTTGACCGCAACAAAATTCTCCGGGGTATGGTTCGTGCCTGTGAAAAGCGGCCTGTGAGCATGGCTGATCTGGAGTCCGCCGTGGCGGAGATTGAGCAGATCGTGCAGAATTCTCTGGATCGAGAGGTCAGCACCGGCCACATTGGTGAGCTGGTCATGGAACGGCTGAAGCCACTGGACGAGGTGGCCTATGTCCGCTTTGCCTCAGTTTATCGCCAGTTCAAGGATATCAACAGCTTCATGCACGAGCTGAACAAGATCCTGGCCGAGAAATAAGCCATGAAGAAAGCTCTGATTGTTCTTCTGGCTCTGCTTTTGGTGGCACTTTTGCTGCTGATGGCGGCGATTTTTGGCCATTCTCAGCAGGAGCCTGACGACGTTCCGTCCGTGACGACAACTGCGGACATTTCCCAGACGCAAGCCTCGGAGCCTTCAACGGCCTCTCCGGAGCCGTATAGCGAAGCGCCCACGGAGTCGGCTGCTCCGGAACCACAGCTTTTCGAAAGCGGCAAGGTTTTCATCGTCAACGCCGTGCGCATGAGCACCTTCGTTTTGGAAGGGGATGACACCATTCTGGTGGAGGCAGAGGCGTATCTTTCTGCGCTGGGGCTGACGGAGGACGGCTGCGCCCTTGCTTCGGACAAGGCGCTTGTTTCCCTTGCACCGGACGGCCTTTCGGTGAACGTGGGCGAAAAATGCTATGACATGGTTCTGAACGGCAAGCTCTATGTGCCCATTTATGAATTTGCGGAGGATTTCGGCTATCCTGCGTGGGTAGATGACACCTATGGCGGCATTTATATCACCACAGGCGCCAAAGCCTTTGAACTTGAGGGCGACGTGAATGTCCCGGTTCTGATGTACCACGCCGTGAGTGATGACTGCTGGGGCTATTCCGAGCTGTTCGTCAGCCCAAAGAGCATGGAGGCACAGCTCAAATATCTGGTGGAGAACGGCTATGACCCCATCTGGTTTGAGGATCTGGCGCACCTGGAGGACTACGACAAGCCGGTCATTTTGACCTTTGATGACGGCTATGATGACAACTATACCGAGCTGTTTCCGCTTTTGAAGAAATATAACGTGAAGGCCACGGTTTTTGTCATTGCCAAGGATACGGTGGGCATTGCCCATAAGCTCACTGAGGAGCAAATTCGGGAGATGTCTGACTCCGGCCTTGTTTCCATCCAGTCCCACGGCTATTCCCATGGCGATCTGTCCGCCATGAGCGAAGAAGAACTGGAGTTCGACCTTCTCGAGAGCAAAAAAATTCTCTCCCGTATCACGGGAAAGACGCCTTACGTTCTTTGCTATCCCACGGGGAAATACAGCAGCACCACGCTGAAGGTCGCCCGGGAGCACTATAGCTTTGGCCTGAAAATGGTCGGCGGAATGTACACTACCGCCGATGACCCCTATCTGGTCAACCGCTATTATATCGCCCGCAGCACCGGCATTTCTCAGTTCGCTGCGTATATTTCCAACGCTGGCTCTTGAAAAACGGCCCTGCTTTGCGCTTTTTTGGGCGCAGAGCAGGGCCGTTTTTTGCTTATGTTTCCTCATCCAGCCGTTCCGCAAGGTCGACCAGCGCCTTGGGCGTGTCCACGTCCGTTAATTCCAGCTCCGGAATTTCCACGGTGCGCAAACGCTCCGGGTGTCTGCGGATCACGCTGCTTCCACCGTGGTCGCCTGTGAGGGCTTCCAGTTCCGGGAAAAATTCTCTGGGGAAAATGCAGGGATTTCCGCGTCTGCCCTGAAAGGCGGCGGCGCAAATGCTCTGCGGATGCGCAAGCCACTCATGCACCACGAGCCGGATGGACGAAGGCGAGAGCATGGGCTGGTCGGACACCAGATATAAAATGGCGTCACATTCGGCCATCGCCTGCGTTCCGAGCGCAATGGTGTGGCTCAGGCCGAGGCCGGGCGCTTCATTTTCAACCGTTTCAAAGCCAAAGGAATGCGCCATTTCCGCTACGGGTGGATACTGCGTGACCACCGTAACGCGGGAAAACAAATCTTTTGGTACCGCTTCCATTGCCCGGCGGATCAGGCTTCTGCCGCCAAGCTCTGCCGCGAGCTTGTTGGACTGAAAGCGTGTGGCGTTTCCTGCCGCCATGATCAGGCAGCCAATTTGTCTGTTCTGCTCCAAGATCCTGTCTCCTTTGCCAATTCTCTCCCTTATTATAGCCCAATTTGGCGGTTTTCCAAGCATTTTCTGTTCGCAATGGCGAAATTCTTTCGTTATATTAAAAATAGGATAACGAGACTTCTTTCAATTCTACATTCTTTGTGATATACTCACAACAGAAGTGGTGAACGAGGCACTTTTTTGTCCATTCGTTCCAAAAACGAGCAGGAGGTTTCCATACTATGAATGTCGGCAAAAGCGTAGCCCGCGTCGATGCCTTCGACAAGGCTACAGGCAGAGCAAAGTACACGGATGACCTGTGCGGCAAGGACGCACTGGTGACCCGTGTGGTGCGCTCCACCATCGCCCACGGCTATGTCAAGTCCGTGGATATTTCCGAGGCGGAAAAGGTTCCCGGCGTCGTCAAAATTTTCACCTGTTTTGATGTTCCTGACATTGCTTTCCCCACGGCAGGCCATCCATGGTCAGTGGAAGAAGCACATCAGGATGTGGCTGATCGTCATCTTCTCAACCGCCATGTGCGCTATTATGGCGACGATGTTGCGGCAGTGGTGGCAGAAAACGAAGTGGCCGCTGCTCAGGCTGCCCGCTTGGTCAAGGTGGAGTATGAAACGCTTCCCTTTGTGCTGGATGTGCAGGAAGCTATGAAAGACGGTGCACCTCAGATCCACGAAGAATTCCCCAACAACATCCTCAAACACACCCAAATCCGCAAGGGCAACTATGAGGAAGCCATCAAAGAACCCGGCCTCATTTGCGTGGACAAGTGGTACGACACCCCGACGGTGCAGCACTGCCACATTGAAAACCACATTGCCTATGCCTATCAGGAATCCGGCAAGATCGTGGTGGTGTCCTCCACGCAGATCCCGCACATCGTCCGCCGCACCGTCGGTCAGGCGCTTGGCATTGACTGGGGCAGCGTCCGCATTATCAAGCCCTATATCGGCGGCGGCTTTGGCAACAAGCAGGACACCTTGTATGAGCCGCTGGTCGCGTGGCTGTCCATGCAGCTTGGTGGACGCCTGGTGAAGCTGGATATTCCCCGGGAGGACACCTTCACTTCCAACCGTGTGCGCCATGCCATCCGCTTCCATCTGATTTCCTGGCTGCGGCCGGACGGCACCTTCGTTGCCCGGAAAGCGGAGCTGTTCTCCAATCAGGGCGCTTACGCCTCCCACGGCCATTCCATCGTGGCCAAGGCCATGGGCTCCTTCCCGCAGCTTTACCCCTGCGACAATTTCGACTGCGACGCCTACACCGTCTATACCAACCGCACCGTGGCCGGTGCCATGCGTGGCTATGGTATGCCGCAGGCGTCCTGGGCACATGAATGCCACATTGAGGATATCTGCCGCCGTCTGGGTGTGGATTCCCTGCAATTCCGCCGGGAGCACATCATGCCCGTTGGCTTCGTCGACGGCTTCAGCAAGAACGAAAACTACTACGACTCCTTCAACCAGTGCTTTGACAAGGCCATTGCCTATATGGACTATGACCGCAAGCACGAGGAATATTCCCACCAGACCGGCGACATCCGCAAGGGCATCGGCATTGCCCCCTTCTGGTATAACACCGCCGTCTGGCCCATCTCTCTGGAGCACTCCTCCTGCCGCATGGTGCTCAATCAGGATGGCTCTATCCAGCTTCAGGTGGGCGAAACGGAGATCGGTCAGGGCGCAGACACCGCCTATGCCCAGATGGCTGCCGATGTGGTCGGCCTGAAGGACTATCGCGATGTGCACGTCATTTCCAATCAGGACACGGACGTCACGCCCTTCGGCCTTGGCGCCTACGCCTCCCGCCAGACCTATGTCTGCGGCTTCTCCATCACCCAGACTGGCAACATTCTCAAGGACAAGATTATCAAATATGCCAACGAGCTGACCCGCGTAGCCATCGCCAATCTGGACATCATCGACAGCAACGTTGTGCGCACCACGGATGGCCGCGTGCTCATGAGCCTGAAGGATCTGGCTACGGAAGCCTTCTATAGTCTGAGCCATTCCGAGCACATCACCGCCGAGTCTACTTACCAGATCCGCAACAACGCCTATTCCTTCGGCTGCTGCTGCGCCGAGGTCACGGTGGATATCCCCATGTGCCGGGTCACGGTGGACAAAATCATCAACGTGCACGACTGCGGCAAGCTCATCAATCCCCAGCTTGCAGCGGCGCAGGTGCATGGCGGTATGTCCATGGGCATTGGCTATGCCCTGTCTGAGCAGCTCCTTTATGATGAAAAGACCGGTCAGGCGTTGAACAATAACCTTTTGGACTACAAGCTCTCGTCGACCATGGATCACCCACATCTGGAAGCGCAGTTTGTGGAAAATCCCGAGCCCACCAATCCCTTCGGAACCAAGGCTCTCGGTGAGCCGCCTGCCTGCCCCGTTGCGCCGGCCATCCGCAACGCCATCCTCAACGCCACCGGCGTCGAGGTGGACGCCACGCCCATGACGCCGCATATCCTGTTCAAGCGTTTTTCCGAGGAAGGCCTCATCAACGACCCCCTGGAGAAAGGAGAACTAAGCCATGTATGATATGAAAGCCTATTACGAATCCCAAAGCGTGGCGGATGCCGTCCGCCTGCGTCAGGAGCATCCCCAAGCCCACATCATCGCCGGCGGCTCCGATGTTCTGGTTCAGATGCGCGAGGGTAAACGCGCCGGTGTGGAGCTGATCTCCATTTTCATGCTGGATGAGCTGCGCGGCGTTTCCATTGACGAGAACGAAAACATCCGTATCGGCAGCCTGACCAGCTTCTCCCATATCACCAAAGACCCCATCATTCAGAAGTACATCAACGTCCTTGGCGAAGCGGTCGATCAGGTTGGCGGCCCGCAGATCCGCAACATCGGCACCATCGGCGGCAACACCTGCAATG
>CAZPRA010000085.1:0-6533 GCA_964588975.1 uncultured Oscillospiraceae bacterium | reverse complement strand
AGGGCGGCGTGTTTGCCGATGACGAAAAGGTCACGGGACTCGACCTGAGCTTTTCTGCCCAGCAGCTCAAGCAGGGTGTAAAGCTCCGCAAGGGCAAGAAAATTTACCACAAAGCCTGCCTGAAGGCATAATATACCGCAAAAAGGGACTGCACCGGCAGTCCCTCAGACTGTCAAAAAAGGTTTCGTTTCCGTTTTTCGTACTGAGCCAAAGCCTCCCCTGTGTAAGGGGAGGTGGCGAAAATCTTTGATTTTCGCCGGAGGGGTTGTGTTTAAAAAGTTGCATTTTTTCAATCTTTTCCAATAGATACGAAATATTTTACAGGAGCAACCCCTCAGCCACGCTGCTCGCGTGCCAGCTCCCCTTACACAGGGGAGCCAGAGGCGCTCCCGCGCCAGTGCATGAAAGAATCACTTTTTGACAAACTGAAAAAGGGGCTGCCTCACTGTGTTAGTGAGACAGCCCCCTTTTTTGTCACAGCAGCAGGGTCAGGATCCATGCCAGAGCCACCGGTGCGGCGCCCATTCCCAGCCAGAGCAGCGGCGGCAGATGCCCCTTGCGCCGTCTGTCCCGGCGGATGGGGCCTTCCGTCAGGCGGCGCGCCTGCTCCAGCAGTTCCCGTTCCCCCACTCCGTGCTTTTCCAGCGCGTCCTCTTTCAGAAAAAAGATGGCCTGCTCGAACAGCTCCGTGTCCGGGGGACGGAGAACAATGACCTGCATTGTATTTCCTTTCACCATAAAAATCCCTCCGGCGAAAGTATCGCCGGAGGGAAAATTGTTCATAATGGAGATTGGGAAAGCTTACAGGCAGGATTTGCCCCGGGGGATATACTGTCCGGCGGGCTGACCGAGCACGCGGCCATTTTCCACGCTGAGCGCACCACGCAGCCAGACCTGAGCGATGCGTCCGGCGATTTTTGTGCCTTCATAGGGTGCATAGTCCACGTTTGCCAACTGGTCATCGGCGGTGATGAGGCTTTCGCCCTCGGGGTCATAGACCACGATATCCGCGTCTGCGCCTTCGGCCAGACGCCCTTTGCGGGGATAGGCACCATAGAGTTTGGCAGGTGCTTCCGAAAGGACTTCGGCCATTTTTTCTGCGCCGATCTTTCCGGCGGCCACGCCGAAGGTATACATCAAAACGCCACGCGTCTCCACGCCCGGCATACCGCCCGGAATTTTGGTGAAATCTGCACGGCCGGCATCCTTCTGCTTCAGGGTAAAGCTGCAATGGTCAGTGGAAACGGTCTGGATCTCGCCCTGCGCAAGCGCTTCCCAGAGCGCGGCATTGTCAGACGGCTTCCGCAGAGGCGGCGCACAGACGTATTTTGCGCCCTCAAAATCCGGCAGACGGTAGCGGCTGTCGTCCAGCAGCAGATAGTGCGGGCAGGTCTCAACAAACACCTTTTGGCCTCTGGCTCTGGCGGCACGGACTTCTTTCAGGCCGTCTTCGCTGGAAAGGTGAACGATGACCACCGGCACATCGGCCAGAGCCGCCATCTTCAGCAGTCGGCCAATGGCTTCCGCCTCCAGAAGTGCGGGACGGCACTCGGGATGGGCTGCGGGAGAGAGCTCTCCGGCGGTCTTTTTCTCTGCAATCAGAGCGTCGATCACGCCGGCATTTTCGCAGTGCACGCCGGCAATGCCACCAAGCTCCTTCATCTTCCGCAGAGCCCGGAACATATCCTCGTCACCGATCATCATGGCGGGATAGGTCATGTACATTTTAAAGGAGCTGATGCCCTGCTCAAACATTTTGGGCAATTCCTCGATGATCTCCGGCGTCCAGTCATCGATCGTCATGTGGAAGCCATAGTCACAGGCGGTTTTTCCCTCGGCCTTTTTGTGCCAGAGGTCAAGGCCGTATTGCAGACTTTCTCCTTTATTGGGACAGGCAAAGTCGATGACCATGGTGGTGCCGCCGCGAAGCGCAGACAGGCCGCCGGTGCGGAAATCGTCCGCCGTGGTGGTGTTGCACACGTCCAGGTCAAAATGGGTGTGGGCGTCGATGAAGCCCGGGAAAAGCAGCTTGCCGCTGACATCGACCACCTCGGCACCATCGCAGCTCAGGTTTTCACCGATTGCCTCAATGGTTTCGCCGCTGATGAGCACATCGGCTCTGCATTGGCCGTCGGCATTGATCACGGTGCCGCCTTTGAGCAGTTTTTTCATGGAGATCACCCTTTCATTTTTTCTTTATTTTACCACTTCCTACGCAAAAAGGGAAGTGCTTCTTTCTCATCGCTCGGCTATGGGGACATATTTTTGGTAGCGGATGAGCGGCTTATATGCCGGACGGTAGATCCGGCCGCCGGTGAGGACTTCCTCCATCCGGTGGGCACACCAGCCGGTGATACGCGCCACGGCGAACAGCGGCGTGAACAGCTCCGGGGGAATATCCAGCATTTGATAAATCAGGCCGGAATACATATCCACATTGGCGCACATGACCTTTTCCTTGCCCGTGACCTGAGAAAAGACCTCGGGCGTGACCCGCTCAATGGCCTCCATCAGCTCCAACTCGTCGAGCATCCCACGCTGACGCGCCAACGTTCTGGCCTGACGCTTCAAAATGACGGTTCTGGGGTCGGAGAGCGTGTAGACCGCATGACCCATGCCATAGACCAGCCCGCTGCGGTCGCCCACTTCGCCTTTGAGAATGCGGCGGACATAGTCGGCCACCTGCGCATCATCCGTCCAGTCGCGGACGTTTTTTTTCACGTCCTGAAACTGCTGGAGCACCCGGGCATTGGCACCGCCGTGCTTGGGGCCTTTGAGAGAGCCCACCGCCGCAGCAATGGCGGAATAGGTGTCCGTGCCGGTGGAAGAAACACTGCGGCAGGAGAAAGTGGAGTTGTTGCCGCCACCGTGCTCTGCATGGCAGACCAGGCACAGATCCAGCAGTCTTGCTTCCTCGCGGGTATATTGCTTGTCCGGGCGGATCATGCGCAGGAAGTTTTCCGCTGCGGAGAGAGAGGGGTCAGGACGGTGAAGATAGAGACTGTCGTTGTCAAAATAGTGCCGCTTGACCACATAGGCATAGGCCACGATCACGGGAAAACGAGCCACCAGCTCAATGGACTGGCGCATCATGTTTTCCACCGAAAGCTCGTCGGGATTGGGGTCAGAGGAATACAGCGACAGCACGGAACGGCCAAGCTTGTTCATCACATCCCGGCTGGGCTGCTTGAGGATCATATCCTCTGTGAAATTCTCCGGCAGAGCCGTGTGGTCATTGAGAAGGGCTGCAAACTGTTCATAGCGCTGCGCGTTCGGCAGATGGCCGAACAGAAGCAGATATGCAACCTCGGTGAAGCCAAAGCGACCCTCGCGGACATAGGCGTCCACCAAGTCGCTTAAATCGTAGCCGCGATAGATCAGCCGTCCCTCCATGGGTTCCCGCTCGCCGTCCACCAGACGGTAGCCCAAAACGTTGCCGACCTTGGTGCAGCCGATCATCACACCGGTGCCGTCGTCATTGCGCAGTCCGCGCTTGATGCTGCTGTTGCTCCTTGCTTCCTCATTTAAGCTGTTATGAATTCGGTAGTCCGCGCATAGAGTGTGAATGAAATCACGGTAAGCGCTGTCTTGCATGGTATCACCCCGAATGAAAAATCTTAGCTTATTCTATCAAAAAATCAGCCATACGTCAAGATTGGAGGAAAAATGAAACGTTATTTGATTACTTTTCTGTGCCTTGGAGCGCTTGTTGTCGGTGGCATTGCTCTTTTTTCGCCAAAGGAAGCGAAAAACACCGCCTCTGAGCCGGAAGTCTCTGCGCAGAGTGCGGACGTTTCCGCGCAAAGCCTGAGCCGGACGGCAGAGCCTTCGGCAGACACGCTGCTTTTGCAGGTGGAGCAGGGCGACGAGATCCGGCAAATGCCCCTTGGAGACTATCTGGTTGGTGTTCTGCTGGCGGAAATGCCAACGGACTTTCCCATGGAGGCGCTCAAGGCACAGACTGTCGCCTCGCGAACCTTTGCCCTGCGCCAGGCGCAGAGCGACAAGCACACCTGGGCGCATATCTGCACGGACGCTGCCTGCTGTCAGGGCTGGGCAGACCCGGAGGACTTTGACAGGGAAGCGGTGGAGCGTGCGCAGGAGGCGGTGAGCCAGACGGATGGGCTGGTTTTGACCTATGACGGGCAGCTCATCGAGGCGACCTTTTTCTCCTGCTCCGGCGGCCAGACGGAGGCGGCAGTAGCGGTCTGGGGCACAGAGGTTCCTTATCTGCAAAGCGTCAGCAGTCCTGGCGAGGAGGATGCGCCACGCTATACGGAGCAGGTGAGTGTTTCCGCGTCGGAATTTGCCAAAATGCTGCAAGACGCCTATCCGCAGGCCAATCTGTCCGGTACGCCGGAGGCATGGTTCGGCTCGGTCAGCTACACAAGTGGCGGCGGCATAGACACGGTCTTCATCGGCGGCGTCGCGGTGCAGGGGACGGCGTTGCGCCGCCTGTTTTCCCTGCGTTCCACGGATATTTCCGTGGAAACCACCCGGGAACAGGTGATTTTCACCACCTGCGGCTTTGGCCACCGGGTCGGCCTGAGCCAGTACGGTGCCAGAGCCATGGCCGAGAGCGGCTGCGATTTTTCGCAGATTTTGGCGCATTATTATCAGAACACGCAAATCAAAAAGCTGCTTCCTCAAATGGAGAAGCAGCTTTTAAAATACGAAGATCAGCTCAAAGCAGCGGTATAGAGCAGAGAAACCAGAAGGGTCAGCAGCACGAAAGCCACGGCGATCCACTTCGTCCAGCGGTTCAGCTTGGCATCCAGCGTGCCGTTCTTGCCCTTCATATAGTTATCGGAATTGCCGGCGATGGCGCCGAGCCCGTCATCCTTGCTGTTCTGGAAAAAAATCACAAGGGTCAGAACAACGCAGGAGATGATCTGCAATACCAGAAGCACAATTCTCAAAGCATCCATTTCTAAAAACCTCCAATAAAATGCCGCGCTCACGGCTGGCGGCACGCCGAATTCAAGTTCTGTCGAACGCAATTTCACACAGTAATGATGATTTTACCATAAAGCGTTCGCAATTTCAAGCCTTATTTTGCGTTTTTCTGATTATTTTGTTGCCCAGTTTCCGGTGGCGGCGCAGGTGAGGTAGGCATTGATGAAGCCGTCGATGTCGCCGTCCATGACGGCGTTGATGTTGGTCATCTCATAGGCCGTGCGGGTGTCCTTGGCGAGTGTGTAGGGCATGAAAACATAGGAGCGGATCTGGCTGCCCCATTCGATTTTCTGCTGCACGCCCTTGATGTCCGAAATTTTTTCCAAGTGCTCACGCTCCTTGATTTCGACAAGCTTCGAGCGGAGCATACGCATACAGTTTTCTTTGTTCTGGAACTGGTCGCGTTGTGTCTGGCAGGCGACGACGATGCCCGTCGGCTTATGCGTCAGGCGGACGGCAGACGACGTCTTGTTGATGTGCTGGCCACCGGCACCGGAGGAACGGTAGACCTGCATTTCAATATCCTCCGGGCGAATTTCGACCTCAACGTCGTCGTCGATCTCCGGAATGACCTCAACGGCGGAGAAGGAGGTGTGGCGGCGTCCGGCGGCGTCAAAGGGAGACACACGCACCAGACGGTGCACGCCCGCTTCGCTTTTAAGGAAGCCATAGGCATTTTCGCCTTCAATCATGATATCGGCGGACTTCAGGCCGGCCTCGTCACCGTCCAGATAGTCCAGAATTTTATAGGCGTAGCCATGCGCCTCCGCCCAGCGGGTATACATCCGGTAGAGCATATAGCACCAGTCCTGCGCCTCGGTGCCACCGGCACCGGCGTGGAAGGACAAAAGGGCGTTGTTGCGGTCATATTCGCCCGTCAGAAGCGTCTCCAGCCGTGCTTTTTCCATATCGGCTTCCAGCTTGGCATAGCCGCTTTGCAGCTCGTCCAGCATGGAGTCATCATTTTCCTCCAGCGCCATTTCGCAGATGGTCATCAGGTCGTCCCAGGTGCCTTCCATGGCGGCATAACGGTCGCGCTTGCCCTCGAGCGTTTTGGTGCGCATAACGGCCTTCTGCGAACGAGCAGGGTCGTCCCAAAAGCCCGGCGCTTCGGCCATTGCGTGCAGCCGCTCCAGCTCGTCAAGCAGACTTTGGGGCACAAATGCTGCCTTCAAATCCTCCAGTTTCGGTTTCAGGTCGTTGAGTTTGACCTTGTATTCTTCAAATTGAATCATATTCCAAGCTCCGTTGCAAAAATTTCCTTCTACAGTATACCCGAAAAGCCGCGTTCTGTAAAGTCATTTTTTCCACGCAAATTTCAAGAACAAATTGAACACTTCGTAAAATGAAATTTGCGCGTGTTTTTCTAGCAATCGACCACTACATAAATGAATGTATCTCCATGCTGTTTCACGCAGAAATGGAGTAAAAATGGCGTAGAGGAAACAACGGATAACGCCTGTGAACGCCCCATTGCTACACAAGTTGACATTTCAAAATGAGCATAGCCGACACCTACGGTTATGCTCATTTTCTGTATTGTTTCGGGGCGAATATCGGAAAAATCTTTGCCTGTA
>CAZPRA010000084.1:0-6578 GCA_964588975.1 uncultured Oscillospiraceae bacterium | reverse complement strand
TTTTTTAAAATTACAGCATTTTCCTTGTTAAGTGTTGCGAAAATCGGAGTCCAAGATACGGCACATTGTGGGCTACTGCCGCCGGTCCCTGTGCAAGTACGTTTTTCCGGAACTGTTTTGAGCAGGGAAACTTCTCCTTCATATTGTTGTTCTGCGAATGCCTACTGTTTGAAGAAGCTCGGTAGAAAGAATGCGGAAAAGTTCCACCGCCAGTCGCAGACGGTTTATTCAGAGCATCCTTTGATATAGCCGCTTTCCTATTTACAAGTCGCGGGAAATGGTGTAGAATACGCATAGAGAACTTGCAAAAAACGCAGGGCGGAGGCGGGATATGGATCGGCTGGTTTTGCTGTTGGAGAGTGCGGTTCCGGCGCCGGAGAGCTGGGATGGCTGTGAGGTTTGCGTTCTGGGGCCGGAGGCGACCGCAGAGGAACGGCTTGCGGCGATTGCAAGGGCACAGATCGTGATCGGAGAGCCGACTGCCGCGGAGCTGGCGGCGGCGAAGGAGCTGCGCTGGGTGCAGATGACGTGGGCAGGTGCGGAGCGCTATCAGGATGGGCATTTTCCGGAAAATGTGCTTTTGACGACGGCGTCCGGCGCCTTCGGGCAGACCATTGCCGAGCACGCGCTGGGGATGCTTCTGGCGCTGTGCCGCAGATTGCCGGCCTACACAAGACGTGCGGACTGGAAGGACCTTGGGAGCGAAAAGGCGCTCTCCGGTGCCACGGCGCTGATTTTTGGCTGCGGCGATATCGGCTTGGCCATCGCCCAGCGCTTAAAGCCCTTCGGCGTGAAGACGCTTGGCGTATGCCGCCAGCCGGAACGCTGCCGCGAGGACTTTGACAGCCTGACCGACCTTGCGCACGCGCCGGACTATTTTGACCGGGCAGAGCTGATTTTGTGCGCGCTGCCGCACACAAAGGAAACGGCGGGGTACTTTGACCGTGAGCGCCTTTCCAAGTTGCGGGATGACGCGGTGCTTGTCAATGTCGGTCGGGGCAGCTTTCTGGATACTGCGGCGCTAACGGAGCTTTTGCAGCAGGGGAAATTCTTCGGCGCCGGGCTGGACGTGACGCAGCCGGAACCTCTGCCGCCAGAGCATCCTCTATGGACACTGCCCAACGTTATTCTGACGCCGCATATTGCGGGCGTCGGCCTTGGACATCTGCCGGAAACGGCGGAAAAGATCTGGGAAATCTGCCGGGAAAATCTCCGGCGCTATCAACGGGGCGAAGCTCTGAGAAATCTGGTGAAGCTGCCATGACCGTAGGCCGGTTTGCGCCAAGCCCGTCTGGACGGATGCATTTGGGGAATGTTTTTACGGCTCTGCTTGCGTGGCTTTCCGTGCGTTCGCAGAAGGGAAAACTGCTTTTGCGGGTGGAAGATCTGGACCCGCAGCGCAGCAAAGAGGAATATATCACCGCGCTGCGGGAGGATTTGAGGTGGCTGGGGCTGGATTGGGATGAAGAAATGCCACAGCAGAGCACACGAAGTCAGGTATATGAGGCTTGCTTTGACCGTCTGCCCGTTTATCCCTGCTATTGCAGCCGCAACGAGCTGCACGCCGCCTCTGCACCGCACGCCTCTGACGGGCGAATTGTCTACCCCGGCACCTGCCGCCGACTGACGCCGGAGCAGCGCAGAGAGCAGACGAGGATACCAGCGTGGCGTGTTGCCGTGCCGGAGCGTGAAATTTCTTTCACGGACGGCGTGTTTGGCTTGCAGCAGGAAAATCTGGCCACGGATTGTGGCGATTTCATCCTGCGCCGTTCCGATGGCGTGTATGCCTACCAGCTTGCCGTGGTCTGCGACGATGCGCTGGGCGGCGTGACGGAAGTGGTTCGCGGCTGCGACCTTCTGAGCTCCACCGCAAGACAGCTCTGGCTCTATGAGGCACTTGGCTTTCATGCGCCCCGATTTTACCATGTGCCGCTGCTTGTTGCGCCGGACGGCAAACGCCTGAGCAAGCGTGAGCAGAGCATGGATCTGTCGCGCCTGAAAGAGCGCATGACGGCTCGGGAAATACTGGGGAAGCTGGCGCACCTTTCCGGACTTGCCGATACGGACGCCCCGGCTTCTCCGCAGGAGCTGCTGCCTGATTTTTCATGGAGCAGACTTCGCCCGGAGAATATTGCGATTTTCCCGGAGAAGTGGAAATAATTGCGGTTGAATTTTCCGAATTGTGTGGTATAATCGCTTAGGTTATTATGATGAAAAAGCTTGAAAGGATGAATTTCATGTTTCAAATTGTCGGGAAAAGGGAACTGAACTCCGCTGTTACGCTGCTGGAGATCGAAGCGCCCTTTGTTGCAAAAAAAGCTCAGGCCGGGCAGTTTATTATTTTCCGCATTGACGAAAAGGGTGAGCGCGTGCCCTTGACCATCGCGGGCTACGACCGTGAGAAGGGGACTGTTACCATCATTTTCCAGAAGGTCGGCCTGTCGACCAAAATGCTCGGCGCGCTCAATGTGGGCGACTACATTCTCGATTTCGTTGGCCCTCTGGGTAAGCCCACGCACACGGAAGGCGTCAAGCGCGTCTGCGTTGTTGGCGGCGGTGTCGGTTGCGCCATCGCTCTGCCCTCGGCTCAGGCTTTCAAAGAAGCCGGATGCGAGGTCGATGTCATCGTCGGCTTCCGCAATAAGGACATCGTCATTTTGGAAGACGAATTCAAGGCCTGCAGCGACAATCTCTATCTCATGACCGATGACGGCTCCTATGGAGAGCACGGCTTCGTCACCGTCAAGCTGCAGGAATTGCTCGAAAAAGGCAGGCAGTATGACGAGGTTCTGGCCATCGGCCCGATCCCCATGATGAAATTCGTCTGCAAGACGACCGAGCCCTTCGGCGTGAAGACCATCGTTTCGCTCAACCCCATCATGGTCGACGGGACGGGAATGTGCGGCGGCTGCCGCGTTACCGTTGGCGGTGAGGTCAAGTTCGCCTGTGTCGACGGCCCGGACTTTGACGGCCATCAGGTCGACTTTGCCGAGCTCATGAACCGTAACGGCGTCTATCGCGACCAGGAATCCGAAGATGAAAAGAACCACATCTGCCGCATGGAAGCCATCGGCAAGAAGCTGATTCAGTGAGGGAGGTAACGAAAATGGCAAATATGCAAATGACCAAAACTCCCATGCCGGAGCAGGACGCCAACGTCCGCAACAAGAACTTTTTGGAGGTCTCCCTCGGCTACACCGAGGAGATGGCTATCAACGAGGCCAAGCGCTGCCTGCAATGTAAGAAACCGATGTGCGTTGGCGGCTGCCCCGTTAATATCCGTATCCCCGAATTCATTGCAAAGGTGGCAGAGGGCGACTTCGCTGCGGCTTATGAGATCATTACCTCGACAAACTGCCTGCCCGCCCTGTCCGGCCGCGTCTGCCCGCAGGAGAGCCAGTGCGAAAGCAAGTGCGTCCGCGGCGTCAAGGGTGAGCCCGTTGCCATTGGCCGATTGGAGCGCTTTGTTGCCGACTGGTACCGCGAAAACGTCAACGCCATGCCCGAAAAGCCCGAGTCCAACGGCACCAAGGTCGCCGTTGTCGGCTCCGGCCCTGCCGGTCTGACCTGTGCCGGAGAGCTGGCAAAGAAAGGCTACGAAGTCTCTATTTTCGAGGCCCTGCACACCGCCGGTGGCGTTCTGGTTTATGGCATTCCCGAATTCCGTCTGCCGAAGGCCATTGTTGCCAACGAGGTCAGGAAGCTGCAAGCAATGGGCGTTTCCGTCATGACCAATATGGTCATCGGCAAAGTCCTGTCCATCGACGAGCTGTTTGAGATGGGCTACAAGGCAATTTTTGTCGGCTCCGGCGCCGGACTTCCGATGTTTATGCACATCGAGGGCGAGGCGCTCAAGGGCGTCATGTCCGCCAATGAGTACCTGACCCGCATCAACCTGATGAAGGCATATAACGAGGAAAATGACACGCCCGTCATCGTTTCCAAGGCAGTCGCCGTTGTCGGCGGCGGCAACGTTGCAATGGATGCAGCCCGTTGCGCCAAGCGCCTCGGTGCCGAGCACGTCTACATCGTCTATCGCCGCGGCGAGGCCGAAATGCCCGCACGTCTGGAAGAATTGCACCATGCCAAGGAAGAAGGCATCGAGCTGTGCACCCTGTGCAACCCGACCAGAATTCTGGACGACGGCAACGGCAGAGTGGGCGCTATGGAATGCATCCGTATGGAGCTTGGCGAGCCGGATGCCTCCGGCAGACGCCGCCCGGTTGCCATCGAGGGCAGTGAATTCGAACTGCCGGTGGATACGGTCATCATGTCGCTTGGCACCAGCCCCAATCCGCTCATCCGCTCCACCACACCGGGTCTGGAGACGAACAAGAAGGGCTGCCTTATCGTCAACGAGGACAATATGACCACCCGTGAGGGCGTCTACGCCGGCGGCGATGCCGTGACCGGTGCGGCAACCGTCATCCTTGCCATGGGCGCCGGAAAGAAGGCTGCCGAAGCCATCGACGCAAGCTTCCGCAAATAAGAAAACAAAAAGCACCGCCGCAAACCGAACGAAACGGTTTGCAGCGGTGCTTTTGAACGTTCTGGCAACGGTTTTCGCCGATTAACCCCAGAGAGCGGAGAGCGCGGGGATGACCTGCTTTTTGCGGGACATGACCTTCGGCAGGAAGACCTGATGGTTTTTGGCGTCCGGAGAGAAGGCGGTGCGGATGGTATCCTCGTCGCCTAGATAGATGAGCTGAGAGCCTTCCAAAAGCACGTCCGTCAGCATAAGAAGAATGAAACTGTATTTTTTCTTCTCCTTCATCTCCTCCATCTGGGCGAGAAATTCGTCCTTCCGGGAGAGAATGTGCTGCGAATTGACGCAGGTGATCTGACTGACGCCAAGCGTGTGCCCGGCGATATGGAACTCCTTGAAATCCGCCAGCAGAAGATCCCGGGCAGATTTGTCATCCGACCACGAGGAGGAGAAGATCTGCTGACCCAGCTCATCCAGAGAGATGTTGGCAATGCGGGCCATGCGCTCTGCCATGTTCCGGTCACGCTGCGTGCAGGTGGGGGATTTGAACATGACCGTGTCGGACACGATGGCTGCCGCCATAATGCCCGCCAGCTTTTCCGAGGGCATGAGGCCCTTTTCCTGATACATACCGGCAATGATGGTGGTGGTGCTGCCGACGGGCTCGTTGCGGAAATAGATGGGGTTGCCCGTCTGAATGTCTGCAAGGCGGTGATGGTCGATGATCTCCAGAATATCTGCCTGCTCCAGACCGGGCACGGATTGGCTGGTTTCGTTGTGATCCACCAGAACCACCCGTTTGCGCCGGGGACGGATCAAATGATAGCGGGAGAGCGTTCCCACAACGTGCTCGTTTTCGTCCAAAATCGGATAGCAGCGATAGCGGCTTTTCAGCATACCTTCGCGCACATCGTCCACATAATCATCCAGATGGAAGCACTCAATGTCCTCCTGACGGCAAACGCGGGAAATGGGCACGGCCTGATAGATCAGGCGAACCGCCCGGTAAGCGTCAAAGGGCGTGGAAATGATGCAGGTGTCGGTGGGTGTGCGGCGTAAATCTTCTTCCAGCTCTGCCTGACAGACAATCACGCAGCGAACGCCTATTTCAAGCGCCCGGCGCACCATGTCCGGCTGATGCCCGCACACGACGATGCTGTCTTTCCCGGAGAACAGAAGATTGTCACAGCTTTGCGGCAGGGCGATGCTCACATTGCCGGAAAGCGTGTCCACCAGATTGCCAGCCTCGTTCAGAATTCGACCCTCAAGCACGCTCAGAAGGTTAAAAACAGGGATCTCGTCAATATGCGGCCGCTCGACGGACTCCATATCCGAGGCGGCAATGTCGCCCGTGGAGATCATGCCAAAGAGCGTGCCGTCCTCGTTGGTCACAGGAATGGCGGCAATGGAACGGGACTGTGTGAGAATAGACCAGGCACGGCTGACGGGAACTGCGGCCGAAAGAGCCGGAGGTGTGTCATAGTCCAGATCCCGAACCTGCGTGCGCACGGTTTTGATCCACTGCGGCGGTGCAAAGCCGAAGCGCTCCAAAACAAGCTGCGTTTCGTCGCTCAGATGACCCAGACGGGCGGCTACATAGTGCCGATCGCCAAGGGCGTTGCGCAGCGAGGCATAAGCCATTGCCGAGACGATGGAGTCGGTATCCGGATTTTTGTGACCGGTTACATATACTGTGTCCATAATTCCCTCCTTAAATATCCTCTTACTGGTATCCTACCCGTTTTTACCGCTTCTGTCAATGCTTTTTTCCGGAAAAATGCCGACAGGACGGAAACACCCGCAAAAAAAGACATTACCGCTGCTCCGAGACTTCCTCGGAGCAGCGGTTGCTCATCAATCAACGATATCGACGGTGACGCGCTTGCCGTCGCGCTGGGCGACGGTTTTGATGACGGTGCGGATTTCCTTTGCGATCCGGCCCTGTCTGCCAATGACCTTACCCATATCCTCGGGGGCCACACGCAGCTCCAGAACCGTACCCTGAGAATCCTCTTTCTCTGTGACCGTGACCGAGTCGGGGGTATCATCCAACGCCTTTGACCCGTCGAGCAAGAGTTCCTTCATCGTGCAG
>CAZPRA010000083.1:0-6636 GCA_964588975.1 uncultured Oscillospiraceae bacterium | reverse complement strand
CGGTTCGGCGGACTGCGTGGGCGGTTCGGTGGACTCCGTAGGCGGTTGCGTGGAAGGCTCCGTAGACTCCGTGGGCGGTTCCGTGGACGGGTCAGTCGACGGCTCCGTGGACGGGTCTTCCGTCGGATCCGTAGAGGGATCGGTGGACGGATCTTCCTCCTCGTCAAGAACGTTGGCAATCTCACGGTTCCGGCGGGAATAGTTCGAATAGAACACGGCCTCCTTGGACAGCAGATTGCCATCCAAATCGTACTTATACATATAAGTGGTCACTTTCGCGGCAGAATAGCCGATTTGGATCACGTCGCCGGTCTTAAAGTCCTTATAGCGGTCATAATCGTCCATTTCCGGGAAGATATCCACCGTGACTTCCTGATAATTCTGCCAGGAAGTGATCTCGTATTTCATATCAATGGTATAATCCTTCGTCTCGGTGCCGATGAAGCGGGTGTGTACTTTACCATCGGAGACGGAACATTCGATGCGGATGGGGTAGGCGGTATTGTTGCGGAATTTGTAGTCCAGCGAGCCCCAATAGATGGTGGCGTCCATGCCATAGGGGATATAGTCGGGAAGATACTGGTGCTCGGTGCGCTCGACGACCTCCAGATTGGAATAGAGCGTGCAATAGAACAGGGTAGAGGCGACCTGGCAAATGCCACCGCCGAGCTGCTGCTCCGTCCGCCCGCCAACATAAACGCCGGCTTCCTTATAGCCCTTGGCGGCTGTGCGCTGGCCGACGATTTCGTTGAAGGAGAAGGTTTCGCCGGGCTTGAGGATATAGCCGTCGATGGCCTCGGCAGCCAAAATCAGGTTGTTGGTGCGGTTGGGGTTCCAGACGTGCGGAGAGTCACAATAGCTGAGAACGTCGCAGAAAAGCTGCGTTTCCAGCGTTTCACGGGTGTGCATGGGCTCCAGCTCCTGAAGTGTCAGGGTCACGGTGTCGCCGGGAAGTGCATCGGAAAAGAGCACGTAGGCGTCAGACATCCGGAAGCCGTAGCCGTTCGTGCCGTCGGTGATCTCGTAGGTGTCCGGGTCGCACACGGCATTGACCGGCTCTGTGCACTTCAGCTCCGTGAACAGCTTGTCCAGATCGAAGGGCGCGGGATAAGTTTCGTCGAGGACGTACTGAAGGTCATAAACGCCGGAGAGATAGGCGCTGACGATCTCATCCTGAAGACGGGCGGTGTCCAGCGTGCGGCTCATGGTGCCGAGGGTGACCTTTGCTGCGTCGACCTCCTGCGGATTGCCGTCCGCGTCCGTTACGGTCGTGGTGGTCTTTTCCCAGGCAGTTTCCGTGCCTTCCAAACGCGTTTCTTCCAGCGTTTGCGCAAGGAACTGTGCAATGTAATCTTCATTCAGCGTGACAAACTGCGGAACGGTCAGGTCAATTCGCTCGGCATTTTCCTTCGAGCCGATCTCGCGGCCATAGCGCATGGCCTCCTCAACGGCGGCATTCACGTCCAGCTTGACATTGACTCCATCGGCAGGAAGGACGATGGTGGAATAGCGCAGATAGGGCTGGCCGTCTTCGTCAAGAGGCGCATCCTCGTCCGTCTCGGGCGTCTCCTTCTGCGGAAGCGCTACGGTCTGCTGGGCGTTTTCCAACTCGTTGCCGTAGATGTCATAGACTCGCTCGTTGGCCGGGTCATAGCTGCTCTGGAACAGGGAGAAGGTGTCACCCTTGGTATAGAGGCGAATTTGCATATTCTCGTCAAATTTGAGCTGCTCCAGCGCGGCAATGGCTTCTTCCTCGGTCATGCCGGACAGATCCACACCGCCGACGAAAATATTCTGCGCAATTTTTCCGTCATCGCGCCGGGATTGGATGACAATGTAGACCAAAACGCAAGATAATATGACAAAGACAGAGGCCAGAATGCCGATAATCAGGGGCAGCGGCGATTTTTCCTGTTTTCGACGGTTTCCACCGCCGGCAGCACGGGCGGCCTGACTCTGCCCGGAATAGGACTGTGCGGAACGCACAGGCGGACGGTTTGTTTTTTCAAATTTTCCCATGATGACTCCTCCGAATATTCCAGCCGCAAATGCGGCACCAAATTTCTGTGTTTTATGATATGTAAAGCAATAAACGGGCGCACACCCGCCGCACGCCGACACTGGCGGCATCCGGTGCGTCAGCAAAATGCGTTCGCTCTTTTGTACTCCTTATTATACCGGGAATTTTGCAAAAAGCAACTGGTAAAACAAAAATTTAAACATTTTATGTCAACCGTCTGAAAATGATTTTCCCCGGCGTTTCTATAGACGCAAACTGAGGAAAAAGGTTCCGCAAAAACTGCCTGTTTTTTCAAAAAAATTCCCTGTCTGCAAAGAGTGCAGACAGGGAATTTTGCTTCGTGATTGGGCTTGCGCAGATGATTAGTCTGCCACATAGGGCAGCAGAGCGATCTGACGGGCGCGCTTGATGGCGATGGTCAGTTGACGCTGATGAGCTGCGCAAGTACCGGTGGTACGGCGGGGCAGGATCTTGCCGCGCTCGGAAGTGTAGCGGCGGAGCTTGCCTGCATCCTTGAAGTCGATGCTCGTGACCTTGTCCACGCAGAAGTTACAAACCTTCTTGCGCTTGCGGGGACGAGCGACCTTCTCATTAGCCATGATGAAATCCTCCTTCTTACAAACTCAGGTAGAAAAGTTCACAAAAACGCGTTGCGCGTCAGAACGGGAGCTGGCTGTCGTCATCCTCGATCATTGCGAAGTCGGATGCCGGAGCGGGCGCTGCGGGAGCGGCATAAGCGGGCGCGTGATAGGCCGGAGCCATGGGTGCCGAGCCATAGGACTGGGCAGGCGAACCGCTGTCGCTGTCGCGCTTGGAGTCACCAAAATAGACGTTGTCCGCGATGACCTCGGCGCTGCGGCGCTTATTTCCCTCTTTGTCGGTCCAGTTGCGAATCTGGAGACGACCGGAAACCACCGCCATGCGACCCTTGGTGAAATACTTGCCGACAAACTCGGCGGTATTGCGCCATGCCACGATGTCGATGAAATCCGTTTCTCTCTCGCCGGTGGCGCTGTTGGGGAAATCCCTGTCCACTGCCAGAGAGAATGTGGCCACTGCCACGCCGGTACCTGTCCGACGGAGCTCGGGGTCACGGGTAAGACGACCCATGAGAACAATGTGGTTCAGCATGAAGGGGCCTCCTTACTCTTCCACTGCGACGATGATGGAACGCAGAATGCCTTCTGTGATCTTGAACACGCGGTCCAGCTCAGCGGGGAGCTCGGGCTTGCATTCGCAATTCATCAGGACATAGTAGCCTTCGGGCAGATCATTGATGGGATAGGCCAGACGGCGCTTGCCCCATTCCTCGATACCGTTCAGAGTACCTTCTGCCTCAACCATCGCCTTGAACTTTTCCACGAGAGCGGCAATACCCTCCTCACCCTTGGCGGGGTCAATGATATAGACGATCTCATACTTGCCGGAAATCTTAGCCATTGTTGTGTGCACCTCCTTTTGGACTTTTGGCCGCCGATCGCGTCGGCGGCAAGGATTGCCTGTTTCGCACAGGCCGGATTATTTTACCGTTTTTTCTCCGGTTTGTCAAGCTTTTTTTGCCTGTTTTCTGCTTTCTTTTCCTTCTTTTTCTCCTGCGGGGCATTTTGCGCCAGCCATTGCGCCAGAGCGTCGGCCATGGGGTTGTTCTTCGGCTCGTCTTTTTTCTGCTGCTCCATGAATTTTGCCACGTCCCGCTTGCCGGCTCCGGCGGAGGCGCGCCGCTCCTTGAAGGCTGAGAGTTTTTCCCGATAGCCGCAGACACAGGCGAAGGTCTGATTGTCCCCTTCTCCCCGCAGCTCCATTTTCTTGAAGCAGTTGGGACAGCGGGCATTGGTGGTCTGGGTCACGCTCTTGCGATAGCCACATTCCCGGTCAGGGCACACCAGCATTTCCCCTCGCTTGCCCTTGACGAGCAGCAGGAACTTGCCACAGTCGGGACAGGCTTTCCGGGTCTGGTTGTCGTGGGTGTATTTGGCATCACTGGCCTTGACCTGCGCAACCAGTTTTGTCGCGTAAACGCGCATTTCCTCAATGAATTTTCTGTCCTGCTCCTGACCCTTGGCGATCCGGGCAAGGCGGTCTTCCCACTTTGCCGTCAGCTCCGCAGAACGAAGCTCCTGCGGCGCCAGCTCCACAAGCTGCAAGCCCTTGGACGTGGGCACCAGTTCCTTTCCCCGGCGCTCAATATAGAAGGCGGAAAACAGCTTTTCGATGATGTCCGCACGGGTCGCCGGGGTGCCAAGGCCGCTGGTTTCCTCCAGAATTTTCCGAAGCTCCTTGTCCTGCACCTGAGAAGTCGGGTGCTCCATGGCTGTGAGCAGGGTGGCTTCGGTGTAACGCGGCGGAGGCGGCGTTTTGCCGCTTGTCACCATCGAGGCGGTGATTTTCATGCGCTGACCCTGAACAAGGTCAGGAAGGGACTGGGTTTCCTCCTCCTCGTCCTCTGTGGGGAAATCCCGGCCATAGGCCGCCTTCCAGCCGGGATTGAGGATACGCTTGCCCTTGGCATGGAAATGATGTCCGGCGCAGGTCAGGGTCAGCTCAATTTCTTCATATTCCGTTGGCGGCAGCAGAACCGCCAAAAAGCGGCGCACCACCAGATCATAAATATTTCGCTCCGGGCCGGAGAGCTGCCACAGGTCTGGACTTTCCTCCGTGGGGATGATGGCATGGTGGTCAGTGACCTTGGCGTTGTTCACAAAATATTTCGTTTGCAGGGGACGGGCGCGCATAATGCTCTGCACCATGGGCTTATAGGGCTCCACCATGACCGCCCGCAACCGCTCCGGCAGCGTCGGCACCACGTCATCGGAGATATAGCGGGAGTCGGTTCTGGGATAGGTCAAAAGCTTGTGCGTTTCGTAAAGCGATTGCATGAGATTGAGCGTCTCTTTTGCGGAATAGGCGAATTTTTTGTTGGCGTCGCGCTGCAATTCCGTCAGGTCATAGGCTGCAGGTGGCGGTGTCATGCGGCGCATTTTGCGCACTTGGGTCAAAACCGCCTCGCCGTTTTGACACGCGGCGGCGATTTTTTCGGCCAGCGCTTTGTCAAAGGTTCTGGAGTTGTTATTTTTGTCGCGCCATGTGGCGCGGAAACCGCCCAATTTGAGCTGCACCCCGTAAAAATCCTTGGGGACAAAATTGCGGATCTCCTGTTCCCGGTCAACAATGAGTGCAAGCGTGGGCGTTTGCACCCGTCCGGCGGAAAGCTGGGCGTTGTGGCGGCAGGTGAGAGCGCGGGTGACGTTCAGCCCCACCAGCCAGTCCGCCTCGCTGCGCGCCTGCGCCGAGCGGAACAGATTGTCATATTCCGCCGCCGGACGGAGCCGGGCAAAGCCCTCCTTGATGGCCTTGTCGGTCTGCGATGAGATCCACAGGCGCTTCGTGGGCTTTTTCCAGCCCGCCTTGGCCATGATCCACCGAGCAACCAGCTCGCCTTCCCGTCCGGCATCGGTGGCGATAATGAGCTCCGAGACGTCTGGCCGCTTCATGAGCCCTTGCACGACCTTAAACTGCCGCGCCGTCTGGGGTATCACCACCAGTTTCATATTCTGGGGGAGCATGGGCAGGTCTTCCATATCCCATTTTTCCCACTTTTTCTCGTAAACATCGGGGTCGGCCAGAGTGACCAGATGACCCAGCGCCCAGGTGACAACGTATTTGTCACCCTCCAGATAGCCCTCGCCGCCTTTTTTGCAGCCCAGAACCCGGGCAAGTTCCCGGCCAACGGAGGGCTTTTCGGCCAATACCAGCGACTTTCCCATCAGTCGATCACCCGAATTTCCGTGATCACGGGCTGATCCTCTGCGCCGAGGACAGAGTTCGAGTCCCGTTCCACGGTGGAGGCATAGGCGCAAACGGCGTCTACCACGTCCATGCCATCGGTGACATAGCCAAACACGGCATAATCTCCGTCCAGAAAGCTGCAATCGGCATGGCAGATGAAGAACTGAGAGCTGGCGCTGTCATAGGCGCTGGAGCGCGCCATGGAGATGGCACCCCGGGTGTGGGAGAGGGAATTGTCCACCCCGTTGGCGGTGAATTCGCCCTTGATAGTCTGGGCAGAGCCGCCGGTTCCGTTGCCGTTCGGGTCGCCGCCCTGCATCATGAAGCCCTCCTGAATTCGATGGAAGGTCAGGCCGTTATAAAAGCCGGATTGGGCAAGGCTCAGGAAATTTTCTACGGTGATGGGCGCAGAATCGGCGTCCAGCTCCACGGAAATGGTGCCAAAATCCTGAATTTCAATTTCCACATGGTGCTTGCCGGAGCTGCCCCAAGGAATGGCAAAAATCAAAACCAGCGCCAGCGCTGCCGCAGCCACGCCACCGAGAAGCGACCAGAGAACGGTGCGCTTGCGCTTCTTTTTTGCTTCCTTCTCGCAAAAGGAGCAAATTCTGTTGTTTCCCATGGGTTTGCCGCATTTTCTGCAATACATTTTATTTTCCTCCAATGTGATTGATTTGTGATAAAAAGCAATGCCGAATCAGATTTGTCATTTCCCAACGCACCGCGCTGGTACATGCATTTTGGAACGACCTGTAGGGGCCGATGCCCAGAGCGCAGCCGTTGGCGAGGAACGAGCCTTACGGATGCGGCCTACCCCTTGCGGGTACATC
>CAZPRA010000082.1:0-6668 GCA_964588975.1 uncultured Oscillospiraceae bacterium | reverse complement strand
CATATCAAGCTGATAGAACTCGCCGGGGCTGCGGTCGCCACGGGCGTCCTCGTCGCGGAAGCAGGGGGCGATCTGGAAATAGCGGTCGAAACCGGAAGTCATGAGAAGCTGCTTGAACTGCTGCGGAGCCTGCGGCAGCGCGTAGAACTTGCCCGGATGCTTTCTCGACGGAACCAGATAGTCACGGGCACCCTCGGGAGAGGAAACGGTCAAAATCGGCGTGGTGATCTCAAGGAAATCATGGTCGGTCATCGCCTTTCTCAGAGCGGCGACGACATTGCAACGCAGGACAATATTGCTCTTGACGGCAGGATTGCGCAGGTCAAGATAGCGGTATTTCAGGCGGACGGCCTCGTCTGCGTCACGACTGCGGTTGATCTCAAAGGGCAGCTCATTATAACGGCAACGGCCGAGAACTTCGATTTTTTCGGGGACGACCTCGATCTCGCCGGTGGGGAGCTTCGGGTTCTTGGAAGCACGCTCCCGAACGGTGCCCTCGACGGAAATGGTCGATTCCTTGTTCAGGGGCTTGATGCGCTTCATCATCTCTTCCGTCTCGACGACGACCTGCGTGGTGCCGTAGAAATCACGGAGAATGACAAAAGCAAAATTGTTGCCGACCTCACGGACATTTTCCATCCAGCCGACGATCTTGACCTTCTGACCGACGTGCTCCAAACGAAGCTCGCCGCAGTTGTGGGTACGGGATTGCATCATAGTAATAATACCTCTCTATTTCTCCAAAATAACGGAGCCGTCGGAACGGGTTCCGTCCAGAATCAAATTTGCCGCCTCGTCGGGATTGAGGCTGACCTGCTCGCCGGTAGCAAGCTTTTTCACGGCGCAAACTCCCTGCGCGATCTCGTCGTCACCGAGGAAAATGACATAGGGGATGCCGAGCTTGTCCGCGTACTGAATTTTCGCCTTGAATTTTTTCTGTTCCGTGTAAAGCTGGGTGCGAATACCGCAATTTCTCAGCTTTGTTGCCAGCTCCACAGCGGGTCTTAAATCCTCGCTCATGGGCAAAATCAGGCAGTCCGCCGGAGCGGTGGACAGCTCGGGATTGAGAAGTCCCTGTTCGCTCAGAACATAGAACAGACGGGTCAGGCCAATGGAAATGCCCACGCCGGGGAGCTGCCGGTCGGTGTAGTATTCCGCCAGATTGTCATAGCGGCCACCGGAGCAGACCGAGCCGATTTCGGGATGGTCAGACAGAACCGTCTCATAGACCGTGCCCGTATAGTAGTCCAGGCCACGGGCGATGGTGAGATCCACGGCAAAATTATTTTCCGGCACACCAAAGGCGGCCAACTGCGCCGTGACCGCGCGGAGCTCGCTGAGGCCAAGGTCAAAGACCTCATTTTGCCCGCGCCAATTTTCCAGCGCCGCCAGAACTTCCTCATTTGTGCCGCGAATGGCCATAAATTTGAGAATTTCGTCGGTTTTTTTCTCAGGAATTTCCAGCTCCACAAGGCACTGGCGCACCTTTTCCGCGCCGATTTTGTCCAGCTTGTCCACGGTGCGCATAATGTCTCCCGACTGCTCCGACAGGCCCAGCAGGGCATAAAACCCATTCAGGAGCTTGCGGTTGTTAACCCGGATGACAAAGCGGCTCAGACCGAAGCGGCGGAAAATGGTATAGATGATGGAGGGAATTTCCGCCTCATTCAAAATATCCAGCTTCCCGTCACCGATGATGTCGATGTCCGCCTGATAAAATTCCCGGAAGCGGCCTCTCTGGGCGCGTTCGCCACGGTAGACCTTGCCGATTTGATACCGGCGGAAGGGAAACGCCAGCTCTCCTGCGTGCATGGCCACATATTTGGCCAGAGGGACGGTGAGGTCAAAGCGCATGGCAAGGTCGCTGTCGCCCTTCTGAAAACGGTAAATCTGCTTTTCCGTCTCGCCGCCGCCCTTGGCCAGCAGGATTTCCGCCGATTCCAGAATGGGCGTGTCCAGAGGCGTGAAGCCGTAAAGCTCGTAAGTTTCCCGCAAAATCTGCATCATTCGCTCGAGCTGCACCTGAGGTGCGGGAAGCAGCTCCATAAAGCCGGACAAAGTCCGCGGTTTCATTTTTTCCATAATGTTCCTCTATGCTTCAAAAATAAGATCTTCCAGCGTATAGTAACCCGGTGCCTTTTCCGTCAGCGCACTTGCTGCCCGAATTGCCCCCGCCGCAAAAATGCGGCGGCTTTGGGCCTTGTGGGTCAGTTCCAGAGATTCATCCTCTCCGAAAAAGAGGACGGAGTGCTCTCCGGCTACCGTGCCGCCCCGCAGAGCAAACACGCCAATTTCTTCCTTTTTCCGCTTGCCGCAGATTCCCTCCCGGCCATAAACGGCGATGGCGCGTTCTTTGGGATCCAGCTCCTGAAGGAGCACCTTGGCCGTGCCGCTGGGGGCATCAGCCTTTTGATTGTGGTGCTTTTCCACGATCTCTTTGTCCCAGTCCTCCAGAATTGGGGCATAATCCCGGAGCATTTTTCGCAGCACGGCAATGCCCGTGGAGTAATTTGCAGCCCAGACCACCGGCACCAACGCCGACAACTCCCGGAACCGGACAAAATCAGGCTCCGTCAGCCCCGTGGTACCGGAAAGCAGCGGCGTTTTGGTGCGCTTGACATAGTCTGCCAGAGCGCTTTGGGCACCCGGCGCGGAAAAATCAATGCACACATCCGCTTTGGGCGCACTGCCATATGCTTCGGGACAGGTGATGTCCCCGTGGCCGACAATTTCCCAGCCCTTTTGCAGGGCAAGTTCCTCCACCATTTTTCCCATGCGGCCATAGCCGCTCAAGAAGATTTTCATGCCTCGACCTCCACTGGCAGACCCGCTTCTTTCATGATTTTGGCCAGCTTTGCCCGGTTTTCCGGCGCCATGGGATACATGGGCATACGGAAATGTCCGGCTTTCAGACCCATGAGGTTCATGGCTTCCTTCACGGGGATGGGGTTGACTTCCATGAACAGGGCGTTGATGAGGTCGAGGTAGCGAAGCTGGGTTTGCGCCGCCTGTTCCCGCCGGTCGGCAAAGAAATCCGCCACCATATCGTGGCAGACCTTCGGCATGATGTTTGCCCACACGGAGATCACGCCCGAGGCGCCTACACTGAGAAGCGGCACGGTGATATCATCATTGCCGCAGT
The DNA here is from genome assembly GCA_964588975.1 of uncultured Oscillospiraceae bacterium. Lineage (GTDB taxonomy): Bacteria > Bacillota > Clostridia > Oscillospirales > Oscillospiraceae > JAZOXB01. Next base: position 3,526 of record CAZPRA010000082.1, on the reverse strand, counting down.
ACATGGCAAAATCGTCGGACAGGTACCGGGCAATCTTCATGGCATAGCTCATATCGCCACTGGCTTCCTTAATGCCCATCACATTGGGATGGGTTGACAGGCGGCGAACCACTTCCGGGGAGATTTTGCACCCCGTGCGGCCGGGGACGTTATAAAGAATAATAGGCGCAGAGGCGGCCTCTGCCGACATGAGGAAGTGCTGATACATTCCCTCCTCATTGGATTTGACATAGTAAGGGCTGATGCACAAAAGGGCATCGGCACCCATCTGGGAATACAGAGCGCTCTTGTGGCGCTGCATTTCGCTGGAGTTGGAGCCAGAGCCGGCGATGACGGGAATTCTGCCGTGCACCTGCTCAATGACGGTGCGGACGGTGACGATATCTTCTTCCAGCGTGGTGGAGGCGGTTTCACCCGTGGTGCCCAGCACCAGAATTCCATCGGTGTGATTTTCGATGTGCCAATCCACCAGTTCCCGCAGGCGCCCCAAGTCAACGGAGCCGTCTGAGTTGAAGGGTGTCACCAGAGCAACGATGGAGCCGGTCAGTTTTTTCATCATAACAACCTCCTGATAATTTTACATCGTAAGAATACCATTCTTTTGCGCAAAATGCAAGATACTTTTGCCGAATCCGCGACATTCCTTCGCCACCGCAGAGAAAGATTCTGCATTGCGTTTCCTTTGCAAAATACAGAACACACCGGGATGTCAAGGACGCCGTCTTTTGCGCAGGACGTTGGTTGAGAGTGCCAACAGCGGGACGATGCGAACATCGTCCCGCTGAGGTTTGCAGTATTGATTATGCCTGGGCTGCGGTGATGATGGCCATTTTATAGACCTCGTCGGCATTGCAGCCGCGCGAAAGGTCGTTGATGGGCGCATTCAGACCCAGAAGAATGGGGCCATAGGCTTCGTAGCCGCCCAAACGCTGGGCGATCTTATAACCAATGTTGCCGGCCTCAATGCAGGGGAAGATGAAGGTGTTGGCATAGCCCGCCACGGGAGAACCGGGGAACTTGAGCTGACCGACAACGGGAGAGACGGCGGCGTCAAACTGCATTTCGCCGTCCAGAGCCAGATCGGGAGCCAGTTCCTTGGCCTTGGCGGTGGCGGCCTGAGACAGGCCGACGGTAGCGCCCTTGCCGGAGCCCTTGGTGGAGAAGCTCAGCATGGCGACCTTCGGGTCAATGCCAAAGAGCTTGGCGCAAGAAGCGACCTCGACAGCGACCTCAGCCAGCTTTTCGGCGGCGGAGACGATGACGTTTCCTTCCTTGTCCAGCGTGTCCTCATAGGAGATGTTGATGGCGCAGTCGCCCATGGCCAGCTTTTCCTCGCCGCGAACCAGAATGAAGCAGGATGAGACGAGATGCGCGCCGGGCTTGGTTTTGACGAGCTGGAGTGCCGGGCGAACGGTGTCGGCGGTGGAGTAGGTTGCGCCGCCGAGCAGAGCGTCGGCATAGCCCATTTTCACGAGCATGGTGCCGAAATAGTTGCCCTTGGCAAGCGCATCGCGGCACTGATCTTCCGTCATTTTTCCCTTGCGCAGAGCGACCATCGTCTCCACCATGCGATCCATTTCGCCATAGGTCGCCGGGTCGATGATCTCAAGACCCTCAATATCAAAGCCGCCGGCCTTGGCGTTGGCCGTTACGGTCTCCACATTGCCGATGAGAATAGGGGTGAGGAAGCCTTCCTTCTTCAGACGGGAAGCGGCTTCCAGAATACGGGCGTCATGCCCTTCGGTGAAGACGATCTTGCGGGGATTGTTTTTGAGAATGTCAATCAGTCGGTCAAACATAGTGTCCTCCTAAATTTCGGGCGCTTTGCCCATATTTCCCATCTATTATATATCCTCGGGGGCTAAAAAATCAAGGCTAACATCTATCCGAGAGCGAATTTGCGTAAAAATACCCGTCATGGGGTGCGAAAAGCTCAGGCTGACGGCGCAAAGCTGCTGATAGGGCAGGCGGTAACGCTCGGAAAAAGCACGCGAAGCTTCCGTAGCGTACTGCGGATCGCCCAGAATGGGAAAGCCCATGTGAGCGCAGTGAAGGCGAAGCTGATGGGTGCGGCCGGTCAGGGGCTGAAGGCAGAGCTTCGAGGCCACGCCCCGGCGCTCAAGCAGCCGATAGGAAGACTGGGCGCTTTTGCCCGTAGGGTCGATTTTCCGCAAAAGGGAACTGCCCTCCTGACGGGCAATCGGCGCGTCAATGATGCCTTCTTCTGCCTCCGGGCAGCCGTAAACCAGCGCGTGATAGCGCTTGACCTTCTCCAGTGCCATCATTTTGGTGTGAATATGGGAATTTTTTGCCAGCAGAACCACACCGAAGGTGTCTCTGTCCAGACGGCTGATGGGGTGAACGGCGCAGGACTGACCGGTTTTGAGGTAGTAGCCCAGAAGGTAGTTGGCAAGCGTGTCCTCGTTGCGGCAGGAGGACGGGTGCATGAGCAGCCCCGCGGGTTTGTCAATGGCAATGAGCCATTCGTCTTCAAAGAGAATGTCCAGAGAACCGTCCTGCGCCGGATAGTCCGGCGTTGGCTCGTCCAGACAGACCTGAATTTCATCACCGGCCTTCACATGGAAATCCGTATGGACGGGCGTGCCGTTGACGCGGTAAGCCTGCCGATATTTCATGCGCTTGACCAGCGTGGACGACAGGCCAAGCTCCTGCCGCAGAAAGGACAGGAGCTTGCCGTCACGCTGCGCGGTGTGAAGAAGCTCCATTACAGAGCCTCGGCAAGCTGGGGCGCAATGAAGTGCTCCAGACAGTAGCGCATGATGGCGCGCCTGGTAACGATACCGATAAAATCGCCCTTGTCGTCAATCACGGGGACGAAATTCTGGTCGGTCGCCTTCAAAAGAAGCTCCTGCATCTCCGTGGTGACGGAAACGGGCGCATTGTCGCGGCGATGGACGATGGCCATGATACTGTGGCTTTCTGCCTCCTTCATGTCCGTGCTGCACAGGCTTTTGATGGCCCAGAGCAGATCGCCCTCCGTCAGAGCGCCGCAGTATTCGCCGTCGCGGGTGATGATGGGTAGAGCACTATAGCCGGAGTTTTCCATGCGCTCCATGGCCTGCCGGATGGTAAAATCGTTGTAAAGATAGGCACAGTTGGCCTTCGGCGTGAGAAAAAACAGTAAATTCAAAGAAAACCTTCCTTCCAAGTTTTGATGGTTGACGAAATTGCGGTTGCTGGTTTGATTCTGTCCCCTGCGGGGTATATGAGAGACGGAAAGCCTCCAATAACGAAAGTGCAGATTGCCACGACCGCTATGGCGGTCTCGCAATGACGCATAATGTACCAATACGGCCACGGTAGGGCGGGGGCTTGCTCCCGCCGCAAAAACCGTGAATGAGCCGCTTCGCGGACGGCGGGGTCATGACCCCGCCCTACCGCGATTGTTTTCGTCTACGATTTGTAGGGGACGGCCTCTGGACGTCCCATGATCGCCCCTGCGGGGCGATACGGCGGGAGCAAGCTGTACAGTGTAGTAACATAGTCCACAGGTGTGCAAAGACAT
>CAZPRA010000081.1:0-6694 GCA_964588975.1 uncultured Oscillospiraceae bacterium | reverse complement strand
TGCGGTAGAATTTTTTGTCAGCTACTATGACTATTATCAGCCCGAGGCATATATCGCCCACACGGATACCTATATCGAGAAGGACTCGGCGGTCAACGACGAGATCGAGCGCCTTCGCCACAGCGCGACTTCGGCACTGTTCGAGCGCAGCGATGTGATCGTGGTGGCCTCCGTTTCCTGCATCTACGGCCTTGGAGACCCCATCGACTATAAAAACATGGTCATCTCCCTGCGCACCGGCATGGAGAAAAGCCGGGAAGAACTGAGCCGCAAGCTGGTGGAGATTCGCTACGAGCGCAACGACATTGATTTTTCCCGCAACACCTTCCGGGTGCGCGGCGACACGGTCGAGATCTACCCCGTTTACTGGTCAGGACGTGCCATTCGCGTGGAATTTTTCGGTGACGAGATCGACCGAATTTCTGAGATTAACGCCGTCACCGGTATGCCGGAGCGCGTGGTCGACCACGTGGCGATCTATCCGGCGTCTCATTACGTTGCAAGCAAAGAGAAGCTCCAGCGTGCGATTTTTGAAATTGAGGCGGAAATGGAGTCGCGTGAGGCGTGGTTCAAGGAGCATGAGAAGCTTCTTGAGGCGCAGCGGATCCGCCAGCGCACGATGTATGACATTGAAATGCTGCAGGAGCTGGGCTTCTGTACCGGCATTGAGAACTATTCGCGCATCATCACCGGCCGGGCACCCGGAACGCCGCCGATGACCCTTCTGGACTATTTTCCAGAGGATTTTCTGCTGTTCATCGACGAAAGTCACGTTACAATTCCGCAGGTGCGTGCGATGTATGCCGGCGACCGAAGCCGCAAGGAAAGCCTTGTGGACTATGGCTTCCGGCTGCCCTCGGCCTTCGATAACCGGCCGCTGACCTTTCCGGAGTTTGAAAGTCGCGTGGGACAGCGCATCTACGTCTCTGCCACGCCGGGCGACTTCGAAAAGGGAAGAGCGGCGCAGACCGTTCAGCAGGTCATCCGGCCAACGGGTCTACTTGACCCGGAAATCTTCGTCCGCCCGGTCGAGGGGCAGATCGACGATTTGATCGGTGAGTGCAACGCCGTGACCGAGCGCGGCGAGCGGGTGCTCATCACCACCCTGACCAAGCGCATGGCGGAGGATTTGACGGCTTATCTGCGTCAGGCGGGTATCCGCGTGCGCTATATGCACTCTGACGTTGCAGCTTTGGAGCGCACGGAGATTTTGCGCGACCTGCGCATGGGAAAATTTGACGTGCTGGTTGGAATTAACCTGCTGCGCGAGGGACTTGATCTGCCGGAAGTCTCCCTTGTGGCCATTCTGGACGCCGACAAGGAGGGCTTCCTGCGCAGCGAGACGAGCCTGATTCAGACCATTGGCCGTGCCGCGCGGAACGCCGGCGGTCGGGTCATTATGTATGCCGACCGGGTCACGGGTGCCATGCGGGCGGCCATCGACGAAACGAACCGCCGCCGCACCATTCAGAGCGCCTATAACGAGAAAAACGGGATCGTGCCAAAGACGGTGCAGAAGAACGTGCACGACCTCATCGAGATCAGCCGCGAGGAGAGCGACGCAGTCGGAGGCCACGGCCTGAAGCTGACGCGAGCCGAGCGGGAAAAGGAGATCGCCCGGCTGGAGAAGGAGATGAGGGCCGCTGCCCGGCGCATGGAATTCGAATACGCCGCCGCTCTGCGCGACCGTATCATCGAGCTGCGTGCTCATTAGGGAACATCAGAAAAAATCTCTCACCGCCCGCTCTTGCCGATTTATTCAGAGGCTCCCTAGGAACCTTCAGACTGCCCAAAAAACGCAATTTTTGCCGTTTCGGAGGGAAGAAAAGTGTGAAAGGAAACCGTCAGGGTGTCCTTTCACGTTCAATAACCCGCCCGCAGGCGACAAAATTGCAAAATATAACACGACTAATTCTATTTTGCAATTTTGAAAGCAGCTTGTCAAAAAGACTTTTTTGACAAGCTGCGCCGGAAACAAGATAAAGAACATCCATATTTTGGATACAGAAAATTCACAAGTGCGATATAGAATAGTACAAATTATGAATCCACAGGAAAGGAGTCTTGTTATGTGGAAACTTCTGCGCACCATGTCCAAAAAAGAGCTTCTTTTGGCCTTGCTGTGCGTGATTTTTATTTTTGCGCAGGTGTATCTGGAACTGGAGATCCCGGATTATATGACCCAGATCACCCTTTTGATGTCCACGGCGGGAACCACCACCGGGGACATTCTGGCCGAAGGCGGAAAAATGCTCCTGTGTGCACTGGGAAGTCTGCTCTCGGCAGTGGTGGTGGCGGTGGGAATCGCCCGGATTGCCTCCGGCTTCGGCGCCAATCTGCGCCTGCGGCTGTTTAACCGGGTGCTGTCCTTTTCCAATGAGGAAATGGGGCAGTTTTCCAATGCCAGCCTTATCACCCGCTCCACCAACGACGTGACACAGGTGCAAAATGCTCTGGTCATGGGATTTCAGGCCATGGTCAAAGCACCCATCACGGCGGTTTGGGCCATTGCCAAGATCTATGACAAAAGCGCCCAATGGACGCTGACCACGGCTGCGGCTGTCGGGTGTCTGCTGCTGGTGGTGGGGGTCATGATGGTTGTGGTTCTGCCCAAATTCAAAAAGATGCAGTACCTCACCGATGACCTGAACCGAGTGACCCGGGAAAACCTCACGGGTCTGCGGGTGGTTCGCGCCTATAATGCCGAGGAATATCAGGAAAACAAATTCGAGGCGGCAAACGAGGCACTCACCTCCACCCACCGCTTCACCCTTCGGGCAACTTCCACCATGATGCCCACCATTCAGCTTGTGATGAACGGTCTGAGCCTTGCCATCTATTGGCTGGGTGCGGTGCTCATTGATCAGGCGGCTCTGCCGGACAAACTGGCGCTGTTTTCCGAAATGGTCACCTTCTCATCCTATGCCATGCAGGTGCTTATGTCCTTCATGATGGTGGCGGTGCTCTTTATCATTCTCCCAAGAGCCAGCGTTGCAGCGGTGCGAATTCAGGAAGTGCTGAAAACGGAACCCAAGCTTGTCAGCGGCAGCAAGACCAAAGGCGTTGAGACCGGCAGCGTGGAATTCCGGGACGTGTGCTTCCGCTATCCTGATGCGGAGGAGGACGCACTGGAGCACATCAGCTTCCGGGCAGAAGCCGGACAGACCCTTGCCATCATCGGCGCCACGGGCAGCGGCAAGACCTCCGTGGTAAACCTCATGGCCCGGCTTTATGACGTGCGTCAGGGTCAGGTTCTGGTGGACGGCGTGGACGTTCGGGAATATGACATTCAGGCATTGCAGGATAAGCTTGCCTATGTAACCCAGAAAGCAGTGCTTTTCGGGGGCACCATTGCCTCCAACGTGGCCTATGGGGACAGCGGCAAGGAGCCGCCCACGGCGCAGGACATTGAGCATGCGCTGAAAACCGCTCAGGCGTGGGATTTCGTCAGCCAGAAAAAGGACGGCGTGGACAGCCATGTGGCCCCCGGCGGCGCAAATCTTTCCGGCGGCCAGAAACAGCGCATTTCCATTGCCCGCGCCATTGCCAGAAAGCCGGAAATCTTCATTTTTGACGATTCCTTCTCTGCTCTGGACTATCGCACCGACCGGCTGCTGCGGGACGCTTTGAAGCGGGAGTGCGCCGGAAGCACCCGGATCATCGTTGCACAGCGCATTGGCACCATCCGGGACGCAGATCAGATCGTGGTGATGGACGAAGGACGGGTGGCCGGAGTTGGTACCCATAAAGAGCTTATGAAAACCTGCGAGGTCTATCGCCAGATCGCCTATTCTCAGCTTTCAAAGGAGGAATTGGACTGATGGCACCTCCCAATCAAAGAGTACCGGAGCGTTCCCGGGATTTTACCGGCACCTGGAAAAAGTTGCTCCTTTATTGCAAGAAATATCTGCCGGTGATGATTTTGGCGCTGGTGTTCTCCTTTGGCGGCACCATTCTGACCCTTATGGGGCCGGATAAGCTGTCAGATCTCACCAATCTCATCAAAGACGGCCTGCTCACAGGCATTGACATGAAGGCCGTAACGAAAATCGGCATTACCCTCATTTTGTTCTATGTCACGGGTGCCCTTCTGTCCATGGCACAGGGCTGGATGATGGCCACCGTGACCCAGCGCATTGGCAAAACCATGCGCCGGGACATCTCCCGGAAGATCAACCGTCTTCCCATGTGGTATTATAACCGCACCACCACCGGGGACGTTCTCTCCCGGGTGACCAACGATGTGGACGCCATCGGCCAAAGCCTGAACATGAGCGTGGGAAGCCTGATTTCCTCTGTGACCCTGCTCATTGGCTCTCTGGTGATGATGTTGCTTCACGATTTCACCCTCACCGTTACGGCGGTTCTGGCCAGCGTTCTGGGGTTTGTGCTCATGAGCCTGATTATGAGCCGGAGCCAGAAATATTTCCTCCGGCAGCAGCAGAGCCTTGGCAGCATTAACGGCCACATTGAGGAGGTCTTTTCCGGCCTGACGGTGGTCAACCTTTATAATGGCGAGGAAAAGGAGCGGAAGGAATTCCAGAAACGGAATGAAGCACTCCGGGTCAATGGGTTCAAGGCGCAGAGCCTCTCCGGTCTTATGCACCCTCTGATGGGCTTTATCGGCAATTTCGGTTATGTGGCCGTGTGCGTGGTGGGGAGTATCTTGGCCATGAACGGTAAGATCGAGTTCGGCACCATTGTAGCCTTTATGATGTACGTTCGCTATTTCACCCAGCCTTTGAGCCAGATCGCCCAGTCCATGCAGTCCATGCAGTCCGGCGCGGCGGCGGGGGAGCGTGTGTTTGAATTTCTGGAGGCTGAGGAAATGGAGGACGAGAGCAATAAACCGCAGCAGCTTCCCCAGACCCGGGGACAGGTGGATTTTGAGCACGTCCGCTTCGGCTATGAGGACTCCGACCGGACGGTGATTCACGACTTCTCCGCCTCGGCAAAACCCGGCCAGAAAATCGCCATCGTTGGCCCCACGGGTGCCGGCAAGACCACCATGGTCAACCTGCTCATGCGCTTCCACGAGCTCACCGGCGGCCAGATACGCATTGACGGCATCCCCATTGACCACCTCAGCCGCGAGGAAGTCCACCGGCAATTCTGCATGGTGCTTCAGGATACCTGGATTTTTGAGGGCACGGTGCGGGAAAACCTGATCTACTGCGAGGAAAACGTGCCGGAAGAAAAAATGAAGCGAGCCTGCAAAGCGGTGGGGCTGGATTATTTCATCCGCACTCTGCCCAAGGGCTATGACACCGTTCTGGACGAGCGCATCAGCCTGTCTCAGGGCCAGAAGCAGCAGCTTACCATCGCCCGTGCCATGATCGCAGACCGTCCCATGCTGATTTTGGACGAGGCAACCTCCTCGGTGGACACCCGGACGGAATTGCAAATTCAGAGAGCCATGGATGAACTGATGAAAGGCCGCACCAGCTTCGTCATTGCGCACCGCCTGTCCACCATCCGCGATGCAGACCTGATTCTGGTCATGCGCGACGGCGACATCGTGGAAAGCGGCACCCATGAGGTGCTTTTGGAAAAGGGTGGATTCTATAGCGAGCTGTATAACAGCCAATTCGACCGGGAAGGATAAAAGGACTTCCCACCGGGGAAAAAGTGTGCTATGATAATGCCTGACGAGTCCATCACTTTGCGATGAATCAGACTGTCAAAAACCAATCTTTTTGCGCACCGGTTCGGAGGCACATAAGGCTCCCTTGTGTAAAGGGAGCTGGCTCCGCATCTTTAGGCGGAGTCTGCCGAGGCCCTTTACCAATTGGCCTCGGCTGTCAGCGAAGCTGACTGAGGGATTGATTTTTGGGTGAATTTTCAATAAAAGTCGATATTTTCGGAACTTTTTCCCTCACAACCCCTCCGGCGAAAATCAGAGATTTTCGCCACCTCCCCTTACACAGGGGAGGCTTTGCCTCAGTGTAAAACCGAAAATAAATGTTTTAACTGCCCTTCCATCGCTTTGCGACAGACTGATAGAGCAATTCACGGAAAGGAATGACACAGGCATGTTTCAGGGTTTTTCTCCGGAGACCTTTGATTTCCTTTGGGGAATCCGGTTCAACAATAACAAAGAGTGGTTTTTGGAGCACAAGGAGGAGTATCAGCGCTTTCTCTACCAGCCCATGAAGGAGCTGGTGGCAGAGCTGTCGCCGGAATTTCTCCAGCCGGACGGTATGAAGCTCCAGCTCTCCCGCATCTACCGGGATATGCGAATGCACCCGGACACGCTCTATAAGGAAAGCCTCTGGTTCACCCTGCGGCATCGCGAGGACTATTGGCTGGAAAATCCCTGCCTGTGCTTTGAGCTGCGGCCGGAAGGTGCCCGCTACGGCTTTCTGCTCCTGCGGCCAAAGCCCGCGCGTATGGACGCGCTGCGGGCGCAAATGTGCGAAAAGCCGGAGGCATTTTTGAGCATGGTGCACGCGGCTGAAGCGCAAAGCGGCCTGAAATTGACCGGTGACGCCTATAAGCGCCCCAAGCCCTGCCCGAGCGCCGAGCTTTCGCCCTATTGCTCCGTGAAAAATTTCTTGGCGCTGGCGGAAAAACCGCCCTGTGAGCTTCTGTTTTCGCCGAAACTGGTTTCCGAACTGAGCCGAATTTTCCGTGCATGGCTGCCCTTTTACCGCTTCTGCCGAAACGCATAGCGCAGGGATGAAATGTATAAAAA
>CAZPRA010000080.1:0-6701 GCA_964588975.1 uncultured Oscillospiraceae bacterium | reverse complement strand
TAGGGCATGGAGTAGCGCTGGGAAAGATAGCGCAAAGATGCGCCGAGTTCACCGTCAGGGCCGCCGTATTGCGACAAAACGATGCTTGCGAGCTTTGGGTTCGGCTGAGCGATCTTCACCGGGTATTGGAGCTTCTTTTCATAAACAAACATAGTTCTCAGTCCTCCCTGTGCTCGTTTGCGGCGTATTCCCACGGCCACGGCTCCTGAAGCCAGCGGTACGTTTCGTCCATTGCTGCGCCGGACTGCGTCAGCGGCCCGTGCATGGTTTCATATGCCTGCCGACCCTTCTGATAAAGCTCGGCATAGCTGCGAAAGAGGTCAAATGCCTCCGTATCATCGGCGTGGGTGTCCAGATATTCGCCAAGCTCCACAAGCGCAAAGCCTAAGGCTTGCAGCTCGTGCAGATGGGTGTCGGTAAGCGGCTGGGTGTTGACCTTGCCAAGAAAGGGCAGATCCAGACCGGGAAACAGCGTGCCACGGACTACGCCGTCCCGGGCGGTATAGGTGGGCGGGTTATTCTGCTGAAAGGGCACATAGGGGTTAGCCAGCGGCGCACAGGCCGGAAGAACGCCGCAGCGGGAATTTTCCTGCTGCGAGGTTTCCGACTGGCGGGACGTCATGGCCTGCGTTTTATATTCCAAAACCAATTCCTCCTTTGGGGAGTGTCTCCCCGTTTCAGCATATGCCGACAAAGTCAGGCGTGTTCCGACGCAAAAACCGGAGCTGCGCCAGAAGGCACACTCCGGTTTTGAGTAAAAAGGTGAAACTGCGGCACTCATCCATTCCGCCATGCTTCGACCAAATCGCGGTGCGTCACCACGATGGGCAGACTTTCCAGCTCCTTTCGGGAGAAAAAGCGCACTTCGGTGGACTCCCGGCTGGAATGGAGCACCGGCTCCTGCGCCAGTTCGGCCTCAAAAAGCACGATGACCATGCGCCAGACGCTACCGTCCTGATAGGCGGCGATGCGCGCATCGTCCACCACGCGGAGCTGGCGGAAGGCGCTTTCCGGCAGACGCAGGCCGGTTTCCTCAAGCACCTCCCGGGCAATTCCCTGCGCATAGCGCTCGCCCTTTTTGAGCCGGCCGCCGATGAGCCCCCATTGGCCGCAATCCCAGCGTTTTTCCAGCAAAAGCTGATTTTGCCATTGCAGATAGACATTTGTGCCGATGTGCGTGGGGCTGTTGGGCTTCGGCGCGTTTGGGTCATTGAGATAATAGCTTCCGATGTTCATGACAGTTCTCACCTTTTTCCGTTTCTTTCTTTTTACCACAGCTTTTGGAAAAAATCAACTCGACATTTTGCCGTGGCTTTGCTACAATAGTGGAAAAACCACGGAGATATTTTTATGCCAAATGTTGTTGAAATTACGGATTTTACTGCGCCGGAGCTGGATGTGTACGCCCGGCTGACGGAGGCACAGCTTTATCACTGCTTTGAGCCGCAGGACGGGCTGTTCATTGCCGAGAGCCCGAACGTGATCGACCGGGCGCTGAACGGTGGCTGCGAGCCGGTTTCGCTGCTTCTGGAGCGAAAGCACATTGAAGGGCAGGCCAAAGAGATCATTGCCCGCTGCGGGGACATTCCGGTCTATACGGCGGAGCTTTCGGTGCTGACCCGGCTGACCGGCTTTCCGCTGACCCGGGGCGTTCTGTGCGCCATGCGGCGCCCAAAGCGTCCTGTGTTGGAGGAAGTTTGCCGTGATGCAAGGCGCATTGCCGTTTTGGAGGACGTGATGAATCCCACCAATGTGGGCGCCATTTTCCGTTCAGCGGCAGCGCTTGGGATGGACGCCGTGCTGCTGACGCCCGGCTGCAGCGACCCGCTTTACCGCCGCTCTGCCCGAGTCAGTATGGGCACCGTGTTCCAGATACCGTGGACGTTTCTGGGCGAAAAAATGGAGGACTGGCCGGGCAGGGGAATGGAACGCCTGCGGGAAATGGGCTTTCGCACGGCAGCACTGGCCTTGCGGGAGAATTCATTGCGCATAGATGATCCCGGACTTGCCCGGACGGAGCGCCTTGCGCTGTTTCTCGGCTCGGAGGGCTACGGCCTGCGGGAGGAAACGATCGCCGCCTGTGACGATACCGTTTTGATTCCCATGAGCCATGGAGTGGACTCGTTGAATGTGGCGGCGGCCAGTGCGGTTGCCTTCTGGCAGCTCCGTCAGGACACCTGACGCAGGATGTCCCGGCGAAGGCGCTGCATGATGCGCTTTTCCAGACGGGAGATATAGGACTGAGAGATACCCAGAAGGTCGGCAACCTCCTTCTGGGTCTTTTCTGCGTGACCGCCAAGGCCAAAACGCAAAAAAACGATGCGTCTGTCCCGTTCCGGAAGCCGCTCAAGCGCCTGATGAAGAAGCTCCAGCTCCACATCTTCCTCAATGGGGCGCATGACTGTGTCGTTGTCCGTGCCGAGAATGTCGGAAAGAAGCAGCTCGTTGCCGTCCCAATCGGTGTTAATGGGCTCATCGAGCGATACTTCGGCTTTCTGACCGGAGATCTTGCGGATGTGCATGAGGATTTCGTTTTCAATGCAGCGGGAGGCATAGGTCGCCAGCTTGATGTTGCGCCCGGTGTTGAAGGTGCCGATGGCTTTGATCAGGCCGATGGTGCCGATGGAGATCAGGTCTTCGATGGGAACACCGGTGTTTTCAAACCGCCGTGCGATATAGACCACCAGACGCAGATTGCGCTCGATGAGGCGCTGCTTGGCGGGCTCATCTCCCTGCGCACAGCGCTCCAAAAGCGTGGCTTCTTCGGCAGCGCTCAGAGGCGATGGGAGAATGTCGCTGCCGCCAATGTACATGATTTTTGCGGGCGGACGGAACAGGTTTGCAAGGAACTGGGACAGGGTGAGCAGGACTTTTTGCATATTCAGGTACCTCCAGTCAGGGCATCGTAGGCGCCTCCGTCGGACACAGGTGTCGGAGAGAGGGCGACGAGTCCCGTTGAATGTTTGCTGTCAAGGGTGATCTCGCAGAGAAAGGCCAGAAGCAGCCCCGAGGAAATGCCGACTGCGCGATAGGGGATCAGGCAGGCAGAGTAGCCACGCAAAAGGGGAAGCAAATCAGCCGGAGCGTCAAAGGAGTGCTGATCCAGCGCAAGCTCCGGCGGGAGAAGACCGCGTGCGGCTTTCCAATAGACGGTCAGAACGGGTGCGCCGCTGACCGGGTCGCACAGGGTGTTGCCGCTGTCGCGCAGAGCGCTCAGGCGAACACAGCGCCCATTCAGGCAGAGCTTGACGGGGACGATGCTGCCGAAGGCGTGGGTCAGACGCGGCAGAAGCAGCCGACAGGCCAGCGCCACGGCTGCGGCGGTGAGCGAAAGGGAAAAGAAACTGACGGGGAAAAAGAGATGATTTCCCATAACAATACGCACAGAGCTGCCACGCAGCAGCTCCACGCCATAGACCGCACCGCAAAGCGCCAGCGTCACGCCGAAAAAGACGGCACCCAGCCGCAGGGCGGCTCTGCGAAGGCCAAAGGACGCGACGATCATTCCGGCGGCGCACAGGAGCTTGCAGGGAAAGGAACGGAGGAAGGCCAGCCCGGGCAGATAGACCGCTACGGCATAGACGGCGCCCAGAGCCGCACCCAGCGCCAGACGGCGCCTTTGCGCTCCGGCAGCGCCCAGACGGTTCGCAGCATAGAGCAGAAGATAGTTGATGAGAAAATTCAGTACGGCCACGGCGTCAACATACACCGTCAAGGGGATGCACCTCCTTCTGTGTGGACAAAGTATAGGCCGACGGAAGCAAAAAACAGGTCGCAATTCCCGTTGGGAAATGCGGCCTGTTCAGGTTTAAAAGGGTATGCTTCGATGGGAAATGGGTGGCTTTTTCCATTTCCCGCCGGAGTTTTCTGGAGAAAATCAGTCTGTGCCGTCGAAGGATTTTTCCGCACGCTGCACACTTCGGACAAAACGCTGCACCTGAAAGCGTGGGAGCATGACCTCGTGTCCGCAGCCGGTGCAGCGGAGTTTGAGATCCGCGCCAACGCGAAGCACCAGCCATGCCTTTGACCCGCAGGGATGCGGCTTTTTCATGGTGAGAATGTCATTGAGCTGAATATCCATAGTGCCTCCTGCTAACCCTTGACCTCGTCCCAATAGCGTTTGGCGGCCTGCTCCACCCGGTTTTCGCCAAAGGTGTAGTAGTGCGCGCCCTGAAGCGCATCGGGAAGATACTGCTGTCTGACCCAGTGATTGGGGAAGCTGTGCGGATAAAGATAGCCCTGCTCGCGCTTGTCCGGGGTGCTGTCGCAGTGGACGTTTTGCAGATGGCGTGGAAAATCGCCGGTTTTGCCTGCCTGAATATCCGCCATGGCAGCGGCAATGGCCTCGTAGCCGGAATTGGACTTGGGACAGGTGGCAAGGAAAATCACTGCGTCGGCAAGCGGAAGCCTGGCCTCCGGCATACCCAATTGCAGGGCGGAGTCCACACAGGCTTTGACGATGGGAATGGCCAGCGGATAGGCAAGGCCAATATCCTCACAGGCGGAGCACAGAATTCGGCGGCAGCAGGAGGGCAGGTCACCGGCCTCCAGAAAACGCGCCAGATAGTGAATGGCGGCGTCCGGATCAGAGCCGCGAATGGACTTCATCAGGGCGGAAAGACAGTCATATTGCTGGTCACCGCCTCGGTCATACCGCATGGCGGAGCGCTGCGTGACGGCTCTCGCGTCTTCCAGAGAGATGTGCAGAGCCGTGTCTCCGGGATGGGCTGCAATAAACAGCGCTTCCACGGCGTTGATGGCTTTGCGGGCGTCACCGCCGCAGGAGGCGGCGATATAGTCCAGAGCACCTTCTTCCGCGCTGACGGAAAGCTCTGCTTTCTGCGCCATATGGTGCACCGCCCGGTCAATGGCTTTCCGGGCGTCGGCAGGCTCAATGGGCTTGAATTCAAACACCGTGCAACGGCTCAGAATGGCGTTGAAAATGTAAAAATAGGGATTTTCCGTGGTGGAGGCGATGAGGGTGATCTTGCCGTTTTCGATATATTCCAGAAGGGACTGCTGCTGCCGCTTGTTGAAGGACTGAATCTCGTCCAGATACAGAAGCACGCCGTTGGGCGCCAGAAGCGTGTCAAGCTGAGAGGTGATCTCCCGGATGTCCGCAGTGGAGGCGGTGGTGGCGTTCAGGCGGAAAAGGGTGCGCTGCGTGGCTCGGGCGATGATGTTGGCCACGGTGGTCTTGCCGGTTCCGCTGGGGCCATAAAAAATCAGGTTCGGTACCTTGCCGGAGTCGATCATCCGGCGGAGCATTTTGCCTTCTCCCAAAATGGCCTCCTGACCCACCACGTCCTGCAAGGTTTCCGGACGCAGCTCGTCAGCCAAGGGACGGTACATGAAATCACAGCCTTTCTTTCGCTTTTCTGGTGGGCGGATTATTGGAGGCTTTCCGTCGGAAGCTCTGCCTTTTCCTGCTCGGAGAGCACCAGAATGATCTGGCAGGTTTCAGAGATCTCCCGGGGAAGATAGAGGGCAATTTCATACTCGTTCCAACATTCTTCAAACAGCTCCTGAAGGGTGGCATAGGGAACGCGGTAGATATCCGCGTCCAGAGAGACGGCCAGCCTGCTGTCCCGCTCCAGATGGGAGGAAAACAGCGCGGAGAAGAAACGATTGTAAAGGTCGGTTCCCGTGCTGCCGGTTTTGGACAAGGCAAGTGGGCTGGAGCTGGCACCGTCAAGGGCGGAAAGCTCCTGCGCCGAAGCGCCCCAAATCACAAGGGTGGGGACGCAGCGCAGGGATTTATCCGCCGTGATGGGACGGCGGAAGCCGTTGGGGCTGAGCACGTCAGAGGGCGTGTCCTCCGCAGGGAGCCCATCTTCTTCCGAAACAGAGGGAAGCACCAGCGGCTCCATGGACTCGTCGGGAGACTGGCCTTCGGGCTCGCCGGAGGGACGCGGCGAAGCTTCACTGAAAGTGGGCTGTTTTTCGTCCGGCTGATCGTCCCGGGAGAGAGTATCGTCGGGGGGAGCACTTTCCGGCACCTCGCCGTAGTTTGCCGGAGGCTGCTCGGAAACGTCGAAAGGAGCTTCACCGTCCCCGGGCGCGGCCGCAGTAGAGACAATTGCGTCATTGGTGACGTTGGCATTATAAAAAGAGGCGTGATCCTCCGATTCGGGCAAGGAGAGCCAATCGCCCATCAGGGCAAAGCAGAGCATGGCTGCGGTGGCAAGGCCAGCGGCGGCCAGAGAGAAATACAGACCCTTTTTCCGGGGTTTGCGTTTCGGCTCCTGACGAACGGCATCCATGATGCGGGCGCTTAAGTCTGCAGGCGGTTCGGTGGCGCTTTGAGAAAGCTGTGCGTCCTGCTCCTCCAGCACGGCAAGAAGCTCGCGGCAGTGGCGGCACTGCTTTAAATGCTGCGCAAGACGCTTTTCTTCAATTTCACTGTTGGCGCCGTCGATATGCCCGCTGATGAGAAGCATATAAATATCGTCACATTGCATTTCCGCGACCTCCTTTCTGACTTTTTGACGCTGGGGAGTCGGTTTTGTTCCCGATTTTTTCAATTTTTTTCTTCAAATCCATTCGCGCACGTGCAATTCTGGATTTGACCGTGCCCGTTTTCAGGGAAAGCACCTGCGCGATTTCGTCATAGCTCAGGCCGTTCATGACCCGCAGGGTCAAGATCTGCCGCTGCTGCGGCTCCAGAGCGGCCATTGCCTCCCATAAAAGCTCGCGCGTTT
>CAZPRA010000079.1:0-6736 GCA_964588975.1 uncultured Oscillospiraceae bacterium | reverse complement strand
AAAAGAACGCGTTTTCCCGCCTTGGACGGCTTTTGTGAAAAGTCACCCAAAATTGCTAAAAAATCCGAAAAAAAATCATGGTAATTTATTCGTTTTCTTTCCGAAAAGCGGTGGACGAAACGGGAAACTTCTGCTATAATAGACTTGAAAGAGGCTATATCCCCCAAAAAGCAGCGAAAGAGAGGCTCAGGCTCATGATAAACGGACTGTCCGCTGTGATTTTTGTTCCTGACGACACGTCAAAAACCGGTCTGCCCCATCCTTTGATGCTTCATCCCGTTCTTGGTGCGCCTTTGCTCGCTTGGCTGGCAAACACTTTGTTTGGCGGCGGGGTCGGGCGTTTCTTTTTGGTGTGCCGGGACCGTTTTCTGCCGCAGGCGATGGCCTGTCTGCCCCGGGAGGCAGAGGTGATGACCGCTGCCGACAGCAACGCCGCCGATCTGCTCCATGTTTTCCTCTCCACGGCTGAGGATGAGGAAGACGAGGTTCTGGTCATCACCGGCCCTGTCATTCGCGTGAATGCGCTTGCCCGCCGTTCCGGCGAGCCTGTGAACGCACCGGCTTACCGTGCAGGTCGCGAAATGCTCATGGCTGCGCTGGACGAAAATTTCTCGTTTTCGCGGTTTTTGAAAGATAATTGCGCGATTTTGAGCGATTATGATGGCTTTGTGGCGGTGGAGTCTCCTGCCGCTGCCCTGTCTCTGGCCAGCGACCTGCGCCGGGATCAGTTCTTGGCGCTGGAAAAGCTTGGCGTGGAGATTTATGACGCTGACAATTGCTATATTGAGCCTTCGGTTCGTCTGGAGCCGGGCGTGAAACTGCTGCCGGGAGCGATTTTGAAGGGTGACACCGTTATTCGCTCAGGATCACTCATTGGTCCATGGAGCCTGATCGAGAATTCGGAAATTGGCTCCGGCTGCGTGGTCAACGCCTCGCAGATCTATGGCTCCAAAGTGGCGTCTAATGTCCACATCGGCCCTTATGCCCACATTCGCCCCGACTCTGAGCTGGAAAAGGGTGCAAAAATTGGCAATTTTGTGGAGGTCAAAAACACGCACCTTGGGGAAAACACATGGGTCAGCCATCTGTCCTATCTGGGCGATGCGCAGATCGGCCGCGACTGCAATTTCGGCTGCGGCACCGTAACGGTCAATTTTGACCGCAAAGAAAAGCACAAAACGCTTGTGGGCGACGGCGCCTTTATCGGCTGCAACAGTGCTCTGGTCGCCCCGGTGAGCGTCGGCTCCGGTGCCTACGTTGCCGCCGGTTCCACCGTCACTTCCGATGTGCCGGAAAATGCTCTGGCCATTGCTCGCAGCCGGCAGACCAACAAAAAGGACTGGGCAAGCAAGCACAAATAAGGCTGTTTTGATTGCGCGTTGTGCCCTTCGGGGCTTGTGATACATCATTATAAATACAGAGCTTCGGCTCGGAATTAAGAGAGGTATTCCCATGATCGCTCACGGAAAAGAAATCAAGGTCTTCACTGCCAACGCCAACATTCCCTTCGCCCGGGGCATTTGCACCGAGCTGGGTCTGGATTTGGGCGACAGCACCGTCACGGCCTTTGCTGACGGCGAGATTTCCGTATCCATCAACGAAACAGTGCGCGGCTGCGATGTTTTTGTCATCCAGTCCACCTGCAAGCCCGTGAACAACAACCTCATGGAGCTGCTGATCATGATCGACGCGCTGCGCAGAGCTTCCGCCGGGCGCATCACCGCCGTCATTCCCTATTTCGGCTATGCCCGTCAGGATCGCAAAACCAAGGGTCGCGACCCCATTTCCGCCAAGCTGGTTGCCAACCTCATCACCAAGGCCGGTGCCGACCGTGTGCTGACCAGGGAGCTCCACGCCGCGCAGATTCAGGGCTTCTTTGATATCCCCGTGGACAACATGATGGGAAATCCCCTCTTTGCGCGCTACTACATCTCAAAATTCGACGAGCGCGTCTATAATCACGATGAATTCTGTGTCGTCTCTCCCGATATTGGCTCCGTTGCCCGCAGCCGTGCCTTTGCGACCAAGGTGCATATGGGTCTGGCCATCGTGGATAAGCGCCGCCAGAAGGCCAATATGTGCGAGGTGATGAACATCATCGGCGATGTGAAGGACAAGACCTGCATCCTCTATGATGACATCATCGACACTGCCGGTTCTTTGTGCAATGCAGCCGAGGCCATCAAGACCATTGGCGGTGCCAAAGCGGTCTATGCCTGCGCCAGTCACGGTGTTCTCTCCGGCGAGGCCACCAAGCGCATTGAGGATAGCTGCATTGAGGAGGTCATGCTCCTGAACACCATCCCGCTGCCCGAAACCTACACCGGCAGCAAGATCCGCCTCATTGACGCAGCGCCCACCTTCGCCAAGGCCATCACCCGCATCTATAACGAGA
The DNA here is from genome assembly GCA_964588975.1 of uncultured Oscillospiraceae bacterium. Taxonomy (GTDB): domain Bacteria; phylum Bacillota; class Clostridia; order Oscillospirales; family Oscillospiraceae; genus JAZOXB01. The sequence goes on along the minus strand of CAZPRA010000079.1, from coordinate 4,341 downwards.
CTTCCATCTCCAGCCTGTTCTGATGTTCCTGCGGAAGCCTTCGGTGGATTGGCTCGTTGTGGGGCTGGGCAATCCCGACGAGATCTATGCCAGAAACCGCCACAATGCCGGTTTTCGCGCGGTGGACATTCTGGCAGACAAGTTGGGCGTGAAGGTCGACCGGGTAAAGTTCCGCGGCTGCTTCACGCAGGCGAGCTATGGCACGCAGAAGCTGGTGCTTCTCAAGCCCATGACCTTTATGAACAGCTCCGGCCTGTCTGTGATGGACGCGGCCAACTACTATAAGCTTCCCCCGGAGCGGATACTTGTCCTGTTTGACGATATTTCTCTGGATGTGGGTCGTCTGCGTATTCGTGCAGAAGGCTCCGCCGGAGGGCACAACGGGATCAAATCCATCATTGCCGGGCTGAACAGCCAGAGCTTTCCCCGGGTCAAGATCGGCGTGGGGCAAAAGCCTCACCCGGACTACGATCTGGCTTCCTGGGTGCTGTCGGATTTCTCCAAAGCGGAGGAAACGCTTCTTAAGCCGGCTCTGGCCGATGCCGCTGACGCGGCGCTGCTGCTCGTGGCGAAGGGCGTTGAGGCCGCCAGCGCAAAATATAACGGCAGGAAGCCACAGTAAAATCGTCATTTTATGAAACATAGACACGGAAAATGGAGGTTTCTCTGTTTTCCGCGTTTGTGCGTGGTGCAAACATGAGTACGGAGGTTTTATGGAGCAGCTTCTCAGTGCGCTGAACGCGTTGCCGGAGTTTCGGCAGCTTCTTGCGCAAATGGAAAAAAATCATATTGTTGGCGTGTCCGGTGCGGCGCAGATCAACCGCAGCCATCTCATCGCCTCGGCCATCGACCAGAGCCATCGCCCGGCACTCATCGTCTGTCAGGACGAAATGGCCGCCCGGCGGACACAGTCGGAGCTGGCCGCCTTTCTGGGGCAGGATATTCCCATTTTGCCCAGCCGGGAATTGACGTTTTACAGTGCGTCTGCGATTTCCCGCCAGTGGGAGCAGCGGCGCCTGAAGCTGCTTTATCAGCTTGCCGTCGGGCAGCTTCCGCTGCTCATTGCCACCTGGGAGGCGCTTGCCCTGCGGACGCTTCCGCGCGAAGCACTCATTCGGGCGGCGACGACGCTGCGCCCAGGCAGCCGCATGGAGCCGGAGTCCTTGGCGGCACTGCTGGTACAGGGCGGCTATACCCGCTCCTCTTTGGTGGAGGGCGTGGGACAGTTTGCCATCCGCGGCGGCATTGTGGACGTGTTTTCTCCGGCCTGCGAAATGCCTGTCCGAGTGGAATTTTTCGGAGACGAAGTGGACGCCATGGGCTATTTCGACACTGCGACTCAACGCCGCACGGAAAATTGCGGGGAATTTGTGCTCCTGCCCGTGGCAGAGAGCTTGCCGCGGCTTCACGAAGGCAGTCTGGCGGGTCTGTGCGCCGATCTTGAGGCTCTGCAAAGCCGGCTTCGCCGCCGGAGAGTCCCCAACGAGACGCTTCTGCGCACCATTGCAGAGGACACGCAGTCCTTGGAAAACGGCCTGAGCTTTTCCGCATCCGACCGCTATATCAGCCTGATCTACCCGGAATTTGCCTGTGCCGCCGACTATATTCCCCGCGACAGCGCGGTCTTTTTCTGTGACCACGGCAATCTCCGACGCGCCGCCGAGCGCTGGGAGGGTGAGATGGGCCTGCAATTGGACAGTCTTCTCCAATCCGGGATTTTGTGTGGCGAATTATGCGAATTTTTCGGAGATTTTGAGGAAATATCCGGAAAATTCAGCCAAAATCCGGTTGTTTTTCTGGACTCCTTCCTTGCCGCAAAATACCCTCAGAGCTTGCCGCCCAAGGAGCTTCTCAGCTTCAGCGCCCGGCAGCTTCCGTCCTATGGCGGAAATCTGGAGGTAGCCGTCTCCGACCTGAGCCACTATCAGAAAAACGAATTTGCCTCGCTGGTGCTCTGCGGCAACCGCCGCCGGGCGGAAATTCTGGCGCAACAACTACGCGACAAGGGGCTTTCCGCCTTTCTTGCCTTTCCCCTGAGCGCCATGCCGCAGAAGGGGCAGATTCTTCTGGCGGAGGGTTCTCTGTCTTTCGGCATGGAATACCCCGAGCTGAAGCTGGCCATTCTCACCGAGGGTCAATTGCTGGCTCAAAACGCTCAAAAACCGCTCAAAAAGCGTCAAAAAGCGACCAATCGCCAAAAATTGGACTCATTTTCCGACCTGTCTCCCGGCGATCTCATCGTTCATGAATACCATGGAATTGGGAAATACCTCGGCATGGAGCAAATCAAAATTGACGGTGCGGTGAAAGACTATGTGAAAATCGCCTATCAGGGGACGGACGTGCTCTATGTTCCGGCCACCCAGCTTGACCTCATCGGCAAATACATCGGCGGCGGCGAAGACGCGGCGGTGAAACTGAGCCGTCTTGGCGGCGACCAGTGGCAGAAAACCAAAGCCCGCGCCAAGGCTGCCGCCAAAGATCTGGCCGGAGAACTGATCCAGCTTTATGCCCAGCGCAAGCGTCTGCCCGGCTTTGCCTTTGCCGCCGACAGCCCGTGGCAGGCGGAGTTTGAGCAGAATTTCCCCTATGCTGAGACGGACGACCAGCTCCGCTGCATCGACGAGATCAAGGGCGATATGGAATCGCCCCAGCCCATGGATCGCCTTTTGTGCGGCGACGTGGGCTTTGGCAAGACGGAAGTCGCGTTACGATCCGCTATGAAAGCCATTCTGGACGGCAAACAGGTGGCCATTTTGGTGCCCACCACCGTTCTGGCGCAGCAGCACTATACCACCGCCGTCAGCCGTTTCCGGGGCTTTCCCGTGGAAATTGGAATGCTCTCACGCTTCCGCACAGCTCAACAGAACCGTCAAACGCTTGCCGACCTCCGGGCAGGCAATGTGGATCTGATCATCGGTACGCACAAGCTGCTGCAAAAGGACGTGGAATTCAAGGATCTGGGGCTTCTCATTGTGGACGAGGAACAGCGTTTCGGCGTGACGCACAAAGAGCGCCTCAAGGAGCTTTCCCACGGGGTGGACGTGCTCACCCTCTCGGCCACGCCCATTCCAAGAACACTTAACATGGCACTTTCCGGGCTGCGCGATATGTCCACCATTGAGGAACCGCCGCATGACCGCTATCCCGTTCAGACCTTCGTGCTGGAATATGCCGAGCCGGTGCTCATCGACGCCATGCGTCGGGAGCTGGAACGCGGCGGACAGGTCTATTTTCTCCATAACCGCGTGGAAAGCATTGCCCAATGCGCTGCACGCATCAAAAAGGCACTCCCCGAGGCCAACATCGGCATCGCTCACGGCAAAATGGGCGAGGAGGAGCTTTCGGAGGTCATGCAGCGTATGGCCGACGGTGCGCTGCAAATTCTGGTCTGCACCACCATTATCGAGACCGGAATTGACATTTCAAACGTCAACACTCTCATCATTGAAGACGCTGACAAGCTGGGGCTTGCGCAGCTTCATCAAATTCGCGGACGGGTCGGCCGCAGCAGTCGCCACGCCTATGCCTACCTCACCTTCCGCCGGGGCAAAGTGCTCACGGAGGTGGCGGAAAAGCGACTCAACGCCATTCGGGACTATGCCGAATTCGGCTCCGGCTTCAAAATCGCCATGCGTGACCTTGAAATTCGTGGTGCCGGTAATCTTCTGGGCTCGGCGCAGTCCGGCCACATGATTTCCATCGGCTATGATCTGTACCTGAAGCTGCTTGAGGAGGCCGTTCTGGAGGAACGCGGCGAAAAGCCCTTGCAGGAGGTAAGCTGCACGGCGGATCTGGACGTGACGGCAAATCTGGAGCAGGGCTATGTTGCCTCCGGGGAGCAGCGAATGGATCTTTACCGCCGCATGGCCGCCATCCGCAGCCAGTCCGACGCGGACGAATTGCTGGACGAAATGGTAGACCGCTACGGCGACCCGCCCAAGGGCGCAATGAATTTGATCGACATTGCGCTTTTGCGCGCCAGAGCTGCCGCTTTGAGCATTTCCGATATCAGCCAGAAGGGACGCACCGTGGTTTTCACACTCGAGAGCTTCCAGTTTGAGGCCATTTCTGCGATGTGCGCCTTGCCGGAATATAAAAACCGTCTGTTCCTCTCTCCGAAAACGCAGAAGCCGACCTTGACAATGAAGCTTGCCGCCGGGGAAAATTCACTGAAAGCCAGTGAAGCCTTCGTTCGGCACTACGGTGAACTGCAAACTGCTCCCGCCGACACGCGATCATAGAAGAATGAAGAATAACGAAACCGAAGGGGTTGTTGCATTTTTTGCAACAACCCCTTTGACGAGCCGGAGATTTATTTGGCGCCTTTGCCGGTGGCGG
>CAZPRA010000078.1:0-6751 GCA_964588975.1 uncultured Oscillospiraceae bacterium | reverse complement strand
ATTGAAAATATGCTCGCTGTGGCGGGATACGCGGATGGGAAAATACGGCTTTCGGGCGCTGTTCGTGGAGTAATATGTATGCGTATACCGCTTTTCGAAATGGAGTAATGCCAGAATTCAATAAATCCGCTTCGATTCAGGCACATGGATTTTCGTGCCGTTATCATGAACGGTAAGCCGCTCGACGATGGAGATCATTGGCACCGTTCCTGTTTGGGCCGCAAATACAATTTCCCGCAAATGGAAGGAACGTTGGCTGAGCTGCTGCAAAACGTCCTGACGGCTGATTTCTTCGCAAACCCGCTCAATTCCATCATGGGAGTTGCCGCAGTTGACATATTCGATGAAAGCCTTTTGTTCGCAGTCATAGCTTATCTTATCCGCGAGCGATGAAGTTACGCCGTGCTCATACTGCTGGACAGCCGCAGAAACCGTGGCGTCATCAAAATAATGATGGGTGATTTTGCGCACTTCTTCTATGACGTCAAAAAGCGGACAGGCATTCCAATCCGGCTTGGTGGATAGGACAGTGCCGTGGTCATTTAAAAGAAAAAGATCGTTTCCGTCGCTTGCAAGAGCCAGAATATAGCTGCTTTTTGCAAGAGAATGGGCATGATCCAGCAAGGAACGGTCGACGCTTGCTTTCAAATAGCGAATGCCGATCCCGGAGTCAGGCAAAGCAAAGACAGCCCCTCCAACTTGCGCCGTAAAGACGGCGCATTCATCTCCGCCATAATTGCCATGGACATCTTTTCTCAATGGGATGCAATCGGCGGCAGAAGGGACAATCGGAAAGCTTGTCCGTCCGGAGGCGTCAAGATATTCTGTGCTTGCCGGCAGGACGGAAATTCCTCGTTTGCTCAGGAAATCGGAAAGGCGTGCGTGATATTCGCCGTGGAAATCACGCAGCTTGGAAATGCGCCTGCTCCAGCATACAGGACAAAGATGCCGCGTCATTTCAAGATAGGGGATCGTTTTGCCGCATTCTTCGCACACGATGGTCGCGGTTTTCCGAAGCCGCTGGAAACAGGATGTGCATAAACGTTTGCCCAACAGGTTGCAAGCCTGCTCGACTCTGCCGTAATCGTCAACCGGCGTGCCGCATTCTTCGCATACCTTATACCATCTGCCCGCTATTTCAACGCGCTGCGGGTTGGCTGCTGATGCGGCCGTTTTCTTTTTCCGAAGCAAATCAGGGATACTCAACGAAATCTCCGCCTTTCAAAGTCTGTTCCTAGGGAACCTCTGAATAAATCGTCGGCGGCGGCCAGCGGATATTTTTCCGCAACTCTTCGCTTTATAAAACTTGAAATACACAAAGTATTCCTGCGTTTTCCAAAGCTCGATTTGCAGAAAAATCTCTCACTGCCCGCTCTTGCCGATTTAATCAGAGGTTCCCTAGTTTTATTATAGCATATTTTTTCACCTTGTCCAGTGCATGAGCGCACTTGATAGCGAGTATATTCTCTTGACGACAGGGCAAATTTAAGATAAAACGCGATTGACCATAGAATTTCATAAAAATTGTTAAACAGCTCTGATATAATCGCAAAGAGAGTGGAACGAGAGATTATTTCACAAACACCGATTTGTCAAAATCAACAATTTTTTCGCTGGAGCAGCCAAAAAACGAGCTCCAATTTGTAAACTTCTCCAAAAAACGTCAAAAAATTCAGAAAACGCTTGATATATATATATATATATTAGAATGAATTCGAAAAAGTTCGAGAAATGTGGTCTGCGATGAGAGCTTATCAATCAAAAGGCTACAAATTTGTGCTTTCAAAATTGAAAGGGAGTGTTTGTTTATGAATCAAAAACAGCGGTCAACCGTTCCATCCGGCATAGTTTTCGCGTTACTTCTAATCTTCAACATGATTAGCACCTTCACAAAGGCTAAGTCTACTGGTATTTTTAATGCCTATGATCTGTTTTTATTTGCGGGATATGCCCTTCTTGCATTTGCCTTGCTGACTTCGCGCAGGGGTATTCTTCTGATGATCGGCTTCGCGATTCCGACATTAGAATACATACGCCAACTTTGGCAACTGGTTTTCTTCACTACCGGAGCCCCGGCAAACTATTATGTCAGAGCAATTTTGCTGCTGCTTGCGTGGTGCTTGGCCTCGCTGTTTGCACTCTCCTTGCTTACCGACCGGCTGCCGAAATTCAGAAAAATCGCCCGTAAGCTATGGTTCCTCCCTGCGCTGTTTGTTTTTGCTGAGGTAGTGGTTTACTACACTTCGTTTGGCAGAATTTCTTTCAGAGTTCTATTTTTAAATTTAAGGAGTTACCTACCCAAACTGCTGGCGTCACTTGCGCTCCTGCTTTCCATGCGCTGTCTTGCTGTGCCGGCGCGCGAAAAGAAAGAGAAAAGCACAGAAGCCACGGACAGTGCGAACAACAACGAAGCTTATTGCGGCATGGCAAAGCACGTTCTGCTGCTTCTGTTCACCTGTGGCATTTGGCAACTCATCTGGATCTATCGCGTGACGAAGCACACCAATGCTGTGCAGGGTGAGGCACCGCGTAACCCAACGAAAAAGCTGCTGCTGTACATCTTTGTGCCGTTTTATTCGATCTATTGGACGTATAAGACCGCTCAACGCCTTGACAAAATGGCATCTGAGCGCGGCATTGCCTCCGATATTGCAACGTTGTGCCTGATTTTGTCGATTTTTGTCTCGATCATTCCGCCAATTTTGATGCAGGATAAGCTGAACACCATCGTGACCGCGAAGGTGCAGCCAATGGCGGCATCCAACGCTGTCTCCGCCGAATTAAAGGAACTGAAAGACCTGCTGGACAGCGGCGTGATTACGCAAGAGGAATTCGAGGCAAAGAAAAAGCAACTTCTTGGTCTGTAATGTAATAATACCATTTTGCAACAAGTGGAAAATTTGTAATTGGCTCTTTTCGTGCCAGAAGGCACAAAAAGCCAGTATGCCAAGCCCCCCGGTTTTCGTTAAGCGAAAACCGGGGGTTTTGATAGGTAAGTAGTATTTGCAGATTAAAGAAACGCAGCGTCAAGAACTTATGAGACGGCGCAGCGCGCAAAGCGCGATGCGAGTGTGCGAAGCACACGGATTTCAAATTAAATTTTTTAATTTGAAATGAGTATCAGAGCTTTTTCAGGAGACAATGGCATGCTCCCGGACAAATTGCAGCACCTTGGCCTGAATCACGCTGCCTTCAATGGCTTTGGCCAGCGCGGGATCATAGGCCTGCAAAAGCTGTTCTTGGGTCAGACCGTTGGACTGAGCAACGTTGGCAAAGGCTTCTCCGATTTCTTCCGCCGTTGCCCGGATGTTTTCCAGCGCCGCAATGCGATCCACAGCCGCATCCACGCGGAGCATGGGAGCAGCGTCATGACGCATATCCTCCAAAAGCGCCTCCGGCGTGGTTTTGTCAAATTCGCAGTACTGTTCCAGCGTTAGGCCCCGCTGGTAAAGCTGTGCTTTCAGATTGCCCATCAGCATTTCGGCAGTGCGGTCCAGTGCTTCCTCGGTGGGCGTGAAATCCAGCGTTTCGGCGGCCTGACGGATCAGGTTATCCTGCAATTCCTGCTCGGATTTTTCATCGTAGTAAGAGCGCAGAGAGGCTGCCACCATCTCCCGCATGGCCTGAAGATTTTCGCAGTGGCCAACTTCCCGGGCAAAGCGGTCATCCATGGCATATTCCCCGTGAAGGCGGATGGCGTGGATGTGGCAGTCAAAATCTGCCGCCTTTCCCGCCACAGATTTGTGTCCGTAATCTTCCGGGAAGGTCACATGAACCGTCACCTGCTCGCCGGTGCGCTTGCCCAAAAGCTGTTCTTCAAAGCCGGGAATAAACGTGCCGCTGCCCAGCGTGAGGGTTTGCATTTGTGCCGTGCCGCCTTCAAAGGAAACGCCGTCAATGCTTCCGGCATAGTCCAGAACCAGCTCGTCCCCAAGCTGAGAGGGACGGTCGGTGATTTCGGTGATGTCAGGGTTCTGGCGGCGAAGCTGATCCATGCGCCGGTTCAGTTCTTCCTGCGTGACCTCGACGCGTTCCAGTTTTGCGTGAAGACCTTTGTATTGAAATTCCATCGTTTAAACTCCTTTGTTCATGAACAGGCATTTTTCAGTGCGGAGATCAGCAGATCTCCTGCCACGACCCGATCTTCCGCGGCAAAACCGTCGGCAAAATTGGCCGTGTAGAGAAGTTGCGCGTTGGGCGGGAATTCGTCATCTCCGGCCCAGACCAGCAACTGCAGGCGGTACTGGTCAAAAAGGGTGAATTCATAGCCCGCGTCGCCGTTTTTCAGGGGCAGACCGCCCATGGCCTCTGCCGCCCGGCAGAAGAAATCCAGACGGGTGCCAAAGGTGAAAGCCGCCCGGGTGAGCACCCGACCCGTGAACGGTTTTATGTAAACCTCGCCCCAAGGGAGCTCCCGGAAGGTTTTGAATTCTGCGGAGCTGTCCGCTTTTTTTCCCAGAAGCAGCAGACGCAAAAGAAAGGTTTGCAGGGGCAGAGGCGGTTGCGTTCCGTCCGGCGCCGTCACCGTTGCGGCGGGATAGGCCACGCGGTAGTCCGTTCCCAGCAGACGAAGGGTAAAAGCAGTGCCGTCAAAGCTGCAACCCGTCCGGGCGCTGGCTTCCTGCGGATCCAGCGCAGGAAATTGCCCGGCATAGTGGGCAAAGGGCACTTCTTCCTTGTGATTTTCAACCTGCATTCTCAGCCCTCCAATGGTTCAAACCTGGCAGCGTCCGTATGGGGCAGGAAACAGGCCGCCACAAAGCTGTCCATATAGCCCGGATGGGTGGAAAGCTCCATATAGGTCATGTTGCGGGCAACCTCGCCGGTTTTGGCGTCGGCCTCGTCGGACAGCGCCATGGTATAGGCTCCGGCCAGAGAGGAATTGCCGATATAGCGGTAAAGCTCCACAGGCACATTGGGGAACATGCCAATGGCAATGGCGTTTTTCATGTTGATACCGCTGCCGATTCCTCCGGCCACATAGACCCGCTCCAGAACACTCTCGTCCATGTCCATGGCGGAGAGCATGGTGTCAATGGCGGAATAGATGGCGCCCTTGGCGCGGATGAAATTCCCAATATCCACCTCCGTCAGAGACAGTTCCCGGCCGGTGGCAGAGTCCTCGGGGAAAGCCAGAATATAACGGCCTGCGCCGTAGTGGTCGTGGGCAATGCGGCGGCCTTCCCGGACAAAGAGCCCCTTGGCATTGATGATACCGCCCCGGAACAGCTCGGCAATGGTGTCGATGATACCGCTGCCGCACAGTCCCACAGGCTTTTGACCTTCCGCGCCGATGATGCCGAAGCTGGGCTCCATGGTGTCCCGGTCGATGACGCAGGACTCAATGGCGCCGTCTGTGGCACGCATTCCGCAGGAGATATCGCCGCCTTCAAAGGCAGGACCTGCGGAACAGGCGCAGGACATGAGGAAGTCCTGATTGCCGAAAACCAGCTCGCCATTGGTGCCAAGGTCAATGAACAAAGAGAGCTCCTCCGTGTTCCACATCATGGAGGCAAAGGCACCGGCGGTGATGTCGCCGCCAACATAGGAGCCGATATTGGGCGCCAGACGGATTTCACCATCGGGGTGGATGGGAAGACCGAGATCCCGCGCCCGCAAACCGTCCCAGTGGAAAAATGCGGGGATATAGGGCTCCGTGCGGACGGGATCGGCGTCCACACCGATGAGAAGATGATTCATGGTGGTGTTGGAGGCGATCGCAGCCCGGAGAATGTGCCCGGTGCTCACACCGGCCTCTTTGCACAGGGCGGCGATGAGGGGCACCAGCGTTTCCTTTACAATGGCGTCCTGAAGCTTCTTCCGGCCGCCGGGCTTGCCCTGCTCAATAATGCGGTTGATCACGTCCGCGCCATAGCGGATTTGTCCATTGCCGCCGGAAGCCTTGGCCAGAAGACGGCCATCCTTCAAATCAAACAGGACGGCGGAGACGGTGGTGGTGCCGATGTCCACGGCAAGGCCGCACAGGGGACGGGTGTCCGATTGGGACGTGACGTTATAAATGCGGAACTGACCCTGCTCCATGGCGCCGATGACCCGCACGGAAAAGGCATTTTCCCGCAACACCTGTGGAAGCTTTTTCATGGGATAAAAAGGAAGGATGATGTGCTCCGTGTCCAGCCCGAGCGCATCCTCCAGCGCCCAAAGCAGGCGCTCATTGTCCGGCATGGTGTCATCCAGCGTGGGAGGCGCCAATGTTATGTCAACCGATTGGAACCGATTGTCCAGAGAGATCCCCGCTGCGGTTACGCCCTGCAAAAGCTGCTGAAAGATCGCCAGTTCTTCGCCGCTGGAGAGGTCGGCGGTTTTCATGCGGCTGCGGTAGGCCGAGGCGATGTCCGGCACCAGCACCGTCAGATCGGAGCGGGCATAGGTGCAGCAGGAAAGGCGCCAACCCTGCGCAAATTCCTCATCAGAGATATGGGCGGTTTGCAGACCTTCCACCTCGCCGGAAAGAAGCTTGACCCGGCATTTGCCGCAGGAGCCGTTGCCGGAGCAGGGGGCATCAATGGCAACGTTGGCCTTTCGCGCTGCGTCCAGAATACTCTCATCCGGCGAAGCGGCAATGCTTACGGAATCCGCAGAATTTTCGAACTGAAAGCAAATTTCAAACATGTTCGGTTCAACCTTTCTTTGTTATTATTCAAATTATATCATTCTTCCTGCGGAAAGTCAAACGGGCACCCATGGAAATAAAATCTGCGCGGAAGTCCTTTTGGACTTCCGCGCAGAA
>CAZPRA010000077.1:0-6763 GCA_964588975.1 uncultured Oscillospiraceae bacterium | reverse complement strand
AAAATGCAGAGAAAAAATTCGGAAACAGGTTGACAAATGAAAGCGTTTTGCGTATAGTATTGTCTGACGGGTCGATAAAATGACCTCTTAAGCTAAGGAGTGACTGGTAATGTATACAGAAAAATCCGTCGTGAAGTGCGAATCCGGCCTTCACAATAAGCAGGCTACATATTTCATTCAGAAGGCCAATGAATTCCGTAGCAGCATTTGGATTGAGGCGGATGACCGCAAGATCAATGCCAAGAGCCTTTTGGGTGTTCTTTCCATGGGCATCACCACGGGCACCGAGATCAATCTGGTTGCCGACGGCCCCGATGAGGAAGCTGCCGTGAAGGAGCTTTCTGCCATGCTTTTGAAAGACGTGTATTGAGCGCCGTTTGATTAACAGACTGTCCCAAGCGTAAAGCGTTTGGGACGGTTTTGTCTCTTGTGGAATACAGGTGAGAGAAATGACTCGTGAAGAACTGAAACAGGCGGCGCTGACCCTGCCTCTGGAACCGGGTGTGTATCTGATGAAGGATGCTTCTGACACGGTGATCTATGTTGGTAAGGCGAAAAAACTGAAAAACCGCGTCAGCCAGTATTTTCAGGACACTGCGGCGCACAATACAAAGACCCGCCGCATGGTTTCTCAGGTGGATCATTTCGAAACGATCCGGGCGGCTACGGAGTTTGAGGCGCTGGTTCTGGAATGCTCTCTCATCAAGCATTATATGCCAAAATACAATATTCTTCTGAAGGATGACAAGGGCTATCCCTATCTCCGGCTGGATCTGCGCGAGCCTTATGCGAAAATCACCTTAAGCAACCGCGCAACGGGTGACGGTGCCCGATACTTTGGCCCTTACGGTTCCAGAGGCCGTTCGCAGCAGGTCATTCAGGCCATTCAGGAGATTTTCCGCTTACCCTCCTGCGGGAAAAAATTTCCCCGCGAGGTCGGAAAGGAACGTCCGTGTCTGAACTATCATCTGGGCAAATGCGCCGGTTGGTGCCAGATGGCAAAAGGCGAGGGGGAATATGCCGCGCGAATGGAGCAGGCGGCCATGCTTTTAGAGGGCAAGCAGCAAAGCCTTTGCCGCGAGCTTCGGCAGAAAATGGAGGCGGCGTCCGACCGGCTGGCCTTTGAACAGGCAGCGGAGTACCGCGACCGCCTTCGAGCCATCGAGCTTCTTGCTCAAAAGCAGCTTGTCACGGCGGGCACCGGTGCCGACACGGACGTGATCGGCTATTATGAGACGGAGGCCAAGGCCTGCTTCGCGGTGCTGCACTTTGTCGGCGGCAACCTGATGGACAAGGAATATGAACTGCTCTCTCTGCCACCTGACCGGCAGGAGGCGGTGTCTTCTCTGGTCAAGCAGTTTTATTTCCGCCGCGGCGCTGCACCAAAGAGAATTCTTCTGCCCTTTGCCATAGAGGACGCGGAGCTATTTTCCCAACTTCTGGAAGAAAAGCTTGGCAAAAAGGTGCGGCTTTTGGTGCCGCAGCGCGGCGACGGCAAAAAGCTTACGCTTCTGGCCGAGCAGAACGCCCGCGAGGAAGCCAAGCGCGCGACCTCTGCGGCCGAACGCCTCAGCGGTACCTTGCAGCAGCTTCAGAGCCTTCTGAAGCTGGAGCATTATCCCGCGCGGCTGGAGGCTTACGATATCTCCAACATCTCCGGCACGGATATCGTGGCTTCTATGACGGTTTTTGTTGACGGCAAGCCAAAAAAGCAGGATTATAAACGCTTCCGGCTGGAGGGTATGGAGGATCAGGATGACTATGCCGCCATGCGGCAGGTGCTCTGCCGGAGGTTTTGCCATTATCTGGACGGCGACGCGGGTTTTTCTCAGGCGCCGGACGCACTGCTCATTGACGGCGGCGCGGCACACGCGCAGACGGTGCGCGAAGCCTTGCGTGCGATGGAATTGCACATTCCCATTTTTGGCATGGTCAAGGATGACCGTCACCGCACCCGGGCACTGGTCACGCCGGACGGTGACGAGATCGGAATTCAGGCTTTTCCGGCGGTGTTTGCCATCATCGGCAGAATTCAGGAGGAGACGCACCGCTTCGCGATAACGTATCATCGACAACTTCGCAGCAGGCGTATGCGCGGCTCAAGCCTGGACGAGATCCCGGGCGTAGGGGAGAAGCGCCGACTGGCGCTTTTACGGCATTTCAAATCCGTTACCGCAATCCGCAATGCCCCGCTTGAGGCCCTGCAAGCCGTGGTACCTCAGCCCACCGCAAGGGCAATTTTCGACTATTTTCATCAGCAGGAGTAAGCAATGCGAGTGATCACAGGCAGTGCCGGCGGCACCAACCTGAAGGCTCCGGCGGGTCTGAGCACCCGTCCGACAGCGGATAAGGTGAAGCAGGCGCTTTTCAATATCATACAGTATGAAATTTTCGGAACGGTGCTGGATCTGTTCGCCGGTTCCGGGCAATTGGGCATCGAAGCCCTCAGCCGAGGCGCTTCGCGCTGCGTTTTTGTCGATGGGGACAGGCAGGCGATTTCCGTCATTCAGGAAAATCTCCGCAGAACTCATCTGACGCAAAATGCGCAGGTGCTCCGCTGTGACTACCTGAGCTACCTGAAAAACTGCCGCGAACGCTTCCACCTGATCTTTTTGGATCCGCCTTACGCCGAAAAATATCTGGAAAATGCAATAAAATTCATATCTGAAATTGACATTTTGGCAGAAGGTGGTATAATTGTTACGGAACGGTCTGCCGAAAAGGAGCTCAATGGCGAATTTCCCGGTCTGGTTCGTTCAAAGGATTATCATTACGGAAAGACGGTCATCACGCTTTTCCGCCCAGAACAGGACGTGAGCTTATGAAAATTGCCGTCTATCCGGGCAGCTTTGACCCGGTCACCATGGGTCACCTGAACATCATCGAGCGGGCTTCGGCTTTGTTTGACGAGCTGATTGTCTGCGCGGTGCGCAACTGCGGCAAAACCCCGCTGTTCACTCTGGAGGAGCGCAAATCGCAGCTCCGGCGCGTAACAGCCCGCTTCCCAAACGTCCGCGTGGACGCCTATGACGGTCTTCTGGCTGACTATGCCAGAGAAAACGGCTGCTGTGCCATCGTCAAGGGCTTGCGCGCCGGATCGGATTTTGAAAAGGAATTCCAGATGGCGATGATCAACCGCAAGCTCAATCCGGAGCTGGATTCGCTGTTTCTCACGGCGGAGCACCAGTATATGTACCTGAGCTCCAGCGCAGTGAAGGAGCTTGGCTTTTATCAGGCGGAGCTGTCGGATTTCCTGCCCCCGGAAATCATCGGGGAATTTACAGAAAGAATTAGAAATATGGGTAATCATAAGGAGGCATAACAATGAACGAACACGGCATTGAGGAACTGATCGGCACAATATATGACATGGTGCAGGACGCAAAGGGTGTGCCCTTTAGCGGCGGCAACTGCTCCGTGGAGCGTGAGCGCGTGCTGGATCTGCTCGACGAAATCAGCAACCGTCTGCCCGGCGAGCTGAAGCAGGCCAAGACCATCGTTGAATCCCGCAACGAGCTGATCACCAGCGCCAAACGTGAGGCTGAAAACATCCTCAAAAACGCACAGGCACAGGCTAAGCAGCTTGTGGCAGAGCAGGCAATCTATCTGGAGGCCAAAAATCAGGCCAATGAAATGGTTCGCGCTGCGCAGGACAAGATCAAGGAGCTCAAGCAGGTCACCAACGACTATGTGGATGACTCTCTGCGCCAGACCGAGGAGGCTGTGGCTCAGGCTCTGGCTGAGGTACGCGAGACGCGTTCCAGATTCCGTTCTCTGGCCAATCCCCAGCAACAGCGAGCAAACTCCGCGATTATTGAAGACGTGTAAGATTGAATTAACAGGCCAATTCCCGCAATTGGCCTGTTTTTGACAGACAGGAGGACATTATGGACTTTTTAGAGCGTTATCAAATCTGGAACACCACGGCTCCCTTGACGCAGGAGGAGCGCCTTTCTCTGGAAGCAATGGCGAACGACGCGGACGAATGCAAGAGCGCCTTCGGCGCAGAGCTGCAATTCGGCACTGCCGGCATCCGCGGCATCATGGGCATGGGCACCAACCGCCTGAATCAGTATACCGTTCGGCGCACGGCGCAGGGTCTTGCCGCATGGTTGTGCTCGACCGACCTGCCGCAAAAGTGTGCCATTGGCTATGACTCACGGCACAATTCCCGCCTGTATGCGGAAATTTGCGCCGTTGCACTGGCCGAAAAGGGCGTCCATGTCTATGTCTATCACGAGCTGGCACCGACACCGATGCTCTCCTTTGCCGTCCGCCGCCTCGGTTGCGGTTGCGGCATCGTCGTCTCGGCCAGCCACAACGCCGGTGCTTATAACGGCATCAAGTGCTATGGCCCCGACGGCTGTCAAATGACCGACGAGCCTGCGGCCATCGTTTTTAACGAAATATCGAAAATCCCGTATTTCGTCCCCGCTGCCTCGACCTTTGAAGAAAAGCTCGAAACGGGTCGTGTCGAGTATATCGCGCTTGACCTGTGGGAAGAATATTACCAAACGGTTCTAAAAGAGCGGGTCACGAACGAGAAGGCTGACGCCCTGAACCTTCTGTACACCCCGCTTTGCGGCACGGGCAACAAGCCTGTGCGCGAGGTTTTGGGGCGCATCGGTGTGAAGGTCGATGTCGTCAGTGTGCAGGAGAAGCCAGACGGTGACTTCAAGACCTGCGAATATCCCAACCCCGAGACGGACGCTGCGCTCAACGAGAGCTATAAGATTGCCCGCACGACCCATCCTGACCTCATCCTCGGCACGGATCCGGACTGCGACCGTGTGGCCGTGGCGGTTCCCGTGGGGGACGGCTTCCGCAAGCTCAGCGGCAACGAGCTTGGCTGTCTGCTGCTGGATTATATTCTGGGCGAACTGTCTGCTCAGGGCAAGCTTCCGAAGGAGCCGGTTGCCGTTCGTAGCATCGTCTCTACCCCGCTGGCCGACAAGATCGCCGCAAAGTACGGCGTGAAGATGAAGGCTGTTCTGACGGGCTTTAAGTATATCGGCGGCGAAATTCTCGAGCTCGAGCAGAGAAACGAAGAATATCGCTTTGTTTTCGGCTTTGAGGAGAGCTGCGGCTACCTCAAGGGCACCTATGCCCGCGACAAAGACGCAGTTGTCGCCTCCATGCTCACGTGCGACATGGCCGCCAAACTCAAGCGCGAGGGCATGAATCTGGCGCAGAAGATCGACGCACTCTATGCCGAGCTCGGCTATCACGAGGCAAAGGTCATCAGCGTTGAGCTCAAGGGCCCGAATGCCATGGAGCTGTCGGCAAAGTTTATGTCCGATTTCCGCGCAAATGTCCCGACGAAGCTGGCCGGTATTGACGTTACCGTCTTCACGGACTACAGCACCCGCATCAGCCGCGACATGGTGAGCGGCGTAGAGTCTCCCGTCACTTTGCCAAAGTCCAATGTCGTCGTCCTGACGCTGGGCCAGAAGGGAAGCGTCATCGTCCGTCCGTCCGGCACCGAGCCGAAGGTCAAGCTTTATCTGACTGCCGTCGACCTCAACAAGGACACCGCCAAAAAGCTCCTGTCCGACCTCGCCGAGGCTATGAACGCATTTATTCCGGAATAATTTGCTTGACAAAGACAAAAAAGTCAGGTATCATAAGAAAACAATAGACAACGCTGTGAAAAAGAGGAGTACCGTGTGGTCGGGCTTTAGAGAGAGGGCGGTTGGTGGAAGCTCTCGCCGGAAGCATGGGAAGGTCGCTTTGGAGCGGGCAGGCTGAATCATCAGGCTTGCACGGGTTCTCCCGTTACAGAGAGTTGAGTGTCCGCTTTTGCGGAAATTCAGGTGGTACCACGGTATTTTTATCGCCCTGAGTCATCGGCTCAGGGCGATTTTCATTTCAAAAGGAGAAACATATGATCAGAGAATTGCCGAAAACCTACGATCCGAAGGATGTGGAGGCGCGCATCTACCAGTTCTGGCAGGATGGCGGCTATTTCCACGCCGAACCGGACGAAACCAAGAAGCCCTTTACCATAGTCATGCCGCCCCCCAATGTCACGGGACAACTTCACATCGGCCATGCCATGGACGACACGGCGCAGGATACCCTGATTCGCTACAAGCGGATGCAGGGATATAATGCCCTGTATCTGCCGGGCGTTGACCATGCCGGTATCGCGACACAGATCAAGGTCGAGGAAGTCCTGCGCGGCGAGGGAAAGACCCGCTACGATCTCGGCCGTGAAAAATTCCTCGAGCGCGTCTGGGAGTGGAAGCATCAGTACGGCAACCGCATCGTCGAGCAGCAGAAAAAGCTCGGCATCTCCTGCGACTGGGAGCGTTCCCGTTTCACCATGGACGAGGGCTGCTCCAAGGCCGTCCGTGAGGTTTTCGTCAGCCTCTATGAGCAGGGACTCATTTATAAGGGAAGCCGAATCATCAACTGGTGTCCGCACTGCGTCACCGCACTGTCTGACGCCGAGGTCGAGTATATCGACAAGCCCGGCAACCTCTGGCACATCCGCTATCCGCTCGCAGACGGCAGCGGTGAAGTCATCGTCGCCACGACCCGTCCTGAGACGATGCTCGGCGACAGCGGCGTCTGCGTCAATCCGAACGACGAGCGTTACACCGCCATCGTCGGAAAGAAGGTCATTTTGCCGCTTATCAACAAGGAAATTCCCGTCGTGGCCGATGACTATGCCGAGATGGACTTCGGCACCGGCTGCGTCAAGATGACTCCCGCACACGACCCCAATGACTTCGAGGTCGGTCTGCGCCATAATCTGGAG
>CAZPRA010000076.1:0-6980 GCA_964588975.1 uncultured Oscillospiraceae bacterium | reverse complement strand
GGTTCATGACCTTGATGAAGTCGATCTTGGGGGTCTTGCCATAGGGGATGATCTCCTCGGGCAGCAGGCCGAGCTTTTCGCGGAAATAATCCACGGAAGGCAGGGTCTTTTCTGCTTCCTCAGCGATCTGCCAGTCCTTATAGACCGTGGGGTCCAGCGTGACCCGGCCATTGGGAGCGACATACTTGCCATCTTTGAATTCGATTGCCATAGAGTTTTCCTCCTGTTCTTTTTGGGGCCTTTACTATCCCCAAAAGATAATATTTCTGTGCGCCGTACTTTATACGAAAGCAACACCCGGCGCAGTGATACCGCAAAAGCGGTACTTCTACATTATACCATTTGCGCCGCAAATCGTCAATATATCTTTCGCGAACATTCGGCATTATTTTCCTGAAGGTCAGGCGTGAGACATAATGGCGGCCAA
Organism: uncultured Oscillospiraceae bacterium; assembly: GCA_964588975.1. Taxonomy (GTDB): domain Bacteria; phylum Bacillota; class Clostridia; order Oscillospirales; family Oscillospiraceae; genus JAZOXB01. The sequence goes on along the minus strand of CAZPRA010000076.1, from coordinate 6,553 downwards.
CTCGTCAAAGGTGACGAAGACATAGCCCGCTTTTTTCAAAAGCCGGATAATCATTTCCACTTTATACGGGAAGGTGCGTAGGCCATGGTTGAGGTAATACTGGTCATAGGATTTGAGGTTTGGAATTCTGGGCGCTCGTTTCCGGGAGAGCTCAAAGGGATGAAGATAGAAAACATAGTAGTCATTTTTGCGAATATAGTCCAAAATAGCAGCCTTGATGACGCCCCAATTGAACAGGCGGACGTAGCCGCCGCCGGAGATGGGGTATTCCTGGCCGAAAATGCGGTTCTGGATCAGGCCGAATTCAAAAAAACCGTCGGAGCGGAAAATGCCCTTGCGCAGCTCGCGGAATTTCTGCATACTAACATCCACGGTGTGCCGTGCAGCGGCGAAATTAATGCGGCTGGAATCATAGAGGAAGCCCAGCTCTTTCAAAATATCGAGCTTGTCGTTGTCAATTCCGAAGCATGGGGCACGGTAGCCTCTGATCTCCGTGCCGAAAGCCTCGGACAGGAGCTTTTTGGCCAGAGCGGTCTCCTGACGGAACTGCTCATTAGTCAGGTTACACGGCACAGTGTGGTCCATGCTGTGCAGCGCTAGAGCGTGACCCTTGGCAACGTGCGGTGCAATACGTTCCCGGGCAGCAAGTGCGGTGCGGCAGACGGAAAACATGGTGGCCTTAATGCCGTATTTATCCAGAATTCGGATGTATTCATCCAGACCGTCAAGCATATCCTCATGCACGTCTGCGCCGGAATTGCTGACGCATTCCGTGTCGGTGAAGGACTCAACGTCCACGGTGAATACGGCGTATTTGGTGCGGCTTTCAAACATTCTTCAAAAACTCTCCAATGCTGTTGTCATATTGTGCGGTGTTGTTCAGCCGCAGATGGGAATGGCTTCCCTTTTCGAACCAGACCAGCTTTTTCTGCGCGCTCGGGCACAGGTCAAAAAGCTTCTGACTCTTTTTCGGCAGAGAAAAACAATCCTCTTTCCCGTTGAGGAACAGAACGGGCTTTTGCAGCCGCCGGAGGCAGCGCTTGGGAGAGCTTTTGAGAACATTGGTGCCGGTGTGCCGCCAGATTTGGAGCATGACAAGATCCAGAACGGGAAACAGCGGCCGGTGGTCTGCGATCATATGCTGCCGGTAAGTCTCGCGGAAGGTAGTAAAGCAGCCCTCCATGGTCAGTCCGGCGATCTGCTCCGGGCAGTCCTTCCGGTCGAGCAGCAAAAGACCGGTGGCAGAGCCGACGCAGATACAGTGCAGCCAGACGCGCCTGATTTGGAACTGCCGGGTCAAAAGCTCCACCCATGCGCGAAGATCGTCGCTTTCCTTCACGCCGATGGTGCAGTATTTGCCGCCGCTGAAACCATGACAGCGCGAGTCAATAACCAGAACATTCCAGCCGTTGGCGCGATAGGGCTCGGCAAAATAGTAAGAGTATTTGTGGCATTCGCAGCGGCCGGGAAGAATGACCGCGCAGCGGTCAAAACCAAAGTCAAAATACTGGCCATAGAGCTTCAGGCCGTCATTTTCCGTCCAAAGCTCCTGCATGGCGTCCCGGTGGGCTTCCGCCCAGCGGCAGCCTTCGTTCCACATGGATATCTGCTCCGGGTGCTCCGGTGCAGAGCAGTTATGCCCCCATTTGTCCTGCTCCGTGCGCACAAGCGTCTGCGCATAGACCTTCCGGGCGATGGGAAGCGTCACGGCAAGCATGGCAGCAAGCCCACCCAGAAGCAAAAATGCAGCGGCGCCGAGGAACCAATAGAGCATGACAAAGAACCCCTTTTTTCGACAAAAGTAAAAATGCGGGATTTATTATAGCACATCCTGTCAACTTTTGCAATTTGTATGATTTGAAAAATTTAACATTGAAATGTGTCGTTTTTTGAAGTATAATCGCCTCATAGATCAGGCTTTTAAGGAGTCTGGACAAAAAAGGAGGGCGCCTGATGGCGGATTTTGTCATACTTTCAGACAGCTCGTCGGATTTTACCGCAGAGCTGCGCCAGCGCTTTGACGTGCCGGATATCGCACGCGGCGTGGTATATTTCCCCGACGGCCACGAGGAGTTGTCGGATCTGGATTGGGAACGCTATACACCCCAGTGGTATTACGACTCCATGAAGGATCGCAAGACCCTTTACAAGACTGCTTCGCCTCCCGAGGGAGAACTGAGGCAGATTTTTGAAAAGCACCTGTCTCAGGGCAAAGACATTTTGTACATCTCCATTTCCAGTTCCATTTCCGGCGGCTATCAGAGCAGTCTTCTGGTGGCAAAGGAGCTTTTGGAGCATTATCCCGAGCGGAAGATCCGCTGCGTGGACTCTTTACGCTATTCCATGGCAGAGTCCCTGCTGCTGGTGCTGGCAAGCCGGAAGCGTCAGGAGGGCGCCAACTTGGAGGAGACAGTGGCTTATCTGGAAGAAAAGAGGCACTGCGTGCACCAGATGGGCCCGATGGATGACCTGTTTTTCCTGACAAAAACCGGGCGAATCAGCAATTTTAAAGCCTTTTTCGGCACGCTCACCGGCGTCAACCCCATGGCAGACTTCAACCGCAACGGTCTTGCAGAAGTTTTGATAAAGTTCAAGGGCAAGCGCACGGCGCTCGAGGCCACGGTGCGCTATATTGAACAGACGGCGGAAAACATCGGCGAGCAGCTTGTCTTCATTGCCCATTCCAACCGCCAGTCCGTGGCGGAGCTTCTGGCGCAGAAAATTCAGGAACGGCTCCAGCCCAAGGAAATCATCATTCACCCGGTCGGAATGTCCTGCGGCGCGACCATCGGCCCGGGACTGTGCTGCGCTTACTATCTGGGCAAGCCCATCAGCCCGGACACGGCAGAGGAAAAGGCCATCATCGCCCGCATTGCGGAAGAACTGAAATAAAGGAGAGCCGATATGAGCAGCTTCGTCATCCTTGCAGACTCCACCTGCGACCTTGATCGAAACACGCGGGAGCAATACGGAGTCGACTATCTGAAAATGAACTATGTGGTGGACGAGACGGAATACCCCGCCGATCTGGACTGGGGTACCCATTCCTGCCGGACGTTCTATGACTTCATGCGGAACGGCAAACGCGTCCGCACCACGCAGGTGGCAAGAGAAACGTTCCTTGCGGGCTTTGAGCCCCATTTGAAGGCGGGTCAGGACATCGTCTATCTGGCCTGTTCCTCGGCGCTGTCCGGCTCGGTCAATCTGGCAAAGCTGGTCGCAGCCGAACTGGAGGAAGCCTATCCCGGCCGCCGCATCTTCTGCGTGGACAGCCTGTGCAGTTCGCTAGGTCAGGGCGCCATGGTGCTCCATGCCGCCTCTTTGCGCGCTGAGGGCAAATCAGCCGAGCAGGTCGTTGCCGATATTGAGGCACATAAGCTGAAGGTAAACCAGTTCGGCACGGTGGACTCCATGGAATACCTGAAACGAGCCGGACGGGTCAAAGCATCCAAGGCCTTCTTCGGCAACCTGTTCGGCATCAAGCCCATTATTATTTCTGACCGCATTGGTCAAAACTTTGCTGTTAAGAAGGTCAAGGGCGCTCTGAACGCCAAAAAGGAGATCGCCGCCTGCATTGCCGAGGCGGTCGAGTCCCCCGAGAGCCAGTGCCTTTACATCTCTCATGCCGACGTGGAGGAGTCTGCACTTCAGCTCAAGGACGAAATTCTGAAGCTCGTGCCCTTCGCCCGTGTGCATATCAGCACCATTGGCCCCATCGTCGGCGCCTCGGTAGGCCCCGGCACCATCATTGCCTTCTGCTATGGCAAGGAAGTTACCCTGGAAGGAAAAGAGTAATCCAAAATGATAAAAAGCATTGACGGCGCAAGCCTTGCCTCCATGCTCCAAAACGGCTATCACAACCTTTTGCGGAACATGGAGCTGATCAATGATTTGAACGTATTTCCCGTGCCGGATGGCGACACCGGCACAAATATGGCCATGACCATGGGCGGCGGTATCCGCACGGCGTCCTCCGGTCAGCCGCTTGGCGAATGGCTCAAAACCTTTGCCCGGGGGACGCTTTTGTCTGCCCGGGGCAATTCCGGCGTGATCCTGTCCCAGTTTTTCCATGGTTTTGCCGTGGCGCTGGAAGGCAGGGAAACGGCGGATTTGCAGGATTTTGGCTATGCCATGCACAGCGGCGTGGAGGAAGCTTACCGCGCGGTGCTCAAGCCTGCCGAGGGCACGGTTTTGACGGTGGTTCGTCAGGCCGCAAGCTTCCTGCACGAGAACGCTTTCCCCTGCTTTGAGGACTGCCTGAAGGCGCTGTGCGAAAATATGCGCGCAACGCTGGCCGAAACGCCGGAGTTGCTTCCCGTTTTGAAGGAAGCCGGCGTGGTCGACAGTGGCGGTGCTGGTCTTGTCAGCATTTTTGAGGGCATGGAAGCTGCCCTGCGGGGCGAATTGATCGAAGAAACGGCCGAGGCCGATGTCTCTTTGACCCAGACGGCGCCCAGCGGCAGCTTTGACGCAAACAGCGTTCTGGAATATGGCTACTGCACGGAGTTCATTCTTCAGCTCATGCACGCCAAAACGGACATTTCCGCGTTCCAGCTCGAGCCGATGACCGATTTTCTGCGGCAGATCGGTGATTCCATCGTGGCGGTGCGCAACGGCGACATCGTTAAGATCCATGTGCACACCTTCCAGCCGGAGCGTGTGATCGAATATGCCCGGCAGTTCGGTGAGTTTGTAACATTTAAGATGGAAAATATGTCTGTACAGCACAACGAGGTCATGGCAAAGCAGACCCAGCCGAAAGAAAAATACGCAGTCGTGGCGGTCGTCTCCGGAGAGGGCTTTGAGCGCTATTTCCGGGAGATTGGCGTTGCCGTCACCGTTCCCGGCGGCCAGACCCAGAACCCCTCGGCAGAGGATTTTCTGAAAGCCTTTGAGCAGGCCAATGCCGAGCACATCGTGGTTCTGCCCAACAATTCCAATATCATCCTGACGGCGCAGCAGGCTTCTTCCCTTTATTCTGACGCGCAGGTTCATGTGATCCCCACAAAATCTCTGGCCGAGGGCTACAGTTCCCTTTCCATGATGGATCTGTATGCCGACACGGTGGACGGGCTGCTTGAGAGCATGAGTGCGCTCGGCAGCGTGACCACCGGCCTTGTCACCACAGCCACGCGGGACACCCTTATGAGCGGCGTTGCGGTGCATAAGGGCGACTTTATCGGTCTTGCCGACAGCCGAATCTGTTCGGCAGCGCCTTCGGCGGTAGAGGCCGGAATGCAAATGCTTAAGGCCCTGCCGGAGATAGCGGAAAAGCAGGTGCTCACCGTGTTTTACGGAAAGGATTTTTCCGAAGACGAGCTGGAAAATTTGCAGCAGCAGGTGGAGCAGACCTATCCCCTGCTGGAATGTGGCTATATTTATGGCGGTCAGGATATCTATCCCCTGATCATGGCCATTGAATGAGAGTGACGCTATGAAACTGATTGTGGATATTTACGGCGCTGACCGTGGCCCTGAGCCGATCATCCGGGGCATCGCCCGGGCGATGGAGGCGCTTGAAACGCTTCAAATCATCTTTGTGGGAGAAGAAGCGCTCATTCGCCAGACCCTTGCCCCGTGGAACATCTCCGAAAAGCGCTACAGCGTTATGAACACGGTGGAATTTGTCGGCGCGGAGGACGAGCCAAGCTCTGTCTTTTCCGGTCGCGAGCGCACCTCCATGGTCATGGCGCTACGCCATTTAAAGGACAATGAGGACTGCTTCGGTCTGCTCAGCCCGGGCAATACCGGTGCGCTGCTGGTTGGCTCCGTGGTGCATTTGGGAATGCTTCCCGGGGTCAAGACCCCAGCTCTTTGTTCAGCACTCCCCTGCTCGGGCCGCAAGCAACTGTGTCTTGTGGACTGTGGCGCCAATCTGGACTGCCGTCCGAAGGAGCTGGCACGCTTTGCCCTGATGGGAAGCGCCTTTATCCGCTGCCTTGAAGCGATTGAAAACCCCCGTGTGGGACTGATGTCCGTGGGCAGAGAGCCAAGCAAGGGCAACGCTCAAAGCCGGGAGACTTTCGCCCTTTTGCGGGAGCTTCCCCTGAATTTCATTGGCAATATTGAAGGCAATGACATGATCACGGACGTGGCGGATGTGGTGGTCACGGACGGCTTCGTGGGCAATGCCCTTTTGAAAAACACCGAGGCCGTTGGGCTTTCCGCCGTGGAGCTGATCGACCGGGAGCTGCAAAGCGTATCGGAGGCGGAAAAACCGGCTCTTTTGCGTCTGCGGGAGGCGCTTTGTCAGCGCTATGAGCTAAACGCCCGCGGCGGTGCCACCTTCCTTGGCCCGAAAAAAGCCGTGATCAAAATGCACGGCTGCGCCACGGAGGAAACGGCATTCGCCTGTGTGATGCAGGCTGCCCGTCTGGAGCGGGCAGGCTTCCTTTCCGCGCTGGCAACGGCACTGGAAGCATAAAAAAGCAGCCCCAAAACGGGACTGCTTCAGGTTGCTGAAAAGCGATATTTCATGCACTGGCGCGGGAGCGCCTATGGCTCCCCTGTGTAAGGGGAGCTGGCAAAATCGAAGATTTTGTCTGAGGGGTTG
>CAZPRA010000075.1:0-6983 GCA_964588975.1 uncultured Oscillospiraceae bacterium | reverse complement strand
CGGTGGCGGTTTGTGGGGAAATCCGTTTTTTTGCGCAAAATAATATGGGAAATTCTCCGGTTTTTGTGGAGTTTTCCCCTTGCTTCCCAACTCATGGGGTGCTATGATATTGCGGCTGTCGGGGCAGATGTCCCGGCTGGATTGCCAGAGATTTCCAAGAAAAAAGAGGCGTTTAAATGAATTCCCTGATCTGTCTTGCCGCCGCGATTTTGGGCGGGTTGCTCCTGTCCCGGCTGGCGAAAAAAATCCATCTTCCCGCAGTCACGGCCTATCTGGTGGCCGGACTGCTCATGGGGCCCTTCTGCCTGGGCGCTCTGGGCATTTCCGGCCTTGGGTTCCAATCGCTGGAGCAGGTGGAGGGCCTGAGTGTCATCACGCAGACCGCGCTTGGCTTCATCGCCTTCACGATTGGCAACGAATTCCGCCTGAGCCAGCTCAAAAGCATGGGCAGCCGTGCCATCACCGTGGGCATTTTTCAGGCCGTGATCACCACGCTGGTGGTGGACGTTCTGCTGATCGTTCTGCATTTTTTCATTCCCGAGACGCTTTCCGTCTCCGCCGCCATCACGCTTGGCGCCATCGCCGCGGCAACGGCACCTGCCGCCACTTTGATGGTGGTTCGGCAGTATAAGGCGGACGGCCCGATGACCCGCCTTTTGATGCTCGTCGTGGCCATTGACGATGCGGTCGGCCTGTTCCTGTTCTCCATTTCCTTCGGCATCGCGGGCGCTTTGGAAAACGGTGCGGTCAGTCTGACCGGAATTCTGGTCGAGCCGCTGGTGGAGATCGTGCTGTCGCTTGCAGCCGGTGCTGCACTTGGCCTGCTGCTGAATTTCATGGAGCGCTTTTTCCATTCGCGCAGCAAGCGTCTGGCCGTGAGCGTCGCCTTTGTGCTGCTGATGGTCGGCCTGAGCTCACTGGAGTTTCAAATCGGCAGCGTTCACTGCGGCTTCTCGCTGCTGCTGTTTTGCATGATGGCCGGAACGGTTTTCTGCAACGTCTGCCCGACCTCTGAGGAGCTGATGGATCGTGTGGAGAGCTGGACGGTGCCGGTCAACATCCTGTTTTTTGTCCTGTCCGGCGCGGAGCTTGACCTGACCATTCTCCTGAACCCCTACACCCTGCTCATCGGCGGTGTGTACATCATCGCCCGTTCGCTGGGCAAGTATTACGGCGCGTATAGCAGTTGTAAGATGACAAAATGCAACGCCGCCATCACCAGACATCTGGGCATAACCCTGCTGCCGCAGGCGGGTGTGGCGCTTGGCATGGCCCTCACGGCCACCAGCCTTGGCGATGGCGCCATGGTGCGAAATGTGGTGCTTTTCGCCGTTCTGGTCTATGAGCTCATCGGCCCGGCGCTCACCAAGCGTTCTCTGACGCTGGCCGGAGAGATCCGACCCGAGGGCAAGACCAGTGCCCGTCGCGAAAACCAGCCCAAGGCGCCCGTGATTCTCCACGGAGATTTTGCCAAAACGCCTCTGGCCGGGCAATCCGGCGCCGGGGATACCACGCCCCAGCCTGAGGACAAATATTGACAGCCTGACCTCTCCCGGGTGGAGAGGCAAATGCAGGCACCACCAACCAACGCACGGTAGGAGACGGCCTCCGGACGTCCCATGTTCAGGAACCAAATGTCCGCACAATGCGGGACGATGTGGGCATCGTCCCCTACAGCCGCTTCGCGGACGGCGCGGTCATGACCGCGCCCTACATGGCATTGACTAAGGGCGGGCTGCCCCAGTCCGCCGTACGCCGCCGTTTTGTAGGGGGACGTTTGCGAGCGCCGCCTGTGGCGGATGAAGCGAGCAAAAAGGAGTGGCAGCGGTCGAAATTTGAAGCCGCCGCAAGCGCGGCGCACAAATTTCGCTTACCGCAACAGGACAATGCCCTCATCGGCCCGCTTCTTGCACCAAAGGGTTGCGCATTGCAGCGGGATCAGGGGATCCCGCCCTACAAATGCCGCCCTCGGCACCCTCTCAGACAAAAGCAGCGTCCCACGTCCGGGACGCTGCTTTTGCAACCTCTCCCAGAGGCAGAGCCAAACGGCTGGTGCAAATACGGGGTGCAGCTTGCCGCGCCAGTGCGTGCACTGGCGCGGCAATGAAAAATATGTGGTGCGCGGTAAAACGCTTATTGCGCACAAAAAACGTACTTTTCCAGCCGGTGGAAGGCTTCTTCGACCCGGGATTTTGGCAGGGCGAGGTTCATGCGGATGTGGCAAGGGCCGTGGAACATTCGGCCGTCCTGCACGGCAACGCCCACCGACCACGCCGCCTTTTCCACGTCCTCAATGGTCTTTCCGCGTGCAGCGCACCAGTCGGTGCAGTCGACAAAGAGCATATATGTCCCCTCTGGGCGGGAAACCCGGACGCCCGGGAAGTTTTCCCGGATATACCGCACGGCAAAGTCCACATTTTCCGTAATGACCTGCCGCAGCTCGTCCACCCATTCGTAGCCCTCCGGCTGATAGGCACCCACAAGCGCGTGCATGGACAGGACGTTCATGTCGTTATAGTGGCTCAGTGAGGACTCCTTCTCCATCCGCTCGCGCAGATATCGGTTATACACAATATGATAGCTCCCCACGAGCCCCGCCAGATTAAAGGTCTTTGACGGCGCATAGAGGGCGACGGTGCGGTTTTTTGCGTCCTCGCTGACGCTCTGCGTGGGAATATGGCGCTGCCCCGTCAGAATGAGATCCGACCAGATCTCGTCCGAGACGACAGAAACGTCATATTTTCGGAACAGTTCCATTGCCTGTTCCAGCTCCCAGCGTTCCCAGACCCGTCCACAGGGGTTGTGCGGCGAGCAGAACACGGCTGCGTGAATTTTTTCGCTTGCCAGCTTTTGCTCCATGTCCGCAAAGTCCATGCGCCAGACGCCGTTCTCGTCCTGCCCAAGGGGTGAATGGACGATGCGGTAGCCGTTGTTGCCCAGCGCGGAGGTGAAGCCGATGTAGGTCGGCGAATGCACCAGAATTTTCTCGCCCTTCGAGCACAGGACGTTCAGCGCGCTGATCACGCCGCCAAGCACGCCGTTTTCGTAGCCGATGTGCTCCGGCTTCAGGCCGGTGACGCCGTTTCTCGTCGCGTGCCAGCGGATGATGGCGTCAAAATACGCGTCCGTGGCGGAAAAATAGCCGTAAGCCGGATGTTGTGCCCGGCGGATGATCGCCTCGGGCACCGTGGGAACGGTGGGAAAATTCATGTCCGCCACCCACATGGGGATCAGGTCAAAGCCCTCTTTCGGTGCGTCCGGCGCAAAGCCATCCATGGCACCCACGCCGTCGACGGCAATGGCGTCGCGCCCGTGGCGATCCATGATGGAAGTAAAGTCATATTTCATAAAAAGCATCCTCAGGGAATGGAATAGGAGCAGGCACCGGTCTCTGAATTGACATATAACCAGTCAATTGTGGAGAGGATTCCGTCCGGAGTCAGCCAGCGCAGCAGGAAATGATAGTACATTGTGCCGTCGCTGCCAGTCGCCGTGCCGTTGGCGCTCAGATACAATTTGTATTCAGTGCCCTCTGCCGTGACTGTTGCGCCCTCGTAAAAGTCCCAATTATCGCAGGCAATTCGGTAGGCTTCGTCCTCCGTGATACCGCTTTTGTGAACTGCCGCTGTAGCCTCTGTCGCTGCGGGCTCGGTGTCAAGGGCTTCGCCATAATAGGGCGAGAGCTCGTAGTCTTCCAGGTCGATGTCGCACTCAAAGCTGCCGCCGCCAACCGGCCAGAAGCCATCGCAAAGGAGACACAGGTGCCCGTTCCGGCCCAGATAGGCCGCAGAGCAGTCAATATTCTCCCGGCTGATCGTCCGCTGATAGTAGCTCTCGGCGCTCTCGTTGTAAAAAACGTCGTCCTTATAAGGGTAAACCTTGTCATAGAAAGCAGAGCCAAGCGCCTGTTCCGCCAAGCGGTAGAAAGCGTCTTCGTCAAAGCCGCGCACCTGTAAAAGCTCATCGCGCGTGACCTCCCGTGCCTCTGCGATGGAGACACTGTAGGCAGTGCGGAAAACAAAGCTGTCATCAACGGGGTAGACTGCCTCGATGATCAAAGTCAGAATATCGTCATTGGTCCACCATTCGTAATCAAGCGTGCCGATGGAGGGACTGCCGTAATCCTGAATGCTTTCCAGAGAATACTGCACTTCGGAATACCAATCATCCAAAATGCGCTGGTTCAGTGCGTCGATCTGTGAGCCTTCCAGTTCAATATACGGAATGTGGAACTCAGCCGTGGCCGCATTGCCGCCATAATCCGTGTAGTCTGACTGCACGGTGTAGACATCTGTCACGCCCCCAAAGAGCGGCGCTTCGATTTCGTTTGTCACATCATCGTCGTCATCGTCATCGTCATCGCGGTCGTTGCGGTCGTCGCGTTCCTCAAGCTCCAGAAAGTCATCATCGTCGTCGTCATCGAGTCCGTAACCGAACAGGTGGCCGGCAGAAAAGCAGCCCGTGCAGGACAAAAGCACGGCGGTGCACAGGAGAATAACTCCCAATTTCAGAAAAAGCGTACGTTTTGACATTTTTCTCTCTCCTTTTTTATCGGCCGACCGCCAAGGCCGGCAATGATTTACGGGTTTTACGGGTCAAGCGCAGGGGCTTGCCCGCCGGAAATCAGGCTTTGCTTTTGCGCGGGCGTGAGCTGCTTGATGGCATATTCCCGGCGCAGGGCAGCTGCTTTGTCCGGGCAATCCTCCCGATAAACCGGCTCCAGTGGCCCGCGTCCCCGGGTATATTTGGCGCCTTTGCCCGCACGGTGCTGCCGGAGCCTTCTGGGAAAATCATTGGTGATCCCCGTGTAGAGGCTGCCGTCGCCGCAGCGGAGAATATACACGCACCACGCCTTCATAGCGCCACGTCGATGGCGCTACGCGTGACACGGATGGCCTTGCAGATGGCGGAGACGGCCAGATGCCGGGGGTCTTTTTTGTAGCGTTCCAGCTCCGCGAGAGAGTCAAAGTCCGCCACCAGAAGCGCGTCGAATTCGCTGTTTTCCACCGCGCTGCGGCATATTTCCATGCGCCGGATCTGCGGAAGCTCTCCCTCCAGACGCCGCAGGCCTTCCAAAAACTGCGTCTGCTCCGCGTCGGTATCCGGCCGGAATTTCCACATAACAATATGTCGAATCATTTTTGTTCACCTCTGGAACTTATTTTATCGCATTTCGTCTAAAAGTCAAGAGCGCTCCAAACGAGAATCATACAGGAGGTTACATCCATGAAAACAGTAATTGCAATGTTACTAGTCGGAACTATGCTTCTTTTCGGCGGCTGTAAGCCCGTTTATGACCGGCAGCAGGACGAGCCGGGCGTTTCGGTTGCGGAAAGCACACAGCGTTTGCCAGAGGGAAAGATCCGCGTTGAGGATATTCCGGGCAAGGCAGAGCTGCTTCCCAAAGAGCAGGAAAAGCCGACTATCAAAAGCACCAAAGACGAGCCGGAGATCCCTCTGCCGGAGCCGGTAGAGCCGCCCATTGAAACAGCCGAGCGTTAAGGAATCAGAGCTTCCTTGAGTTTCATTCAGACTGTCGAAAAACGAGCACTTGCCCTTGCAAGTTCGCCGCAAATGTGCTAATATAAAGGGTGAAATCACTCAAGCAAGGAGAACAACATGAACCGTTTCATCAAGCTGATTGCCCTGCTGCTCTGCGCAGCTCTGTGCGCCGGGCTGTTTACCGGCTGCGTCACCAAAGAAACTGCGGACGACTCTGTGCAGGAGTCCACGGACGAGCCCACAGACGAGTCCGCGCTGCCTGAGATGGGCAGCGCCTATGGCGAGAACGAAGCCACTGCCCTGAGCAGCTATGGCATCATCGAGGCCGAACCCGGCGACGCGAACATGAGAGCCGTTGCCGCCGTGAACGCCGACGGCGAAGCCATTCTGACCAACGCGCAGCTCCAGTTCTATTTTTGGGAAGAATTCTATCAAATTCAGGACTATTTTGGCGAATACTATCTCTCTCTGATCGGCCTGAGCACCTCGACGCCTCTGTCCGAGCAGAGCTCGCTGATGGAAAACTATAGCTGGGAGCAGTATCTTGTCGAGTCTTTGAGCAACACCTTCTCCAATTTGTACGCGCTGGCGTCGGCGGCGAAGGCTGACGGCTACACGCTCGACGAGGAAAATCTGGAACTTCTGGACTACTACACCACCGCCGACGGCGGCTTTGTGAGCGACATTGCCGAGTCGGGCTACTCCTCTTTGGAGGAATACTTAGCCGCTTTCTACGGAAACGGCGTCGGCATTGACGACTATCGAGAATACCTGGAGATGTACCTGACGGCCACTGCCTACTATGATGACTGCCTCTATCTGCCCGTGATGAACGCCCTGACGGAGGATGATGTCAATGCCTACTATGCCGAGCACAAGGAGGATTACGAGACAGACGGCGTGCTGCAAATCAATAACGCTACCGTCCGGCACATCCTCATTGCCCCGGAGGAAACGGAAGACGACTCCGAGGACGCCACCAATGCCGCTCTGGAGGCCGCACTGAATGAGGCGCATGACGTTCTGGATCTCTGGCTGGAAGACCCCACGGTGGAGCATTTTGCCGAGCTTGCGGATGAATATTCCGACGACGGCGCAGAGGGCGGCCTTTATGAGGATTTTGCCCCGGGTACGATGATCACGGAATTCAACGACTGGTGCTTTGACGAGAGCCGTCAGCCCGGCGACTACGACATCGTGCAGACGGACTATGGCTATCATATCATCTATTTTGTCGAGCGCACGGAAACACGTGCGTGGTATGACACGGTCGTTTCCGACATCTCCGGCACGTCTGCCACGGAAGCGCTTGCCGGGCTGAAGGAGCTTTATCCCGTGAAATTCGACTATACGCAGGTTCGCGTGTTCGACATCATTGCCTACCTGATCGACCAGACCGAAAGCGACGAACAGGAGAGCACCCAATCCGAGGAACCTTCTGCCGAAGGCTAAAGAAGAACGGAATGAATTGATACAAAAAG
>CAZPRA010000074.1:0-6986 GCA_964588975.1 uncultured Oscillospiraceae bacterium | reverse complement strand
GCGTGTTGCAAGCTCCCTGAGAGGTCTGAGCGAGAAGACGCAGTTCATCGTCATCTCGCACCGCCGAGGCACCATGGAGGCTTCCGATGTGCTTTACGGCGTCACCATGCAGGAGCAGGGCATCTCAAAAATCCTGCATCTGGACTTAAACCAGATGGAGCAGCAGCTACATCTGATATCGGAGGAATAAAATGGGATTTTTTGAAAAAATCAAAAACGGCTTAAAAAAGACAAGAAACGCCATGTCAGCCTCTTTGGGCACCCTGTTTGACAGCTTCACCGGCGCCAACGAGGATTTTTACGAGGAACTTGAGGAGACAATGATACTTGCTGACCTTGGCGTTGAGACCTCCTGCAAGGCTGTTGAGCTCCTGCGCCAGAAGGTCAAGGATGAAAAGCTCCGCGGCGCTGAGGACATTCGAAATGCCTTAAAGGATATTCTGGTCAATATGCTTGAGGTGGGGGATACTGCCCTGCGGCTGAATACGACGCCTTCCGTGATTCTGGTCATCGGCGTCAATGGCGTGGGAAAAACCACCACCATCGGCAAACTGGCGCACAGTCTGCGCCAGCAGGGAAAGCAGGTGCTTTTGTGCGCCGGGGACACCTTCCGTGCGGCTGCCGCTGACCAGCTTGAAGTTTGGGCAAACCGTTCGGGCTGCCAGATCGTCCGCCAGCATGAGGGTGCCGATCCTGCCTCTGTCGTGTATGACGCCATTTCTGCCGCGAAAGCAAGAGGTACGGATGTGATTTTGTGCGATACTGCCGGACGTCTGCACAACAAGGCCAATTTGATGAATGAATTGAATAAAATCTCCCGGATCATTGACCGGGAACTGCCCAATGCGGACAAGGAAGTCCTGCTGGTTCTGGATGGAACCACCGGACAGAATGGTCTGCTTCAGGCCAAACAATTTAAGGAGATCGCCGGGGTGACAGCCATTGCCCTGACCAAGCTTGACGGCACGGCGAAGGGCGGTATCGTCATTTCGGTGGCAGACAGTCTGCAAATTCCGGTGAAATACATCGGCGTTGGCGAGCAGATGGATGACCTGATGCCTTTCGACGCGCGAAGCTTCGTTGACGCGCTGATTTAAAAAGGAGAACGCTATGAGATTGGACGGAAGATCGAACGACGAAATGCGCAAGGTCAAGGTGACCATGGGCTTTTCCAAGTTTGCAGAGGGAAGCTGCCTGATTGAAATGGGCGATACTGTTGTGCTTTGCAACGCCTCCGTGGAGGAAAAGGTGCCGCCTCATGTGAAATCAGGCGGCTGGGTCACGGCGGAATATTCCATGCTGCCCAGAGCCAACCGGGAACGCACCCGGCGGGACGTGAGCAAGCTGAAGCTCTCCGGCAGAAGTGCTGAAATCCAGCGTCTGGTCGGCAGAAGTCTGCGCTGCGCCGTCGATCTGGAGGCATTGGGTGCCCGCACCGTCACCGTTGATTGCGACGTGTTGCAGGGCGACGGCGGCACAAGAACCGCCTCCGTCACCGGCGGCTTCATCGCACTGACGCTGGCCTGTCGGCGACTTTTGGAGGAAGGCAAGCTGGAGCGCTTGCCCATTCGCACCTATGTTTCCGGCATTTCTGCCGGAATCGTGCGCAATGAGGCCATGCTGGATCTGTGCTATGAGGAGGACTCTCGCGCCATGGTGGACATGAATTGCGTCATGACCGCCGATGGGGATATCATTGAGCTGCAGGGAACCGGTGAAGGTCGCCCCTTTACCGTCGACGAGCAGCGAAAATTGCTGGCACTTTGCCGGAAAGGAAATGCACTGCTGACGCAAATGCAGCGGCGCTGTTTGGGAACTTTGGAATGAAACTGGTACTTGCAAGCAACAATGCGCACAAGCTTGAGGAGCTTCGCGCCATTCTTCAAACCCTCGGCATGGAGGTTATCTCCCAGAGAGAAGCCGGTGTATTCGTTGAGCCGGTGGAAGACGGCACGAGCTTTGAGGAAAATTCTTATATCAAAGCAAAAACTGTACTCGATGCCTGCGGCTATGCCACCATTGCCGACGACTCCGGCCTGATGGTGGACTGCCTGAACGGTGAGCCGGGCATCCATTCTGCCCGCTATGGCGGAGAGAGCTGCAAAACTGACCGCGAGCGTTTGGAATATCTTCTTTCCCGGATGGAGCAGGTGCCCGAGGAAAAACGGAACGCAAAGTTTGTCAGCGTGATCACCATGCTGACCCCGGAGGGAAAAAAGATCGTTGCAAGAGGGGAGTGCCCCGGCAGAATTCTGAAAACGCCGCAGGGCGAAAACGGCTTTGGCTATGACCCGGTGTTTTTTGTGCCGGAGACGGGCTGCACCTTTGCACAGCTTTCCGCACAGCAGAAGAACGCCATTTCCCACCGCGCAAGGGCACTGAAGGCCTTTGCCGAACAGATTCGGAAGGAGCAGAAAAATGTTGACAAGTAAACAGCGGGCGCTTCTACGCTCTGACGCGAACACGCTGGAAACTACCCTGATGGTGGGAAAGAGCGGCGTGACGGATACGCTGATCGAGGAAGCCCGGCGTCAGCTTGAGGCGCGTGAGCTGGTAAAGGGCAGGGTCTTGGAAACTGCTCTTATGAGCGCACGTGAGGTATGTGACGAGATTTGCCAGCGCACCGGCGCAGATGGTGTGCAGTGTGTGGGCTCTAAATTCGTTCTTTATAAAAAATCCGAAAAGAAGGCGCAGGAAGCCGCAGCTCAGGCAAGAGCCCTGAAGAAAAAGGCGGAAAACCCGGTACGACGCGGTGCGCAGGAGCGTCGACGTCAGGCCAAAGCTGCGCGGGAAAAGCGCAATGAATATTTCCGCCAGAGCGCAATTCAGGCGGCAATTGAGAAAAAAAGGCAGTAAAAAATCTGCTGTTTTCAGGAAAGAAGGAGACGCAGAATGGCAAAAATTGGAGTGTTCGGCGGCAGCTTTAATCCGCCCCATTTGGGACACATTCTTGCAGCACGCGAGTTTCAGCGCAAGCTCTCTTTAGACCGTGTGCTGCTGATTCCGGCTGCCGTTCCGCCGCATAAGGTCCTGACGGACAATTCACCCAGCCCGGAGCAGCGCTTGGAAATGACGCGTTTGGCCGCGCGGGAGATCTGCGGCGGCGAAGCGTCCGAGCTGGAGCTTTCGCGCACCGGCGTGAGCTACACTGCCGATACGCTTGACTATCTGCGTGGGCGCTTTGCAAACGATGAGCTCTATCTGCTCATGGGAACGGATATGTTCCGGTCTTTTCCGCAGTGGTATCACCCGGAGCGGATTGCGCGTCAGGCCAGGCTGGTCGTTGCCCACCGGAGCCGTGATGACGCAAATGAGCTTGCGACGCTTGCGCACGAGTTGACGAAAAGACTTGGCGCTGAGATATTTTTTCTGGAGAATGACTATCTGCCGCTTTCCTCGTCTTCCGCCCGTGCCATGCTTGCCTTTGGCTGTGGCGAGGACTACCTCTGCGCCAGCGTGCTGGACTATATCCGCAAAAACGGACTTTACTACACCGGCGCAAAGCTTCACGCGCTGGACGACGAGGCGCTTTGCCGCGTAAGCCTGAGTCTGCACCTGAGCAAACGGGTGCCCCATGTGAAGGGCTGCAGCGAAACGGCTGTGCAGCTTGCCTGGCACTATGGCGCAAACGAGACGGATGCCCGCCGCGCGGGACTTCTTCACGACATTACAAAGCTGCTCAGCGGGGATGAGCAGTTGAAATTGTGCGAAAAATATGCTATGATCATCAGCGATCTGGAGCGCAAAAACCCCAAGCTGCTCCATGCGAAAACCGGCGCCGAGGTCGCAGGGCGTATTTTTGGCGAAAACGATGCAGTTTGTGAGGCAATCCGCTGGCATACGACCGGTCGCCGGGATATGAGCCTTCTGGAAAAAATCATCTACCTTGCGGACTATATGGAGCCGAACCGTGATTTTAACGGTGTCGGTGAGCTTCGCCGTCTTGCCCTGTGCGATCTCGACGGCGCTCTGGCTCTGGGTCTGCAAATGACCGTAGATCAGCTTACCGCGCGAAAGCTGGAGATCAACGAAAATTCTCTGGCCGCACTTCGCTTTTTACAGGAAAGGAAATGACCTATGAAACTTTTTGGCAACAGCAGACGCAATCGTTCCAGAACCGTTTGGCGGGACGAGCTGCCTGTTTCGGAAACGGAGCAGGAGTTTCCTGCGCAAAGCGACAAGGAGCTTGGCGCGGATGCTTCCATTGACGAGCCGAAGCCCGTTTCCGCTGAGAACTCCTGCGAAGCCTCCGTCAGCCCGCAGAAATCCATCTTCTATTTTTGCGCTGCACTGTGCATTTTTGTTGGCGTTCTGGTTATGTGCCTGCTTCTCATTCAGAAAAGCGGCGCCCAGACTGATGACACCCCCTCCGACAGCCAGGTCAATGCCCTGAAATACACCGTTGGCAGCGAGTCAAACCAGACCATTGCGCCTCCTGATGGGCTGGATGTGACCTTGACGGCACCGCAGAGCGTGAACGATTCCAGCATTTTGAATTTGCTTCTGATCTGCCCGGAGGAGACGGCCGAGCGCACGGACACGGTGATGCTTCTGCGGCTGGATCTTTCGGATGACTCCATGGCGCTTTTGAGCTTGCCAAGAGACACCTATATTTCCGGCAACTATGATATGCCAAAGCTGCAAGAGGTCTTTTACAGCGCCAAGGGCGGTCAGCGTGGCGCCAAAGCCCTAAAGGAGACGGTCAAGGAAATGATCGGCTTCTGGCCGGACTATTACTTCGTTCTGGATCAGCAGACGATGTCCTTGCTGGTTGCACAAGCCGGTGGCGTTGTGGACTTCAAGCTTCCCACAAGCGCGGACTATTGCGAGCTTTCTGCCGGAACGCAGAGCCTGACGGGTGCAAATGCGCTCAAAGTTCTGCAATACCGGGATGATTATACGGAAATTGAAACGGAGTCTACCGAAATCCAGCGCGATTTCATTCTCAGCCTGCTTAAGCAGGTCACAGACAAAACCGAGGACGTGCTTGAGCTTGCCGAGCAGCTTTCCTCTGTTGCCGAAACGGATTTGAGCGAGGGCGATCTTGCGTTCCTCATTCAGTTTTTCAAGAACGCAAACCTGAGCAAGGTGTATAGCACCTGCCTGAGCGGCGAGACGGTCAAGGTCACGGAGGGCAATGTTTTTCAGGTTGACATTGAAAATGCGGTCAAGCTGCTCAACGAATGGTTTAACCCTCTGGAAGATGAACTGACCGTCTACGGCGTCAATTTCCGGCAGAAGACCGGTTCCAGCTCAGACGGAACTTATTCTCCCTTTGGTTTCCCAAGCGCATCCTCCTCGTCCTCCGAGGAAGAACCGGAACCTTCAGACTCCTCTGACTCCGGAGATGAGCCCTCGTCCTCTGAGGTAGAACCGACACCTTCGGACACGGAGGCGCCAACGGAACCTCCGACCACTCAGGCACCTACCGAACCACCCACCGAGCCGCAGCCCTCTGAGGGCTGAAGCACCATAGACAGAAAGAAGGCAGAACAATGAACACACCGAAAGAGATTGCCCTTCGCGCAGCGAAGGCATTGGATGAACACAAGGGGCTTGGCATCAAGCTTCTGGAGGTAACGGACGTTACCAGCATCGCGGATTACTTTCTCATTTGCACCGGCACCGCAAGCACCCACGTCAAGACCCTGTGCGACTATGTCGAGGCCGTAGTGACCGAGGAAATGCATGAGCCTCTGCTTCACCGGGAAGGTCATCGTGGCGGAACATGGGTGCTGCTGGACTTTGGCTGTCTGGTCGTGCACGTCTTTACCAACGAAACCCGCGAATTCTACGATCTGGAGCGTCTTTGGAACGACGCAAAGGAAATCCCTTTGAATTTTGGAGAATAAAATGAAATACGATTTTACTGCGATTGAAGCCAAATGGCAGAAAATTTGGGAAGAAAAGAAGCTCTATCAGGCCAAAACCGGCGAAGACAGGGAAAAATTCTATGCCCTGATCGAATTCCCGTATCCTTCCGGCGTCGGCCTTCATGTTGGCCACGCCAGACCCTATACCGCAATGGACGCGATTGCCCGAAAACACCGTATGCAGGGTCAGAACGTCCTGTTTCCCATGGGCTATGATGCCTTCGGCCTGCCAACGGAGAATTATGCCATCAAAAATCACATCCACCCGGCAGTTGTGACGGAAAACAATATCAAAACCTTCCGCTCTCAGCTTCAGGCGCTGGGCTACAGCTTTGATTGGGATCGTGAGATCAACACGACCGACCCGAAGTATTTCAAGTGGACGCAGTGGATCTTCCTTCAGCTCTTCCGCAAGGGACTTGCTTATAAGGCGCAGATGCCCGTCAACTGGTGCACCTCCTGCAAGTGCGTCCTTGCAAACGAGGAAGTCGTCGATAACGCCTGCGAGCGTTGCGGCAGTCCCGTCATCCGCAAGGTTCAGAGTCAGTGGATGCTCCGCATTACGGAGTACGCACAGAAGCTTCTCGATGACCTCGACGAGGTCGATTTTGTCGACCGTGTCAAGGCGCAGCAGCGCAACTGGATCGGCCGTTCGACCGGTGCACAGGTGCGCTTCGGCTCGACCCTCGGCGATGAGATCGTGGTTTTCACCACCCGTCCGGACACCCTCTTCGGTGCGACCTACATGGTTCTCTCGCCGGAGCACGCTCTGGTCACGAAGTGGATGAATTCTTTGGAAAATGCCGACGACATCCGTGCTTATCAGGCCGCAGCCGCCGCAAAGTCCGACTTTGAGCGCACCGAGCTTGCCAAGGAAAAGACCGGCGTGCAGCTCAAGGGCGTTTTCGGCATCAATCCCGTCAACGGCAAGCAGATTCCGATTTTTATCTCCGACTATGTCCTGTCTACCTACGGTACGGGTGCAATCATGGCCGTCCCGGGTCACGACGACCGTGACTGGGCATTTGCCAAAAAGTTCGGCTGCCCGATCATCGAGGTCGTCAAGGGCGGTAATGTCGAAGAGGCTGCTTTTACCGATTGTGACACGGGCGT
>CAZPRA010000073.1:0-6994 GCA_964588975.1 uncultured Oscillospiraceae bacterium | reverse complement strand
TGCTTGCCATGTTCCTCTGCCGCGCTCAGTTTTTATGAGCTGATTATTATGGGCTGCCGTAAATGATTTTGCAGCAGCCCATCAGAGTGCCAAAAAAGCAGCATTCTTGTCATTCCGGCTCGCTAAGAACCACTGCAAGTGGCGGTTATATCACCATTGCTGGTAAAAATCTCTATTTGTATTCGTATTTCAAGAGCCAAATAGGAAATAAAATTCTGTTGAAAAAGATAAAAAGGCATCCGTCAAGTAGCATCATACAATCAATCTCGAAGCTTTCTTATCCGAAAGAAACTGATTTGGTCTACGTTGCCAAATTTATGCACCGTTATACCGCTCTTAAGCACGAAAAAGACGATTGCGAAGGCGATCGTCTTTTTTTGCGAAACCAACTATATTATTCTTGCCTTGGCAGCTCGGGGATTGGTGCAGGATGAACCTGTTTTTGCGCCTGACTGACAAACGAACCGCCGTGGACAACTGGAAGCTTCGGGTCGTGAAGCTCACCGTGGCGCTGTGGGGCCTTTTGATCTTCCGATCTTTCCATAAAAAATCACCCTCCGGGAATAGTCTTCCTGAGAGGGCGTTTTTTATGCGCTGTCATAGCGACGAATCGTATCATACTGAGTTTCTTTCATTTCAAATTGCTGCTTTTGATAGCCAGATTGGGCGTAGAAACTCGCATGAGACGCTTTTTGCAAAAAGATTCAATTGAAAGCCATCTGCTTTTAATTGGATAATACTATCAGTATCGCAGAAAACGTCGCAGACGCGTCTCAGCCCGGTGCAACGTTCGGCAGACTGTGGAAGGGCTGACGCCGAACTCAGCGGCAAGCTGTTTTTGGCTTTTGCCCTGAAAATAGACGCCCTCGAGAACTTCACGCTGGCAAGGCGTCAGCTCGGCTTCGATTACCTTGCGCACCCGGCGGAGCTGCACCTGCGGCGGCAGACGCAGGTCGGAATAGTCACAGAGTGTATTTTTCATTGCGGTAGTAGCTCCTTTCGTAGTAGCGTTTGGTCAGCTCGGCAAGCTGGCGGCACTGCGTCAGCAGCCCGGAGAAAAATGCAATCTCATGGCGCAAATCGGCAGCTTTTTCCGGCGAACAGGCGCACTTCAATTCCTGCCGTAGCGCCTTCAGACGTGGCCGCAGCAGTGCCGCAGCCTCCTCATAGCCCTGTGATAATTCGTGCAGTTGCATGGAAACGTTCACCTCTCTTGCGCGGAGATTTTTATATTGTAACAGTCGAAATAGTGCTGAAATACTATGCAAACTGTAAATATTACAAACTTATCGTGCTAACTGAATTTCCAATATTTTCCAATTCCGACACAAAAAGTGTACTACACGAATCGTGTAGTGTCAAGGGGAAAAACACTCTCCGACGGTCTCCGCCATACTTCGACGCTACAAAAGGAACGGCGAAGGGTGCAAAAAAAGCAGATTGCAATGCAAAATTGCAATCTGCCCTGAAAATTGTCCGGTTATACTTTGATGGAAATATTGTCACATACGCTCCGGGGCGGAGAAGCCGAGAAGATCGATGCACTCCTCGAGGGCGCGTTTTGCCAGCGCGATCAGGGCAAGGTAGCCCTGCTTTTTTGCCTCGTCCGGCTCGGAGAGAATTCGTGTTTCGTGATAGAACTTGTTCACGGCACCGGCCAGGTCATAGGCGTAGGCACAGATGTCGTTGGGCGCCGAGTCGCGATAGGCCATGAGAAGCTGGTCGGGCATCTGGCTCAAGGTAAGCTGAAGCGCCTTTGCGCTGGGCGAATCCGCCGGACGGATAGCAGGATCAAAAGCACCACTACGCGACAAAATTGACTTAATTCGCACGATAGTATAAAGAAGGTACGGGCCGGTGTTGCCTTCGAAGGCCGCAAAGCGCTCCAAATCGAAGACATAGTCCTTGGTGGCCAGATTGGACAGGTCGCCATATTTCAGCGCGGCGATGGCGATCAAGCGGGCGGTCGGGGCGATCTCGTCCTCGCTCAGGGTGCCGTTGCCGCGGATTTTTTCCTCGACATAGCCGCGGATATCCGCAATCAGCGTTTCCAGACGCATCACACCGCCGCTGCGGGTCTTGAAGGGCTTGCCGTCCTTGCCGTTCATGGTGCCGAAGCCGATGTGCGAAAGGGTGACGTTTTCCGGCACGATTCCGCTCTTGCGCGCAGCACGGAAGACCTGCTCAAAATGCAGACTTTGCCGCTTATCTGTCAGGTAAAGCAGCTTATCCGGCCGGTAATCCTCCATGCGCTGGACGATGGTAGCCAAATCTGTTGTGGCATATAAAGTTGCACCGTCGGATTTGACCAGAATGCAGGGCGGCAACTCCTTTTTGTCGCTTTCTTCGGCGACGGGGATAACTTTTGCGCCTTCACTGTCCTGTAAAATTCCTTTTTCGTCCAGCATTTTCAGCATCGGCGGGATATAGGGCTCGGCGTCGCTTTCGCCCAGCCAAACGTCAAAACTGACATTTAAATTGTCATAATTCCGTTTCAGATCTGCCACGGAAACCGCCATGATGTGCTGCCACAGGGCAGCATAGCCGGGCTTGTGATTTTGCAGGAAATAGGTGGCTTCGTGGGCTTTTCTGGCAAATTCCTCGTCCGTTTTGCTCCGGGCACTGGCCGTCGGATAGATTTCCTCCAGCTCCGAAATGGTGAAAGGCGGCTGCGCCGGATATTCGCCGGTGAAGGCGTCGTCAAAATAGGGCAGCTCCGGCTGGCGTTCGCGTAGCTCCGCGATGATCAGACCCATCTGAAGTCCCCAGTCGCCCATGTGGATGTCGCCGGTCACTTCGTTGCCGAAATAGCGGTAGATGCGCTTGATGCTCTCACCGATGATGGCCGAGCGCAGATGGCCGATGTGCAGGGGCTTTGCAACGTTGGGGCCGCCATAGTCGAGCACCACGCGGCGATGATCTTCCTGACCGCACACGCCCAGACGCTCCGCTCGGGCAAGCTCGTTGAGGTGCTGCGCAAGGAAGTCCTCCCGCAGGCGGAGGTTGAGGAATCCGGGGTTTACGGCCTCGGCGGAGGAAAACGCGGGGCAGCTTTGCAAAGCGGCGGCAACGTCCTGCGCGATGGCAATGGGCGCCTTGTGCGCGGAACGGGCGGCAGGCATGGCGCCGTTGCACTGGAATTCGCACAGGTCAGGACGGTTGGACACCGTCACCTTGCCGCAGGCGGGGTCATAGCAGCACTGCGCAAAAGCGGCACTGACGTGCGCGGTGAGTTGATCGATCAGTTTTTCCATGGGAGAATTCTCCTTTGTTTTTCCGGCAAAAGCCGTGCTGTTTCATGGAGCTATTCTAGCAGAGATTTCCCGGAAAGTCCATAGCCCCGGCGAAAAAGTTTCGCCGCCGCGCCCAAGCCGGCACCACCAACACTGCCCTACAGCCGCTACGCTTTACTGAATAACCGCATCAGCGGGTTTGGGGCGCAATTCGCGGTAAGTTTGGCGGATGAAGATGAGCGCGATGAGGAAGGTGAGCACGTCCGCCATGGGGAACGACCACAAAAGACCGTCCAGCCCAAGGCCCATAAACTGCGGCAGCAAAATCGGCAGAAACACGCCAAAAACGATCTCACGGGTCAGGGAGACGACGGTGGAGGCAAGTGCCTTGCCAAGCGCCTGCAAATAGATGAAGGTGCCCTTATTCACCGTGGCCAGAACCATCATGCACAGGTAGACGCGGAAGCATTTTACCGCGAAATCGGCATAGTATGCGCTTTCGTTTGCGGCGCCAAAGAGTGCGGCGATTTGCAGCGGGAAGCACTCGACCACCAGAAGCGCGACCGCACCGACAGCGGCCTCGGCCGCAAGCAGGTAGGTAAAGAGCTTCCGGACGCGGTCGTTTCGCTTTGCGCCGACGTTATAGCCCACCACGGGGATGCAACCGGCGGCCAGACCGATGGCGATGGAAATGGCGATCTGGAAGAATTTCATCACAATGCCCAGCACGGCCAGCGGAATCTGGGCATACTCGCTCTGGCCGAAAATGGGATCCAGCGCGCCATATTTCATGCAGGTGTTCTGCACCGCCGCCATGGAAATGACCAGCGAGATCTGTGCCAGAAAGCTGGTCATTCCCAACCCGAGAAAGCGGCGAATCAGGCCGCCATGGAGCCGGAAACTGCTCTTTTCCAGACGGATCGCCTTCATGTGGCACAGATACCACAGGGACAGACCTGCGGTGAGCACCTGTCCGGCCACGGTCGCCACGGCCGCGCCCATCATGCCCCAATGGAAGACATAAATGAAAATGGGATCCAGAATGACATTGACCACGGCACCGGAGAGGGTGGCTGCCATGGCAAATTTGGGGCTGCCATCGCTGCGGATAATGGGGTTCATGGCCTGACCGAACATATAAAAGGGAATTCCCAGGGCGATATAAAGAAAATATTCCCGGGACAGAGCGTAGGTCTCGCTGTTGACCTTGCCACCGAACAGGGTCAGGATCGGTTCGCTGAAAATCAGATAGGCTGCCGTGAGCAGCAGGCTTCCGGCCACGCACAGCACAATGGCGTTGCCGACGCTCCGATGTGCCTCGTCCCTGCGGTTGCTACCGAGCGCAATGCTGACGAAGGCGCAGCAGCCGTCACCGATCATCACGGCAATTCCGAGCGCGACCACCGTCAGCGGGAAAACGACGGTATTGGCGGCGTTGCCGTAGGAGCCAAGGTAGCTTGCGTTGGCGATGAAGATCTGGTCGACGATGTTATAAAGCGCGCCGACCAGCAGGGAAATCACGCAGGGAATGGAGTATTTCCACATGAGTTTCCCAAGCTTTTCCGTTTCCAGAAATGCGTTTGATTTTTGTTCCATTTTGTTCACTTTCCTAATGCAAAAATAAAACGTGTGGCCGAAGAACGCAACCGGAATTACGCTCGTTCAGCCACACGTTGTTGAAATATAATAGCACAGTTTTCGAAATTTTTCAAAGGGTGTTTTGCACAATTTTCTGAAATTTTCAGGGCTTGACTGTATCAAAGGGCCGTTCATATAGCGGCGCCGTGGGCAAATAGCTCTGCGGGGCATAGCGCACAGAGGAGATACGCGGGCCGGACACGCCATATTTGGCGTTGTAGCCGAAAAGGTCAATATAGCGGTGCAGATCGGCCTTTTCTGCGGCCATGGCACGCATGACCTCCACCGTTGCCCGAACGTCGTCAATGGCGCGGTGGGAATTGCAGACCTTGTCGGCAAGGCCGTAGCCGTCGATGGCGTTGGCCAGACGGTGGGGATATTCCCGCCGGTCTTTATAAACCGTGAGCAGATCCAGCTTGGGCTGACCCTGCAAAAGCCGGGCATCGCCGTATTTGCGCAGCAGGTGGTATAAAAACAGCAGGTCAAACTGCGCGTTATATGCCACAATAAGCGTCCGCGGCGTGAGAAGCTGCGCCAGAAGGAGGCAAAGTGCCTGCTTGGAGATGCCCTCCTGCCGGAGCATTTCGTCCGTGATGCCGGTGAGCTGGGTGATTTTCGGGTCAAGCCGCCGCGAGCCGGACAGACGCACAAACTCGTCCGTTTCGCTCACAGCCTGCAAGCTGTCCTCCCGCCAGACCAGCTTGATGGCGGAAAATTCAATGATCTCATCGCCTGTAAAGCTCAGGCCGCTGGTTTCCGTATCGAGCACCAGAACGCTGTCGCAGTGCTCCCTTAGCTCCGCAAGGGACATATCCTCACCCCCAAACCCATTATAGCACACAGATTTCCTCTTGACAAACCTTTTCTGCGGGGTTATACTGTTTTTAACCGCATAAAGAACCTTCTTCGGGGTGCCGGATGCTTCCGGCTGAGATTGGGCGAAGATCACGCCCTGACCCGCGAACCTGATACGGATCATGCCGTCGTAGGGAAAGTTGGAAATGATGAAGTCCGCATTGCTTTCCGGGAACGGTTTGCCATGCGGAATTTTTTCTTTTCGGAGGTTTTTTGATGAAAAATCCAAAGTTACGTTGGCTTCTGGCTCTGGTGGAGGGCGCCATGATGGTGGCGCTGGCGCAGGTGTTGGGCTATTGGAAGCTGTGGCGCCTGCCCAATGGCGGTTCCGTCACGCTGGTCATGCTGCCCATCTTCGTCTATTGCGTCCGCTGGGGCGCCAAAAAGGGCTTTCTGGCGGCCTTTGCCCTGTCCATTCTTCAATTTTTGCTGGATGGCGGACTCACATTGGGCTGGCAGTCCATTCTGGGAGACTACCTTCTGGCCTACACCGCGCTGGGGCTGGCCGGTCTGTTTTCCAAGGTCAGAGGCGGTCTGTTCTGGGGCGCCTTGGCCGGAGGCTTGGGACGGCTGCTGGTGGCATGGGTCATTGGAGCAACGGTCTGGGCGGAATATATGCCGGAACAGTTTTTTGGCCTGAGCATGGCAAGCCCGTGGGTGTATTCCCTTTTGTATAACGGCAGCTACATCGGCCTGAGCACCGCACTGTGCCTCGCCGTCAGCGCCATATTGTATAAGCCCCTGAAAAAATACCTCACGCCCATCGCCCGGTGATGCTGCGCGCCAAACTGATACAAAGCGCAATAGGGGAGGAAAACTGTACTATCAATCACGCACACCCCGCATATTGGCACATTCGACCAACGTATGGTAGGGCTGGGTCATGACCCCGCCGCCGATACCGGCCAATTGGTGCCTGCACCGGGACGTCCGGAGGCCGTCCCCTACGACGCCGCTGGAACCATCACATACTGATTTCAGATTGAAATGCTCAATCTGAAATCAGTATGAGGCTTTTTTGACAGTCTAACCGGGGCTGTTGCGTTTGGCAACAGCCCCGGTCAGACTGTCAAAAAACGTAAAACTTGACGTTTCGGAGGGAAGAAAAGTGTGAAAGGAAACCGTCAGGGTGTCCTTTCACGTTCCATAACCCGCCCGCAGGCGACAAAATTGCAAAATATAACACTACAAATTTTATTTTGCAATTTTGAAAGCAGCTTGTCAAAAAACTACCAATTTACCCCCATATGTGATATAATAATCGCAGA
>CAZPRA010000072.1:0-7165 GCA_964588975.1 uncultured Oscillospiraceae bacterium | reverse complement strand
CTGGGCATCGACCCCTACAGCCGCTTCGCGGACGGCGCGGCTATGACTGCGCCCTGCATAGCGTTGTCTGTTGACTCTAAAGAATTGCGCTTTGCGGTATTTCGTATGGTTCCCTCTGCAAAAAAACGATGGGGCATAATTTTTGACAGACTGTCAAAAAACGTATTTTTTGTCGTTTCGGAGGGAAGAAAAGTGTGAAAGGAAACCGTCAGGGTGTCCTTTCACGTTCAATCACCCGCCCGCAGGCGACAAAATTGCAAAATATAACACTACAAATTTTATTTTGCAATTTTGAAAGCAGCTTGTCAAAAAGACTTTTTTGACAAGCTGAATTTTTGGGGCTGTTGCATTTTTTGCAACAGCCCCAATCGGATTCAAACAGTCTGAAATGCCCTCAGGTTTTCCGCAGGAAGCGGTTGCCGCATTTTGGGCAGCGGATATTGAGCTTCCCCTTGCCGCGGGGCACACGCACCCGCTGCTTGCAGCCCGGGCAGCGAAAATAGCGGTGCTGACGGTCGCTCAGGCGGGTAAAAAAGCTCCGGAAACGCCGGTTTTCCTGCTGGCGTTTATAGATATTGCGGGAAAAACAGCGCGCCAAACTAAGCCCCAGCAGCACAAGCATCAAAAGGTACAGGCTTGGCGAAACAACCCGCGTGAAGGCGGTGCTTTCATAAAGAAATACGCTCAGAAGGGAATTGAGCAGACTCAGGGCAACGGCAGTGACCAGAAGCGTTAAATTGAGCTGGTCGGAGCCGTAGCGCCCGTACATAAAGCGCCGGAGGGCGTTGCCGATTTTTCGAAACATGATCTATCACCTGTGAATATTATAAAAGGATCAGCGATTTTTACAAGTGTTTTGCCACAGAATTCACGAATTGTTCACAGGAAATGTCGGCCGCGCGCAGAACCAGAACCGGCAAATGCGGCCGGTTCCAGAGGCGAAAGCTTCCGCCAAGGCCGCGGCTGACATACAGGAGGGTGTTTCCCTGCGCATAGAGCCCTGCGTCGTATTTGGGAAAGAGCGTGCCGTTTTTGCCAAACACGCCGCCCAGAAACGGCAGCCGGACAAGTCCGCCGTGGCAGTGGCCGGCGAGCACCAGATTTGCGCCCAGCTCTGCCCAGAGCGGCAGCGTGTCGTTGCGGTGCGCCAGCACGAGCACAAAGCTCTCCGGCTCCGCCGCCCGAATCTGCCCTATAAGCTCCTGCGGCGTTTTCTGATCGGCAGGGCCACAGGGGTCATGCACCCCCGCAATGACCAGGCGAGCGCCGTTTTTCTCCCAGAGGACATATTCATTTTCCAGCACCGTCACGCCAAGCGCCTCCATCTGCGCCAAAACCTGCCGCAGCTCCTTTCTCTGCCACTCGTGATTTCCCGTGACGTAGAAGGTGGGCGCCAGAGCACTCAGAGAGCCGAGAAGCCCGGGCAGCATGGCAAGATCCGTGCTTTCGTCAAAGAGGTCGCCGGTGATGCAGATGAGGTCAGGCTTTGCCCGCCGGACGGCTTCGAGCAGCAGCTCACTTTCCTGACCGAAGCGGTATCCGTGCAGGTCGGAAAGCTGCACAATGCGCAAAGAGGCGAGACCCTGCGGCAGGTTTTGACAGAAAACGTGACATTCTTCTGCCTGGATGACCCGGCTTTGGGCGCTGAGGACGCAACCCAGCAGGAGCAGTACGGCCAGCACTTTTCGGAAGATTTTCAATTGCATTTGGCTCCTTTCCGCCGCTTTTTTCACATCTTCTATTGTGCCCCGGGGAATTTTTTGCTATAATAAAAAGAAAAAGTATCATGGGAAGGTATTTGCAGTGAAGTACGGAACCTGGAAAGTAGGGCTGCCGGAGGAGGAACAGGTCGCGGCTTTGTGCCGGGCAGGTTTTTCTCCGCTGACGGCAATGGCACTTTGCGCAAGGGGTCTGACGCAGCCGGAAAAGGCACACGAGCTGCTTCGGACGGACGCGCCGCTTATTGACCCCTTCAGACTAAAGGAAATGGATCGCGCCGTAAAGGTGATCCGGCAGGCTTTGGCGCAGCGTCAGCGCATCGCCATTTTCGGAGATTATGACGTCGACGGTATCACCGCCACCTGCCTTCTGACGGACTATCTGCGCAGCCTTGGCGCTGATTGCCTGTGCCACATTCCAAGCCGCATGGCCGAGGGCTACGGCCTGAACGCGCAGGCCATTGAGGAGCTTGCCGAGCGCGGCGTCGGGCTGATCATCACCGTCGACTGCGGCATCACCGCCGTGGAGGAGGCACGCCTGTGTGCCCAAAAGGGCATTCGACTGGTCATCACGGATCACCACGAATGTAAGGAAGTTCTGCCGCAGGCGGATGCGGTGGTAGACCCGCACCGTCCGGACAGAACCTATCCGCACACGGATCTGTGCGGGGTCGGCGTGGCATTTAAGCTGGCCGCCGCTCTGAGCGGCGATCAGGCGGCCATGGCGCGCCGCTATTGCGACCTGTTTTGCCTTGGCACGATTGCCGACGTTATGCCCCTGAGCGGGGAAAACCGCCGTCTGGTGGTGCAGGGGCTTGCGGCGCTGCAAAATCCGCAGCGCGTGGGTCTGCGGGCGCTGATGGCGGCCTGCGGCTGCCCGGAGCAGAGCGTGAACGCTGCCACCGTGGGCTATGTTCTGGCGCCGCGTATCAACGCCGCCGGGCGCATGGAGCGTGCGGAGCTGGCCGTCCGGCTGTTTTTGACCAAAAATCCGGCGGAAGCCTTGCATCTGGCCGAAACGCTCTGCCGGCTGAACCGTGAGCGTCAGGCCACAGAACAGGAGATCTATCAGCAGGCCACGGCCATGCTTCGGCAAAGAAAACGCCCGGAAAGCGCCATCGTTCTGGCCGGAGAGAACTGGCATCAGGGCGTGGTGGGCATTGTGGCGTCGCGACTCAGCGAGGAATACGGCCGTCCGGCCTTTCTCATCTGCCTGTCCGGTGACCGGGGCAAGGCTTCCTCCCGGAGCTACGGCGGCTTTAACCTCTTTGGCTCTCTTTCGGAGCTGTCGGAGCTGCTTGAAGGCTACGGCGGCCACGAGCTGGCTGCGGGCTTTACCATCGACCGCAACCGCATTGACGAATTCCGGCGGCGGGTCTGTCAGCAGGCAGAGCGATTTTTCTCCGCCGGTGAGGTGCGTTCCGTTTTGGAGGCGGACTGTGAAGTTCCTCCGGAAATGCTGACGCTGGAGAATGTGGAGGGGCTTTCTCAGCTTGAGCCCTGCGGCACCGGCTGCCCGAGACCGGTTTTTGTGATGAGCGAGGTCATCGTCCGGGACTTTGGCACCGTGGGCAGCGGCAAGCACCTGCGGCTGAAGCTGCAAAGTCGCGACGGCACCGTGCTTCAGGCTATCTATTTTTCCGCCGGCAAGCTGGCACAAACGCTTCGCGAGGGCGAGCGCGTGGACGTCGCCTTTCACGCGCAGGTCAACGAATTCAGGGGCAACCGGAGCGTGCAGCTCAGCCTTCTGGACCTGCGGCCGGTGGAGGCCGAGCGGCTCTATGCCTGTTTTCTTGCCCGAAGGAGCCTGAGTGCGCACGAGCGGCGGCTTCTGGCGCCGGAACGGACGGACGTTGCCCGGGTGTGGAACTATCTGTGCGCCAAAGCGCCCGGAAACGGCTGGCTGGACGGCGAGCTGGAAAGCCTCTGCTATGGCGTTTCGGCGGCCTATGAGCTTCAGAGTCTCCGGCGTACGCACGCCTGTCTGGACATTCTTCGCGAGCTTGGGCTTATCGAGCTGGAGCTGCACGAGGATCATTTCCGGCTGCGCGTATTTTCCAACATCCGCAACCCGCTGGAAAACAGCAGCCTTTACCATACACTCAGAGGTGACACAAATGGAAAGCTTTCAGGAGCATTATGACAGCATGATGGCTGCCATCCGCCGGAGAAATCCGCAGGCGGATCTGGCCATTGTGGACAGGGCAGTGGAATACGCCCGCAAGAAGCACCGCGATCAGAAGCGCAAGGACGGCTCTCCTTATATCATCCATCCTCTGGCCGTGGCAGAGATCGTGGCGGAGATCGGTCTGGACGTGGACGCCATTCTTGGTGCAATCTTACACGACTGCATTGAAGACACGGACTCCACCCATGACGACATCGCCCGGCAGTTTGGCACCACGATAGCCGAGCTGGTCGAGGGCGTTACCAAGCTGACGCGAGTGGAGTTTTCTACTCTGGAGCAGCAGCAGATGGAAAATCTGCGCAAAATGTTCCTTGCCATGAGCAAGGATATCCGTGTGGTGCTCATCAAAATCTGCGACCGGCTGCACAACACCCGCACCATGGAATACCAGACGCCGGAAAAGCAGATTTCAAAGTCCCGGGAGACCATGGATATCTATGCGCCTTTGGCGCACCGGCTTGGTATGCAGAAGATCAAGTGGGAGCTGGAGGACATCAGCCTGAAATATCTGGACCCGGAGGGCTACCAGAAAATCATGGGCTATCTGGAGCAGCACCAGCAGGAGGCCGACAACTTCATGCGTACGATCCAGTCCAAAATCACCACGCGTTTGTCCGCCGTGGGCATCCACGGCACCATCTATGGCCGCATCAAGCACGTCTATTCCATCTATCGCAAAATGGAAACGCAGCATAAAAACGTCGACGAGCTGTATGATATGTACGCCTTCCGGGTGATCGTGGACAACATTTCCGACTGCTATAACGTGCTCGGGCACATTCATGACCTGTTCAATCTGGTGCCCGGCCGCTTTAAGGATTATATTTCCACGCCCAAGCCGAATATGTATCAAAGTCTTCACACGACGGTCATCGGTCAGCAGGGCATTCCCTTCGAGGTGCAGATCCGCACCTGGGAAATGCACGAAACGGCGGAATACGGCATCGCTGCGCACTGGAAATACAAGGAAGGTGTCAAGGGCGACGGCGAAAAGGATTTTGAATGGGTTCGCAGGCTGCTGGAGAGCCAGCAGGAGGAGACGGACGCGGAGGACTATATCCACTCTCTGAAGGTGGATATGTTCGACGACGAGGTTTTCGTCTTCACGCCGCGCGGCAAGGTCATGTCGCTGCCCGCCGGTTCGACGCCCATCGACTTTGCCTATGCCATCCATTCCGGCGTCGGCAACGCCATGGTCGGCGCCAAGGTCAATAACCGCATTGCCTCCTTTGACCAGCCGCTCAAAAACGGCGACATCGTCGAGGTTTTAACGAGCAAATCCGCCAAAGGCCCCAGCCGGGACTGGCTGAAGATTTGCAACAGCAATCAGGCACGCACCAAAATCAAGCAGTGGTTCAAAAAGGAAAAACGCGAGGAAAATGTGGCGCACGGCAAGGCCAGCTTCGAAGGCGAGCTGCGGCGCAACGGATTTAATCCCTCGGTTCTGACGGAGGGAGACATCCTTCCGGTGCTGCTCAAGAAGCTGTCCTTTGACGATATTGAAGATATGTATGCCGCCATTGGCTATGGCGGCCTGACGGCGGGCAAAGCCTTTGGCCGCATTCGTGACGAGCTGCTCAAGGTCAACCGCCAGAACCGGGAAATGCCGAAGCTTCCCGACACAACGGCGCAGAAGCCCGGACGGCATAACGCCTCCGGCGTGGTCGTGCAGGGCATTGACTCGTGCATGATCAAATTCTCCCGCTGCTGCACGCCGGTGCCGGGAGATGACATCATCGGTTTTATCACAAAGGGTTTTGGCGTGTCCGTCCACCGGAAGGACTGCAAAAACGTCCGCACCTCTGACCCGGCACAGGCCGGACGCTGGGTGGACGTGAGCTGGAGCGCTGTGGAGGAGAAACCCTTTGCCACCACGCTGGAGATCGACTGCGTCGACCGCGACGGCATCTGGATCGACATCGCCACTGCGCTCAATGCCGCCAAGGTCAAGGTCACGGAGCTGTCTGCACGGGAACTGTCCGATGGCAAGGGACGCACCATTGCGACCTTTGAGGTGCGCAGCGTGAAGGAATTGGAGAACATTCGCAACAAAGTTCGCCTGATCGACGGCGTTGTGGACGTTCGAAGGGGGCAGAGCTGATGCGGGCGGTCGTAACGAGAGTGAAAAGTGCCTCCGTGACCATCGAAGGCGAAATCTGCGGCGCCATCGGTCAGGGACTTCTGATCCTTCTGGGCGTTGCCCCGGAGGACGGCTGTGCGCAGTGCCAAAAGCTGGCGGATAAAATTCTCGGCCTGCGGATTTTTGAAGACGAGCAGGGGAAAATGAACCGTTCCCTTGCCGACGTCGGCGGAAACGTTCTGGTCGTCAGCCAGTTCACTCTCTTTGCCGACTGTCGCAAGGGCAAGCGCCCCAGCTTCATCGGCGCAGCCTTGCCGAATGTCGCAATTCCGCTTTACGAGCAATTTCTGGACGAATGTCGCGTCCGGGGCTTCGAGCCGCAGCACGGTGAGTTCGGCGCGGATATGCTGGTGGCCTCGGAAAATGACGGCCCTGTTACCATTGTGCTGGACACGAAGGAGCTGATGTAAGCATGGAAATTGTTGCGCTTCCCTTGGGGGACTATCAAACCAATTGCTATCTCGTGGCCGACGGCGCTGGGCTTTGCGCCGTTATTGACCCGGGCTATTCCCCGGAAACGGTTCTCTCCGAAGCCAAACGCCGCCAGTGGAACATTCAGGCGGTTCTTCTCACCCACGGGCATTTTGACCACGTCGGTGGCGTGACGGGCATCGCTCAGGCGGCGCACTGCCCCGTCTATGTCCATGAAAACGAATTTAACATTCCACCGTGGCTCCGTCAGGGCTTGTTTTCCACCGATTTTTACGGGGAGGGCGATGAAATTTCCGTCGGGAATTTGAAATTTTCCGTTTTGGAGACGCCGGGGCACACGCCGGGCTCTGTCTGCCTGTGCTGCGGTGACGCCCTGTTCACCGGGGACACCCTTTTTGCCGGTTCCTGCGGCAGAACGGATCTGGGCGGAAACTGGTCTGACCTGACGGCCAGCCTGCACCGCCTGAATGAGATCGACGGCGATCTGCGCGTTTTCCCCGGCCACGGCGCGGCAAGCACCCTCTGCGACGAGAAACGCACCAATCCCTACCTGCAGGACACCGATTTTTTGTAAGCACCATCGACCAACGAACCGTAGGGCGGGCTGCCCTCAGCCCGCCGTCCGCCGCCCTTGGCGGCGCCATGTATGGGCCAATGCCTACATCGTCCCTCCACTGGCACCCTCTC
>CAZPRA010000071.1:0-7235 GCA_964588975.1 uncultured Oscillospiraceae bacterium | reverse complement strand
TACATCAATGTCCTTGGCGAAGCGGTCGATCAGGTCGGCGGCCCGCAGATCCGCAACATCGGCACCATTGGCGGCAACACCTGCAACGGCGTGACCTCTGCCGATTCCGCTTCCACACTCCATGCCTGGGAAGCCATCGTGGAGCTGACCGGTGCTGAGGGCAAGCGCTATGTCCCCATCAAGGATTTCTATCTCAAGGCCAAGGTGGTCGATATTCGCCCCGATGAGATCCAGACCGCCATCCTTATTCCCAAGGAAAGCTACGAAAACACCTATGGCTACTATATCAAGTATGCCATGCGCAATGCTCTGGACATTGCCACCAACGGCTGCTCCGTCAATGTCCGCCTGTCGGCAGACAAAAAGACCTTCGACCGCGTCCGCGTGGCCTATGGCGTTGCAGGTCCCATTCCCATGCGGGCTCCGTCCGCTGAGGCATTCATCAACGGCAAGGAAGTTACCATGGAAAACATGGAAGCCTTCGCTCAGAAGGTTCTGGAGGATATCAACCCCAGAGATTCCTGGCGTGCTTCCAAGGCACTGCGCCAGCACGTCGCCGTGGAATCCGCACGGCGTTGCATCGCGGAATCCGTCAAACGGGCAGGAGGTGTTCTGTAATGGCACAATATATGCTGGTCAAATACAATCTGAACGGCAAGGACGTGGAGCAGATGGTCGACGTCCGTGCAAGCCTGACGGATATGCTCCGCAACGACTTCCGCCTGACCTCCGTGAAAAAGGGTTGCGAAGTGGGCGAATGTGGCGCCTGCACCGTGATTATCAACGGTGAGGCATATAACTCCTGCATTTATCTGGCAGTGTGGGCCAATGGCAAGAAGATCCGCACGCTGGAAAGTCTGGTGGGCCCCAATGGTGAGCTTTCCGACATTCAGCAGGCATTTATTGACGAAGCGGCCATCCAGTGCGGTTTCTGCACCCCCGGCTTTATCATGAGTGCGTGGGAGATTTTGGAAAGCGGCAAGGAATATACGGACGCACAGCTCCGCAAGCTTCTTTCCGGCCATCTGTGCCGCTGCACGGGCTATGAAAACATCATCCGTGCCGTCAAGAAAACCATGTATAAACGCCTCGGCAAGGAACTGCCGCAGGAGAGCTGATCTCTTTGCTACACCGAAACATGGAGCCCCGTTTCCAATGACTGGAAACGGGGCTTTGCGCGTGATAGGGACAGGCGGTGCGGGCATAGGCTGTTGTGACTTCGCCACGGAGGGAACTCTGCCTCCGAGAAAAACAGCCGCAGACGAAAATCAGCCGCAGGAGCAGTCCTTTCCGCTCTCGGGGAAGAAAGCCTGCATGGGGAAATCGATCCGGCTGAACAGCTCGCAGGGGTCTTCTTCACAGCATTCCTCGTCGCAGCACACCCGCTTGGGTGCGCAGTATTCGCAGGCCGTAACGGAGAGCTGGGTGCTGCGCTGAAGGCGGACGGTGGAAAACTGCCCGATGGTCACGTAAAGGCGTCTTGCCTCTGCGCCGGTGGCAAGCTCCTCTCCAAAGCTGTCGGCAATCACCTGCGGGATCTCCGCCAGCTCCGTTTCGCAGCACTTGCATTGGCAGACTTCTTTCAGTTGTGAGGCGAGAATCATGGGGTCAAGCGCTTCCAGAACGGCCACCGGGGTATCCCGTCCCAAAAGGGAGTCCGCCGTGAGCAGGCCGTCACTGCTGCTGAAAAGCTTGGCACGGCTTTTTCCGCCGTAAAGCACCACGCGTTTGGTGAAAACGGCAAGACCGCATATGGCCGTTGGCCGGACGGAGCCGGTGACGGCGTCGCCGGAGATGCGGTAGTAGAAGGTCAAATCGACGGCGTACCAGCCCGCCTTGTAAGCCAATGCCTGCGTGTCAACATCGGCATAAAGCAGGTCGGCGCAGCGCAGCTTGACGCTGGCGGCGGTGCTGACGGCGGCCTGAGAGCCAACTGTGAGGAAGACCCGGAGATCTTCAATGCAGTCTTTGTCCAGACACGCGTCCGTCACCTGCTGGGTATGGATACACACGGGGTTTTGCGCCTCAATGCTCCGGGCAGTTTCTAAGGTGTTCTCTGGCATAACAATACCTCCCGAAAAACAAGTTTTGCAGGGGAAATTCCAAGCATGGCTCAGAGTTCCCCGGGGATTTGCTTTCATAGTCATTGTATGCCCCGGCTGGGAGAATGTGAAACTGTACCATAGACAAACGGGGAATTCTGTGATAAAATGGAAGCAAGAATGGATATAGGTGGGAAATCCCGTGAAAACAGATGTTTTGGGTGTGCAATATGACAATGTGACCATGGAGGAGGCCGTTGCCCACGGGCGAAAGCTCCTTTTGGGAGAAAAAACGGCCTACTGCGTCACACCAAACGCAGAGATGGCCTATGAAGCGCTGAAAGACGAAGATTTTCGTGCACTGCTCAACGGCGCCGATCTGATTTTGCCGGACGGTGCGGGCGTGGTGCTTGCCGCGAAAATTCTGAAAACGCCTCTGCGCCAGAAAGTGGCAGGAATCGACTTTGCGCAAAATCTGCTCCCGGTCATGCAGTCTGAGGGCAAGCGACTGTTTTTGCTGGGCAGCAAGCCCGGCGTGGCGGAGCTGGCGGCGGAAAAAATGCGTGCGCAGTATCCTGCACTTTGCATCTGCGGCACCTGCGACGGCTATTTCCGCGAGGATGCCGAGGCCATCCGCCGCATCAACGAGGCCAAAGCCGACGCGGTGTTTGTCTGCCTTGGTGCGCCGAAGCAGGAACACTTCATGCACGCGCACGCACACGAGCTTCCAACGGTTCGGCTGATGATTGGCCTTGGTGGAACGCTGGACGGCATTGCCGGAACGGTGAAGCGGGCGCCAAAATGGATGATCCGTCTCCAGCTTGAATGGCTCTACCGCCTGATTTTACAGCCGAAGCGCTTTGGCCGGATGCTGCGTCTGCCGAAATATATTTTTGCAGCGCTGAAAAAAAGAATGAAAGGGGAACCAACATGGGCAAGCTGATTGTGTTCGAGGGAACGGACGGTTCCGGTAAATCCACGCAGTTTTCACTTTTGACCAGACGACTTCAGGCGATGGGGACTGATTTTCGCACACTGGAATTTCCCCAGTACTCCGAGCCGTCTTCCGCACTGATCCGGATGTATCTCGGAGGAGAATTCGGCAGACGGCCGGAGGACGTGAATGCCTATGCCGCCTCTGCCTTTTACGCGGTGGATCGCTTTGCGTCATACCGCAAGGTCTGGGGGCAATACTATAAGGAC
Organism: uncultured Oscillospiraceae bacterium; assembly: GCA_964588975.1. GTDB lineage: Bacteria > Bacillota > Clostridia > Oscillospirales > Oscillospiraceae > JAZOXB01. Next base: position 3,990 of record CAZPRA010000071.1, on the reverse strand, counting down.
GGCGGCCTCATCCTCTCGGATCGCTACACTACCTCCAACGCGGTGCATCAGGCGTCCAAGGAGCCCACACGCAGCCGGGAGGAATTCTTCCGCTGGCTGTATGAATTCGAGTATAAATATATGGAACTTCCCAAGCCGGATATCGTCATATATCTGGATGTGCCAACAGATTTGACGGGGAAAATGCTCCGCGAGCGCGAAGGCGCCACCAACACGCGTGCGGACATTCACGAGCAGAATATGGACTATCTGCGCCTGTGCCGGAACACCGGCCTGCAAGCCGCCTCTTATTATGGCTGGACGGTCATTCGCTGCGCCAGAGACGGCGAAATGCGTTCCATTGAGGACATCCATAACGAAATTTTTGAACTGGTACAATCCTGCCTGGAGGGATAAGCAAATGGTATACATCATTCTTGGAACGGGCTTTGAGGAAGCGGAGGCTATCATTCCCTGCGACCTGCTTCGCAGAGCGGGCGTGCCGACACAGCTCGTCGGCATTGACGCTTTGGAGGTCACGGGCGGCCATGGGATCACCCTTCGGGCGGATATCACCGTCCGCGAGGCGGATTTTTCCGGCGCTGAAATGCTGGTTCTGCCGGGCGGTCTGGGCGGCGTTGCCTCCATTCGTGCCTGCTCCGAGGTGATGCTTGCGCTTCGCCAGGCATATGACGGCGGAAAATTCGTCGCGGCCATCTGCGCCGCGCCAACGGTTCTGGCCGAGCTTGGGCTCACGGACGGCAAAAACGCCACCTGCTATCCCGGCATGGAGGAGCAGATGGGCTCTGCCCGCCTGTGTGACGCCGACGCCGTGGCCGACGGAAAGCTGATCACCGGCCGCGCAGCCGGTGCAGCCTTCGCTTTCGGCCTGAAACTGGTCGAGGCGCTCCGGGGCGTTCAGACGGCTCAGGCCGTTGCCGCAGGAGTGGTTTATCAGGAAGGAGGACAAATATGTCTTTAGATCATCAGGATTCTGCCCGCGAGCCGGAGCTTTCCGTTGACGAGCTGATCGCACAGTCGCTTGAGCAGATCAACAGTGCGCCCGGCGAGGCGGTGTTTTCGCCCGAGGAGCTTTATTGCACGGATGAAACACCCCGGCAGCAGGATTTGCCGCAGCAGCAATGGAGCCAGCCGGAGCCGCAGGCGGATTTTATGCCGGATTTTGGCGACGCCTTTGACGATTACGGAGAATATCACCCCCAGGGGGAGCTGCCGCTTGGAGCGTATGAGCCGGGCGGCTATGATGATGCGCAGGACGAACTGGACGGGGACGATGACACGCTTCCGCCGCCAAGACCCAAGCGTAAGCACACCCGCCGGATCGTGCCTTTATTTGTCAAAATCCTTCTGTATCTTGTGATCGTGGGTGTTGCCGCCGTGGGCCTGGGCTATGGAATTTGGGAATGTGCGCAGGACGTGATGGCCTTCGGCCGGTCGGACGAGGAGCTGACCGTAACCGTCGGCAAAACGGACACGGTCGACACCATTGCCGATATGCTCAAGGAAAAAGGTGTCATCAAATACCCGTGGCTGTTCCGGCTCTATTGCGATTTTACGGACTCCAACGAAAAAATGGATCCGGGCACTTATGTTATCAGCTATAATTTTGACTATCATGCGCTGGTCAGCGGTATGCGGGAGACCAGCACGCTGCGCACCACCGTCCGCGTGACCATCCCCGAAGGCCGGACGGCGGAGCAGATTTTTGCGCTGATGGAAAAGAACGGCGTGTGCACGGCGCAGGAGCTTGCCGACTGTGCCGCCAACACGGAATTTGACTATTGGTTCCTCGAAGGGATCCCCTTTGGCGCGGAGAACCGTCTGGAGGGCTTCCTGTTCCCGGATACCTATGATTTCTATGAAGGGGACGACCCGGAGCGGGTAATCAACAAGCTCCTTTCCAACTTCAACAAGAAATTCACCGAAGAAGCACAGGAGCGCCTTGCGGTGCTCAATGAGGAGCTTGCCGCCAGACTCCGCAGCAATGGCTTCAGCGAGGCGTATATCACCGAGCACGCTCTGACGGTCTATGACCTGATCACCGTCGCTTCCATGATTGAAAAGGAGTCCGCCGGTGCCAGCGAGAGCAATCTGGTTGCTGAGGTCATCTATAACCGCCTGTGTAACGCCAATTTCCCCTGTCTGCAAATTGACGCGACAGTGGTCTACGCTCTGGGCGGCGTGGATGGCGGCGTGAGCTATGAGGACACGCTGGTCGAAAGCCCCTATAACACCTATCTGGTCACCGGTCTGCCTGCCGGCCCCATTGCCAACCCGGGCAGAGACAGCATAACGGCAGCCCTTTATCCCACCTCCAACGGCTATTATTACTACGCTCTGGACAAGTCCACCGGCTATCACCATTTCTCCAGAACCTATGATGAGCATAACCGTTTCCTTCAGGAGCAGAACAATGAGAACTAAACCGGAGCTTCTGGCACCTGCCGGGGATATGGAACGGCTGAAGATGTCGGTGCTCTATGGCGCAGACGCGGTTTATCTTGCCGGGACAAGCTTTGGAATGCGCTCCTTCGCGGGGAATTTCACCCAGGAGGAGCTGCCTGTGGCGGTGAAATTTGCCCATGACCACGGGGTGAAAGTCCACGTCACCGTCAACACTATGCCCCGTGGAGACGAGCTGAACGGGCTTCCGGCGCACCTGGAGCGCCTCAACGCCGCTGGTGTGGACGCGCTGATCATTGCGGACCTTGGCGTGTTCCGCGCCGCTGGGAAATATGCGCCCGGCTGTCAGCGGCATATCTCCACGCAGGTGAGCATCGCAAACAGCGCGTGCGCAAGCGCGTGGTATGAGCTGGGAGCCAGCCGGGTGGTTCTGGCCAGAGAACTTTCTCTGGACGAAATTCGTACCATCCGGCAGAATACGCCAAAGGAGCTGGAAATCGAAACCTTTGTCCACGGCGCCATGTGCGTGTCCTATTCCGGCCGCTGCCTTCTGTCCAATTACATGACCGGCCGGGACAGCAATCGCGGCGCCTGTGCACAGCCCTGCCGCTATCAGTACGCGCTCATGGAGGAAAAACGTCCGGGCGAGTATTTCCCGGTTTTTGAGGACGAAAAGGGCACCTATATCATGAATTCCCGCGATATGTGCATGATCGACCATCTTGACGACCTGATGGATGCCGGCGTGGACTGCATCAAGGTTGAAGGCAGAGCCAAATCCGCCTACTATGCCGCCATCGTCACGGGCGCTTACCGCCATGTTCTGGACGATGTTGCAGCAGGCGGACCCGTTGACCCGGTCTGGCGCGACGAGGTCGAGCACGTTTCCCATCGGCACTATGCCACCGGCTTTTACTATGGCGCACCCGGTCAGTATTATGAAAATTCCCGGTATATCCGCGATTGGCAGGTCTGCGCCATCGTGACGGATTGTGACCGCGAGGGTCACGCCACGCTCTCCCTGCGCAATAAATTTTCCGCAGGGGATTTGGTGGAGCTGGTCGGCCCCGACCTGCGGCCGTTTGCCTTCTCCGTTCCGCTCATGCGCGACGCGGAGGGTAAGCCGCTGGAGCAGCCCCGCAACCCGCAAATGACATTTTATATGGACTTGCCGCAGCAGGTTCCAACCTATAGCATCCTCCGCCGCGCCGTCGACCTCACACCCCCACCCACAGTAGGAACCCCCGACCAACACGCCCCGTAGGGGCCGATGCCCACATCGGCCCGCTAGACGGTGGTGCAGATTGCTACGTTGGGCTCTGCCCTCCTCGCAATGACCAATATACGGTGTGCTCCGTAGAGGACGGCCTCCGGACGTCCCGGTGCAGGAACTATCGAACAACCGCGTAGGGCGGGCTGCCCCCAGCCCGCCGCACGCGAAGCGGCAAACCTTGGGAATCTCTGAATTCCAAGCCGAAAACGGTCAAATTGCAAAATCGCAAGAACGCATAAATGAACTACCTAACCATCACAAAGCCAGCCCTCTGTTCTGCGCGGACAGAGGGCGTTTTTTGCGAAAAATATTCA
>CAZPRA010000070.1:0-7347 GCA_964588975.1 uncultured Oscillospiraceae bacterium | reverse complement strand
CTATATCCTACAAATTTCTCCGGGGATTTTTAAGCACTTTGCCAAAAAACACGGCAGAACTGCCGAGTAACATTCCGCACGATGGCAGTTACAGGGCACTCATCCCTACCAGCCGCTTCGCGGACGGCGGAGCCATGACTCCGCCCTACGTGTCGTTAACGAAGCTGCAATGTTGCATATTCCAAGGTTTCCTCCGAGGAGGGTGGAAAACTGGCACGGCGTGAGCCGCAACTGAGGGAGAGAAATCTGGCTGGTCGACGGCGGTTTATTCAGCGCTTCCTCAGATTGCTGAGAGGACTTCTTCGATGGTGCGCAGGACGCGGCCGCCGACAAGACCGTCGACGAAATTGTTCAGCACGTGCACCTCATTATAATAATTGCGCACGTCGCTCTTATACACCAGCATTCGCTTGCCCAGCGCATAGGCCAGGCCGATCTCCGCAGCCGTGCCGGAGTCGATCTCAATGCCGTTGCAGTTGGCCAGCAGCAGGTCACATTCGCGGATGGCTTTCAGATCCATATAGAAGCAACCCGCCTTGACCAGCTCGGAGCTTTCATTGTTGATGACGATCTCCTGCGGAAGGAAGGTGGCATAGCCCGCTTTGCGCAGGGCATCGGAATTGCACTGGTTGGTATAGCGGTCGCCTTCATTGAACAGAGGACCTGCCATATAAACGCGCTTTTTGCCTGCCTCATAGGGCTGCATATACTTATTCAGCGCGGCGACGGACTCTGCGTCCGTGATTTCGGCCAGACCGTCATGGAAGGGAAAGCCCTCCGTGCCGTATTTTTCGGCAAAAACCGGGTAGCAGATGCCTCCGGACTCATAGACGGCAAAAACGGGGTCGTTGGGATTACCGTAATAGTATTTCATGTTGGCCTCCTGATTGTTTATTCCCTATCATTATAGCGGAAAAGCGCCGTCCGGCGCAAGGGCGAAGGCATTGCCAAAAATGACAAATTCCTCCGGGAATTTTAAGCACTTTGACGAAGGGAGCACTTGACACAACGGGCGAGTGCTGGTATCATTCTGACAAAACACGGCGTCCGCCGACAGAAAGGAAACGGAAGAACATGACAAATCAGGGCTTGCTGAAGCTTGCGCAGGAGGCCGGCTTTCAGGCCGCGCTGGTGGACACGGAGAAAATCGCGGTCGATCCGGCGTTTCGTGCCTTTTGCGAGGAAAACCGCTGTGGGAAATACAACGCAAACTACTCCTGCCCGCCAGACTGCGGTACCGTGGACGAGACAACGCGGCGTCTGCGGTCGTACCGCCGGGCGCTGGTGCTGCAAAGCATTTGGGAGATCGGAAGCTATGAGAACAAAGCGGCCGTTCTGGAGGCTCGGAAAGCGCACAATGGGGCGATTTTGCGCCTGACGGAAGCGCTGCGCAAAAGCGGGCTGGACGGCTTCTGCTTAGGCTATGGCGGCTGCCCTTTGTGCACGCCATGCAAGCGCGTGAAAGGAGAAGCGTGCGCCTGCCCGGAGAAAAAGATTAGCTGTATGTCTGCCTACTGTATCGACGTGGCGAAGCTGGCGGAGGAATGCGGGCTGGCTTTTGCGTGGGAGCCGGAGCGGCTGTACCTGTTCGGCCTGTTCGCCTTTGCGGATATGTAATATGTCATTCAGAGGGAGCAACAGGGCCGGGTAGCGAAGCGACGGCGCGGCGTGATATTGCTCACGCAGTAAATCGCGATCCTTTGATGCCCGAGGTGGGACGCCCGGAGACCGTCCCCTACCGCGTGTTGGTCGGTAGTGCCAGCACCGGGCCGATGTGGGCATCGACCCCTACTGCCTTGTTTCTGCTAAAAGGGCCGATGCCCTCATCGGCCCGCTGTTGGCACCATCTCCGTCACCGCCTTCGGTGGTGAGCGTGTCAAAGAACCCAAATACGTCATTGCGGTTCTTAGCGAGTCGGAATGACAAAAATGGAGCTTTGTTGACAGCCTGATAAAAATTATAATCCTTCGTAAAATTTCACCGCATTTTGCACTTCGTCGGCGTTGGGATGACCCTTGGCGATGCCGCCGATGAGCTTAAAGGGGCCGAAGGTGTTGAAGCCAAAGCAGCCGTATTGTCCCAGAATATTGGCCTTGCGCTTTGCCACGGCCTCGGTGATGGCGGCGGTGTAGCCGGATTTTTCCGCGCCGTAGGTGTAAAGAAAAAAGACGTCCTTTCCTTCGGGCAGACAGCTTTCCGCAATGCGAAGCAGGGACTTGTGAAATTTGGAATAGTAGATGCCGGAGGCGAAGCCGACCCGGTCATACTGCGCCAGCTCCGGCGACGAATTTTGCGTGGCGTCGATGAGGGTGAGGTCGTGCCCGCCCGCGATGGCGCGCAGCAGTTTTTCGGTGTTTCCATGGTGCTTGGAATAGTAAACGATGGCAGTTTTCATGAAAAAATACCTCCCGGTTTTTGGATGTGAATAGAATAGCACGGGAAAATGAACGCGCAATGAACAATCTGCAAACACTGCGCTTTCGGCCAAGATCGGATTTTTCTTTACAATTCCGGCTCAATGGATTATGATAAAAACAGACGAAACAAAAAGGCGGGTGTGAAGATGAAGGAAGTGGCCATTGCTCCCTGCGGGAGCTATGCGGAGGAAGACTGCCAAAGGGCGCTGCGTGAGGTTTTGGCGCCGTTTGGCGGGCTTGACTGGGTCAGGGCAGGAATGCGCATCGTGATCAAGGCCAATCTGGTCGAGGCGGCAAAGCCGGAAAAGGCCGCAACCACGCATCCGGCGCTTTTGGCGGCGCTGACAAAAATGCTTGTTGCGCGAGGCGCCAGCGTGGTGGTGGGCGACAGCCCCGGCGGGCTTTATACTGCCGCTGCGTTGCAGCGGGTCTATGCCGCAACGGGCATGGAGCAGGTGGAGCGTGCCGGCGGAAGAGTAAACCGGAATTATGAGCAGAAGGACGTGAACTATCCGGAAGGACGCGTCGCAAAGAGCTTCACCGTCACCTCCTATCTTGAGGATACCGACGCCATCATCAGCTTTTGCAAGCTGAAAAGTCACGGCATGATGTCCATGACCGCCGCCACCAAAAATCTGTTTGGCGCCGTTCCGGGCACCATGAAGCCGGAATACCATTTCCGCTATCATGACCCTATGGATTTTGCGGGGATGATCATTGACCTGAACGATTATTTTAAGCCACGGCTGTATCTGGTGGACGCCGTGGTCGGCATGGAGGGCAACGGCCCGACGGCGGGCACACCGAAGCAAATCGGCGCGGTTCTGGCGGCGGAAAATTGCCACAAGCTGGATCTGGTCTGCGCGAAGCTGATCGGCGTTGAGCCTATGTCGGTGCCTACGCTGCGGGCGGCTGCCAACTATGGCCTGTGCCCCGAGAGCGCCGATGGCGTCGCGGTTGAAGGAACGGTCTTCACTGTGGCGGATTTTCAGCGCGTGAAGCAGAACAAGAGCCTGCAATTTGAAAGTCTGCTTCCCGGCAGGCTTGGCAAGCTCTTTGGCAAGGTGGCGCAAAAGGCGCTGCGGGCAAGCCCGCGTCTGGAGCCGGAAACGTGCGCAGGCTGCGCAATGTGCGCCCGGCTTTGCCCGGCGAAGGCCATCACCATGGTAGAGCACAAGGCAAAAATCGACAAAAGCCGTTGCATTCGCTGCTTCTGCTGCCAGGAATTCTGTCCGAAGGGCGCCATGAAGGTGCACCGGCCGTGGATTGCCCGAGTGCTGAACCGATGAAGGGAGAAAACATGGAGAACACGCCCAAAACCATTGCGGTCATTGATGACGACCTTCCCATTGGAGACCTGCTTCAGGAGCTTTTGACCCGCGAGGGCTATTCGGTGCTGCGTGCCTATTCCGGCACGGAAGCGCTTTATCTGCTCGAGCGGAAACGGCCGGATCTGGTGCTTTTGGATCTCATGCTGCCGGGGCTTTCCGGTGAGGAGGTGCTTCCGCATATTCAAAACATCCCGGTGATCGTCCTGAGCGCCAAAGCGCAGCCGCAGGACAAGGTGAAGCTCCTTCTGGGTGGTGCCGCTGACTATCTGACCAAGCCCTTTGATACTTCTGAGCTTCTGGCGCGTATCACCGTCCAGCTCCGCAAGGTGCAGCAGGCACCGTCCGAAACGCTTCTGACGGCGGGCAGCCTGACGCTGGACGAAAACTCCCGTGAGGTTTGCTGCGCGGGAAAGAATATCCGTCTGACCCGCACAGAATTTGCTATTTTAAGGCTCCTGATGCGCAACCAAAACCGGACGGTCGCCAAATCGGTGATTTTGGAGCGCATCGCCGCCGACACGCCGGATTGCACGGAGGACTCTTTGAAGCAGCACGTCAGCAATCTGCGAAACAAGCTCCGCGATGCGGGCGGCAGAGAGCTGATCCAGGCAGTCTGGGGCATTGGCTATAGGCTGACGGAATAATTTTTTACGAATTCTTTACCTTTCTCTTTCCTGCGTTCTTTACGGTTCCGGTTTAAAATCTAAGAGAAAGGAGACGGTTACCATGGAAATGGAATATATTTTGACGACGGATGGGCTTTCCAAGCGTTATGGGAAATTTCAGGCGCTGGAGGATGTCAGTATGCACATCCCAAAGGGCGCCATCTACGGTCTGGTGGGCAGAAACGGCGCGGGGAAAACGACTCTCATCCGCCTGATTTGCGGCCTTCAGGCGCCCAACGAAGGACGCTGCACCCTTTACGGGATCGACTGCTGGGAGAAGGCCGTCAGCCATGCCCGCAGACGAATGGGCGCAGTCGTTGAGACGCCCGCAATTTATCTGGACATGACGGCGGCGGACAATCTCCGGCAGCAGGCGTTGCTGCGGGGTCTGCCCTCTTATGAGTCCATCCCGGAAATCCTCCGGCTGGTGGGTCTGGAACAGACGGGAAAAAAGCGTGCGCGGAATTTTTCTCTGGGCATGAAGCAGCGCCTTGGCATTGCCGTCGCGCTGATGGGAAATCCGGATTTTCTGGTGCTCGATGAGCCGGTGAACGGCCTTGACCCGCAGGGAATTATTGAAATCCGTGAGCTGATTTGGAAGCTCAACCGTGAAAAAAACATCACGTTTTTGATTTCCAGCCATATTCTCGATGAGCTTTCCCGTCTGGCCACGCATTTTGGTTTTCTGGACAAAGGCCGCCTCGTTCGCGAGCTCAGTTCAAAGGAGCTGGAGGCCGCTTGCCGGAAACGGCTCCGTGTGGAAGTGACGGACACGGGTGCGCTTTCCCGCGTGCTGGACGCAGAAGGTCTGGAATATGAAATATTAGATGACAATACTGCCTGCATCTACGGCAAGCCTGTGCTTTCCCGACTGGTTCACGCGCTCGAACAGGAGCATTGCGAACTGATTTCCTCTCATGAGCAGGACGAAAGTCTGGAAAACTATTTCATGAATTTGGTGGGAGGTGGGCACAATGGCTAAACTTCTGCGTGCGGGTCTGCGCAGGTATCTGCACAGTGCGGTGCTCTGGCTGGCCGTCGCTGCAAGCGCAGTTGCCGCCGTTTTGTGCGGCCTGAACGCCCGGGAATTCTATCTGGATGACGTTTATATCGTGGCGGTGTTTTTTGCGCTGGCCGTGCTTTTGTCGTGGCTGGTCGGCCGCGAGCACGAGGAAGGGATCTTTCGCAACAAGGTCATCGCCGGCTATACGAAGGGGCAGATATTCCTTTCCGAGCTGATTTTGGGAATTGGCGCAGCGCTGCTCCTGTTTTTGCTGTTCGCAGTGATTTTTACCGCCTTGAACGCCTATGTGTTCCAAAAGGCTTCGGCGTGGGTGTGCGTCCGTATCTTTCTGGACGTTTTGCTGGCCAATGTCTGTACCGCTGCCGTGCTGGTGGCGGTAGCCTGTCTGATCCCAAAGCGGGCGCTGGTGGTCATCGTCAATATCCTTCTGGTGCTGGGAATGGCCTTTGGCGCCTACGGCGCGGAGAACCTTCTTTCGAAGGAGGAATTCTATACGGAGTGGAACTATCAGGATCAGACTTTCTCCGACGAATCGGGCACCTACGTTGTCTCCGTGCCGATCGAGGGCAGCGAACATTTGGTGGAAAATCCACGCTATGTGGGCGGTGCTGCACGAACGGCACTGGAGCTGGCATATGACCTTTTGCCCTATGGCCATGTCACGGAGCAGCTTCACATCACCACGGACTGGTTTGGCTATGCCTATTATGACCGCTTTCCGGACTCCGGCGCAAGCTGGGCGTCGGACAAGGACCTGAGCATCAGCGCAGAAGACTCCCGGCAAATCAACCGAAATCTTCTCTTTGGCGCCCTGAGCGCTGTAGCACTGTGCGCAGCGGGCTATGCCTGCTTCCGCAAAAAAGAACTGAAATAAGGGGACTGACGGCCTTGCTGTGGCTTTGGGTTGCGTGCGGAGTTCTGGCGCTGGCGGTGATAAGCCTGTGCGTAAAGCTCTGCCTGATGAAAAAGGGAATTCGCGAGATCTGCGAGGATTTTGAGCACTGCCTTCAGGAGGATACCAATGCGCTCATCTGCGTATCCTCCGCTGATCGGACGGTGCGCACGCTGGCCGGTGCCATCAACCGGCAGCTTTCGCAGCTTCGGCGTATCCGGCGGAAATATGAGCACGGCGATCAGGAGCTGAAGGACGCTGTGACCAATCTCTCCCACGACCTTCGCACGCCGCTGACTGCCATCTGCGGCTATCTGGAGCTGCTGGAAAAGCAGCCGCTTTCGCCGGACGCAGAGCGCTATCTGGAGCAGCTTCGCAGCCGCACGCAGACGCTTCGCGAGCTGACGGAAGAACTGTTTCACTATTCTGTCGCGTTGTGTGTGCCGTCTCCGGCGCCGGAACGGGTAGACCTGCGCCGCGTGCTGGAGGAAAGTCTGCTCTCCTTTGAGGGCGCTCTGCTCAAAGCGTCTATCGTTCCCGAGGTCAGGCTACCGCAGGAACCGGTTTGGCGCTGGCTGGACGCTTCGTCGCTGAGCCGGGTGTTTGAAAATATCATCAACAATGCCGTGAAATATTCCGACGGTGACCTCTCCGTCGCCATGGATGAAACGGGCAAAATCGACTTTTCCAACCGTTCGCGGGAGCTCAACACGGTACAAGTCGGCAAGCTCTTTGACCGCTTCTTTACCGTGAATTCCGCGCGGAGATCCACCGGCCTTGGGCTGTCCATCGCCAAGACGCTGGCCGAGCGCATGAACGGCGAACTGTCCGCCCACTATGCCGAAGGCAAGCTGACCGTCACCGCCGAATTCCCCGCAGAATACCATATAAATATAATATAAATAGCAACGAGGTCAGGCCCAACGCCTGACCTCGGCAGAGTGTCAAAAAACGCAATCTTTTCCGTTTCGGAGGGAAGAAAAGTGTGAAAGGAAACCGTCAGGGTGTCCTTTCACGT
>CAZPRA010000069.1:0-7416 GCA_964588975.1 uncultured Oscillospiraceae bacterium | reverse complement strand
CCCCCGGTTTTTTCGATGTGCCCCGTTTTTTGCGGGTATCTTTGAAGAAAACCGGGGGTTCGCATTTTTGCGATTCTTTTCGGTATTATTCGGTTCGCAGGGCAACAACGGGGTCCTTTTTTGAAGCGATCCTTGCGGGGATCAGCCCGGCGATATAGGTCAGGAGCATACTGATGGCAATGAGGATCAGCGCACCGGCCGTGGGCAGCACCGCCGCATTTGCCAGGGAGGTCAGCTTTTCAATGATGGCATTGATGGGAATGATCAAAAGCAGCGTGATCCCAATGCCAAACAAGCCTGCTGCTGCGCCAATGGTCAGCGTTTCCGCGTTAAACACCCTGGAAATATCCCGCTTGGAGGCACCAATGGAGCGCAAAACGCCGATTTCGCGGGTGCGTTCCAGAACGGAAATATAGGTGATGATGCCGATCATGATGGAGGACACCACAAGCGAGACGGCAACAAAGGCGATGAGAATATAGCTGATGGCGTCAATGATCACGGTGATGGAGGAAATCATCAGGCCAATGTAATCCGTATAGACCAGCCGTTCTTCTTCGGGAAGCGACTCGTTATATTCTGCGATGATGTCCGCAATTTTGTCCTTGGACTCAAAGTCGATGGGGTAAAGATTGATGGCGTCGGGCTTTTCCGGGTCGGATACGCCCATGCGCGTCAGATTTCCTTCATAGGTGGCATCCGTGCTAGGAGAGACAAGGGAACTCATCAGCTCAGTTGAAATGCTGTCGTCATCCATACCGGCAGAGCGCATTTGCGCAACATAGCCCATAAGCTCCGACTGCTGTTCCTCCGGCAAAGCTGCCGCGTAAGAAAGCAGTTCGTCCATGGTATAGCTTCCGGCAGCCTCCTGCGGGGCAAAGGACAGACCGGTGAACACGTCCGTTTCAGGGTCGGCCTGCTGCTCAAGCACGATGGCAGAGGTGTTGACCTTTTCCATCAGATGGGTCATCAGATCCGCCCGGTAACCGATCACTCCGTTGCCGGTGGAGGTCGTCGAGCCCTCTGCAGGCCGGAGAATGCCAACAATGGTGATATCCTCGCTGGCATTGAGAATGGCGGTCATATATGCCTGATCTTCGGACTTGTCCACCCAAATGCCGTTTTCTTTGGCATAGTAATCGGTGTTGACCAGCAGCTTAAAGCTGAGGCCGGTGATCTCGTCAAAGGAAAAGCTGCGGGTGCTGGTATCCAGAGCGGCATCCTCGCCGCGTGCAGCGGCAGCAAGCGCTTCTTTCAGCTCCGTGACGTCCAGAAGTCCGAGAGAATAGAGCGTGAAATCCGTCACCTGATTGTTCTTGTCCACGATGAGAACCACTTCATTATAGCTTTCCGGCATTTTGCCGTCGATCAGCTCATACTGGCTGCTTAAAAGCTCTGTGTTGCTGTTGAGCTGTGTCCAGACGTCCATGGAGCTTTGCATGGCGGAAGAAGCAAGCGTGCCGGAGCTTTGTGTCATCTGCCCCAGACCGAGCTGGGAGAAAATCTGATTGGGGTTGACCTGAAAATAGCCGTGCTCGGTGCCGGTGCGATAGACGGTCAGAGGCGTAGAATAGGTGTAGCTGATGTCACTCGTCAGCTCCTCCAGGCCGCTCTCTCCGGAGTCGATATAAGCCTTGAAGTCCGAAAGATTATTCACCCGGGAACCCTGGATCATGGTGTCCATCATGGAACTCATCACGTTGACGGAATAAAGATGTTCTTCGTCATGCTCCACGTCCTGCATCATATCCCGATTTTGGGACAGCATGGAGCTTAAGTCAATGGTGGATTTTTCCAGCGTCAGCGGATAGGATGAGAGCGTTTCCTGCTCCATGCGGTCAATTAGAAGCTGAATTCCGTTGGACATGGATAAAATCAGGGCAATGCCGATGATGCCAATGGAACCGGCGAAGGCAATGAGAATGGTGCGCGCCTTTTTGGTCATCAGGTTGTGCAGACTCAGCGACAGGGCAGTGAAGAAGGACATGGAGGGCTTTTTCACTTTTTTCTGTCGATATTCAGCATTTTCCGGAGGAACATCGCCCTCAAAGGGCATGGAATCATGGGTGATTTTGCCGTCACGCAGGCGGATGATGCGGGTGGAATAGCGCTCGGCAAGCTCCGGATTGTGCGTGACCATGATGACCAGCCGGTCTTTTGCGACCTCCTTTAAAAGCTCCATCACCTGAAGGCTGCTCTCCGAGTCCAGCGCACCGGTCGGCTCGTCAGCCAGGAGAATGGCCGGGTCGTTGATCAGCGCACGGGCAATTGCCACACGCTGCATCTGGCCGCCGGACATCTGGTTGGGACGCTTGTGGAGCTGATCTCCCAGCCCAACTTTTTCCAGAACCTGAACCGCACGTCTGCGGCGCTCTTTTTTTGAAACGCCCGAAAGGGTCAACGCCAGCTCCACGTTGGCAAGCACGCTCTGGTGCGGGATGAGGTTATAGCTTTGAAACACGAAGCCAATGGAGTGGTTGCGATAGCTGTCCCAGTCGCGGTCGCGATAGTGCACGGTGGACACGCCGTTGATACAAAGCTCGCCGGAGGTATAGCGATCCAGACCGCCGATGATATTGAGCAGGGTGGTTTTTCCGCAGCCCGACGGCCCCAGAACGGAGACAAACTCATTTTCCCGGAAGCAAACGTTTACTCGATCCAGCGCATGAACCGTGCCGTCCCCATTGGGATAATCCTTTGTAATATTTTTCAGTTCCAGCATGAAGCAAAAGACCTTTCCATAAATAAAATTGAAACTATTCTAACAGAGAAAAACCGGCGAAGCAAGAAGCCGCAGAGAGTTTTAACGAAATGTTTATAATTGGGGTGAGCGCATGAAGGATTGGATACAGGCTTTGTCCGGGGCGGTTTGGGGATGGCCGATGATGCTTCTGTTTTTGGGGATCGGTTTGCTGTATACACTGCGTTTGAGGGGACTTCAGCTCCGGCTGCTGCCGAAAGCCTTTGGCTGCATCCGCTCAGGCGGAGAGGGCATTTCCTCCTATGGCGCCCTGTGCACGGCACTTGCGGCCACCATCGGCACGGGAAACATCGTGGGCGTTGCCACTGCGCTTGCAGCAGGCGGCCCCGGTGCGCTGTTCTGGATGATTCTTGCGGCAATTCTTGGCATGGCGACGCAGTATGCCGAGGGCTTTCTGGCGGCAAAATACCGTCTTTCCGGCGGCTTTGGCGGCCCATTTGCCTATATGGAGCGGGCGCTTGGGAAATGGGGGAGAGGGCTTGCGCTGCTCTATGCAGCCATTGGCGTTGCTGTGGGACTTTTGGGCGTCGGAACCGTTACGCAGGTGACGAGTATTACCGCCGCAGTGGACGCCTTTTTTCCTTCCGAAACGGTTTTGACGCTCGGCGGACGGGAGATCTCTGCAGCGGCGCTCATTGCCGGGGGAAGCGTGACAGTGCTTGCCGCAGCGGTGCTTTTGGGCGGTGCCGAGCGCATCACCGGCGTATGTCAAATGCTTGTGCCGCTGATGTCTGCTGCGTATCTAGGCTTTTCCTTCTGGCTTCTGGCACGCCACTGCTCGCAAATTCCTGCGGCGCTTGCGCTCATCGTCAAAAGTGCTTTCGCGCCGAGGGCGGCTTTTGGTGCATTTGCCGGCGTCAGCGTGAAAATGGCCATGCGGATGGGAATTGGTCGGGGTGTGTTCACCAACGAAGCAGGCATGGGCACTGCGGCCATTGCAGCAGCGGCTTCGAACGAAAAAGACCCGGTGCGGCAGGGGCTTGTGAGCATGACAGGCACCTTTATCGACACCGTGGTCATTTGCACCGTGACGGGCCTGTGTCTGGTGGTGACCGGTGCATGGAACGGAGCGTGCCCCGGCGTGCAGCGGACGGATCTGGCATGGCGTGTGGGTCTGCCGTTTTCGCCCAGCTTGTCCTCCTTCGTGCTGATGGTCTGCCTGATCTTTTTCGCCTTTGCCACCATCATCGGCTGGAATTTTTATGCCGAAGCCTGCCTGACATATCTCGTCGGGCAGAAGCCGGGAGCCAAAAAGCTCTACCGACTGGCCTACCTGTTGCTCATTGCGCTTTCGCCCTTTTTTGGCGCCGAGATCGCATGGGAAATGGCCGATGTGCTCAATGCGGTGATGGCGCTTCCCAACCTTGCGGCTGTGCTGCTTTTGCAAAATGATGTCATAAGCGACACAAACAAATGGATTTCGTCGCAAAAAGAAAAATAATTCGGGATTATGTAAAATAGTGGTTGAATTTTCTTTCACTTTTTGCTAGAGTTGAAGGGGTAAGAAAGATGAAACACTTCGCTGCGGATCGACTGCGGCAAAAAGCTGAGGTGAGCTTATGGAATTTTCCAATCTCTATAGTATTTATCTGTTCCTGCCGGTGACGATTGCCGTCTATTTTCTGCTTCCGAGCATCAAGCAGAAAAACACGGTGCTTGTGGTGGCCAGCCTCCTGTTTTATGCGCTTGGCCAGCCTTACTATCTGCCGGTTCTGCTCCTGACGGCGCTTGTGAACTATATTTTGGGCTATTATGTGCAGAAGGGGAACCTTTTGTCCGTCTGGCTTCCCGTGGGGCTGAATTTGGCGGCGCTGTGCCTGTTTAAGCTGCTTGATGCGAACTACGGCGCCGAGAGCACGATCGCCCTTCTGCCCATCGGCATTTCCTTTTACACCTTCCAGATGATTTCCTATCATGTGGATATCTATCGCGGCAAGGTCACTCCGGCCGAGAGTTTTACCAAGCTGCTTCTGTACATCTCCATGTTTCCCAAGCTGCTCATGGGCCCCATCGTCCGCTATGAGCAGATCGGCCCGCAGATCGACAAACGCCGCAGCACCCCTCGGGGCGCCTTTGAGGGCATGATTCGCTTCGTGGTCGGCCTGGCGAAAAAGGTGCTCATCGCGGACTATGCCTATGCCGCCTACACGGAGTTTGCAAAGCTGCAAAACGGCGGTGCGGCTTGGCTGGGCGCTTTGATGTTCATGTTCTATATCTATTTCGAATTCTCCGGCTGCGCGGATATGGCAATCGGCCTTGGGCGGATATTTGGCTTCCGTTATGCCGAGAACTTCGATTTACCCTATGCGTCCCGCTCCATTACGGACTTCTGGCGCCGCTGGCACGCTACGCTGGGCAGCTTCTTCCGGGACTATGTCTATATCCCGCTTGGCGGCAACCGAAAGGGAAAGCTTCGCCAGATCATCAATCTGCTTGTGGTCTGGACGCTGACGGGTCTGTGGCACGGAACGGGCTGGAATTATATTTTCTGGGGATTGTATTTCTTCCTCATTCTGGTGGTGGAAAAGCAGCTTTCCTCCCGCATAGAGCGCCTTCCGGCAGCCGTTCAAACCCTGATCACGCTGTTCTTTGTCTATTTTGGCTGGGTGCTCTTTGCCCACGAAAGCCTGCCGGAGCTTGGTAACACACTTGCCCTGATGTTCGGAAAAGGTGACTTCTGGAGCGCCTCGGTGGGAGTTCTGCTTAAAAATTCCATTCCGCTGATTGTCCTGTGCGCGATCGGTTCTTCGGCCATTCCCCGTTCTATCAGCTCCATTTGGTCAAATCTGCTGCTGCGCAGGAGAAAGGATGACCAGATCAGTTTGAGCCAGTGTGTCCACGCGGTGAGCCTTGCTCTGTTTGCTGCGGCGCTTTTGTATCTGTGCACGGCCTCCTTGCTGGGCGCAAGCAGCCAGCCGTCTCTTTACGCGTCTTTTTGACGGGAGGTATCCAATGAAAAAGGTATATATCATTCTTTCGTCTGTTTTCCTTGCTGTGGTTCTGATCGTCGGCGCCGTGGCGCTTTTCACCCGCGGTGAGGCGTCAAGCAAGCCAAAGCTGAGTCTTTCCGGCCTGTTCACCGGTCAATACAGCAGCGAAAGCCGGGATTATTATGGGGAAAAATTCCCACAAAGCGAGTCCATGAGCGCATGGAATACCCGGCTGAACGGTTTTTACAAGTACTCCGGCCTTTCCAAGGAGGACGACGTTCAAATCATTATTGACATGAACAGCAATGCTGCCGATGGCGGCGAATCGCTGAAGGATCACCCGGCGCAGGGGCCGGATGCCTCCGACACGCCGCAAGACAGCGGCCAGCAGACGCCCAATGCCAGCGATGACACGACGGAGCCTTCCGAGAGTGTGACGCCAAGCGACGGCCCGACGGATGACACGGTGGTTGAAAATCTGGGCGTGGCGCTTCTGGTTGGCAACCGGGCCATTGAGGTGCCCTATGCTTCCTATTCCGTCATCGACTCCTACGCCTCGGCCGTGACCTCCATCGCAACGGCGCTTGGCAGCAATGTGCGCACCTTTAGCATAGCCGTGCCAAATGCGGCGGAATTTTATACCACGGAATCCTACCACACCGGCTCGGCCTCTCAAATCGACATGATCGACTATTGCTATGACAAGCTTGGCAGCAACGTCATCTCCGTCGATGCCTACAGCAAGCTTGCAGCCCATGTGGACGAGTATATCTATTTCCGCACAGATCACCACTGGACGCAGCTTGGCGCTTATTATGCCTATCAAGCCTACTGCGAGGCAGCGGGTTTCCAGGCGGAGTCTTTGGACAAATTCGAGCAGGGTCAGTATGACAATTTCGTTGGCTCCATGTATACCTACCTGAAAGACTATCCGCAAAGCTCCATTTTGAAGGAAAATCCGGACACGCTTTATTATTACCGACCCTTTGTGGATTTAAAGACCCGCTATTATAACGACAGCACGCTTTCCACGGAATTTGCCATCGGCACCATCAGCTATGTGGGCGAGAATGTCTCGAATAAGTATCTGTGCTTCCTTGGCGGCGATCATCCCATCACGGTCATTGAAACGGATGTGGAAGGCCCCGTGTGCATTCTCCTGAAGGAGTCCTACGGCAACGCCTTTGCGCCATGGCTTACCAGCCACTATAGCAAGGTCATCGTCATTGACCCCAGAGAGTTCAACCGCGACGGTAAGCCCTCCTTGGATCTGGTTGCCTTTGCAAAGGAGCAGAACGTGAGCGATTGTATCATCCTGAACTATCCCATGATGCTCAATTCTTCCGCCTATATCAACTGGCTGAACCGTCTGGTTGAGTGATGAAATAATTCAAACCCCCGGTTTCTTCGAAAACGCCCGCAAGAACGGGACACATCCGAAGAACCGGGGGTTTGATTTTATTCGGAACGGAATTAAAGCGGCCTGCCGGTGGCAGGCCGCCTCAATACCGTTTGGAGAAAAAAGCTTACGAAACGATTATTTCATCGCTTCTTCCACTGCAACTGCGACACTAACGGTCATACCGACCATCGGATTGTTGCCTGCGCCAAGGAAGCCCATCATTTCGACGTGAGCCGGAACGGAGGAAGAACCTGCGAACTGTGCATCCGAGTGCATACGGCCCATGGTGTCGGTCATGCCGTAGGAAGCGGGGCCTGCCGCCA
>CAZPRA010000068.1:0-7493 GCA_964588975.1 uncultured Oscillospiraceae bacterium | reverse complement strand
TGGGGTGAGTGAAGGGACTCGAACCCTCGGTCTTCAGAGCCACAATCTGACGCGTTAACCAACTACGCTACACCCACCGTATTCCGTTCTGCACAAGCGCTGCGGCGCAACGCTGCTTGCTGATGCCCTTTATCGACGCGCCCCATAACCGGCAACACGCGATTGGAGGCGTCTGGTACGCCGGAAGTTGCAAGGAGAAAAAATGCCGGTGGCATGTTTTCTCCGCAGCAAGTCCCTTCCCAAGAACGCGAGCCAAGTGGCGAAGCGTGATTGGAAGGCGAACCACATAGTGACGTACAAAAGTATACGTCTGGTACGCCGGAAGGGACTCGAACCCCCCACCTACTGCTTAGAAGGCAGTTGCTCTATCCGGATGAGCTACCGGCGCGTATGGAGCGAGTGATGGGAATCGAACCCACGCCCACAGCTTGGAAGGCTGTTGTACTAGCCGTTATACTACACCCGCGTTGAGCGCTCAACATCAGCCATAAAATAGTATCATAAAGAACGCCGGATGTCAAGGACTTATTTTTTCTGCCGGAATTTTTTTTACAGACGGCGAAAAAATGTTAAAAAGGATGCAAAAAAGGAAGAAATCGTCTTGCGGCTGGGAGTGCAATGTGGTATAATTATACGCAATATACGGGACTTTCACGCTTTAAATCGCTTGAATTTTTAAAGCTGGGCGGGATTTGTGCCAATGAGCGGCACCGTATGCGGTTTCTCTTTAAAAAGAAGATGTTCGCAAATGGTTGCATTCCTCTGGTAATATAAGCGGAAATACCAAAAAAGAAATGGATGCCCGTCGAAGGCGGCGGTTGCTTTGCTGCTGACGACTTATGTATCAAAAAACAAGAAAGGAAGATGATCAGTGAAAAAAATCATCGCACTGGTTCTGGCTTTGGCCATGGTGCTCAGCATGACGCTTTGTGCCTTTGCAGAAGAAGCCGGAACCGAAAACTCTGCCGTCTGGCTGCTGGAAATCAGCGATAACGACGGCAATGCAGAGCTCGCTGTCTATTTACAGGGCGGCGCTGACGTGACTAACGGCGGCTTTGAGCTGAGCTATCCTGCGTCTGACACGAAGCTGCTGGGCTATGAAAAGGCGGACGCCTGTGCCCTTTGCAGCGTGAACGACAGCGCGGACGGCACCGTTAGTTTTGCATGGGTCGGCAGCAGCCTCACAGCGGAAAAGACACTGCTTGTTACCCTGCAATTCAGCACTCCAGACGGAAGCGCCTTTGCAGTGAAGGACGGCAAGGTCTATGCCGGAGACAGCGCCATCGCGGTCAGCGGCAGCTCTGCCACCTTTGCGCTCTGGAGCAATCCTTTTACGGATATTGACGGCCACTGGGCCGAGGACGAGATCCTCACAGCCACGAAATGCGGCCTGTTCACCGGTATTACACAGAGCACCTTTGAGCCGGAGATCGTCATGAGCCGTGCCATGTTTGTGACGGTTCTCTACCGCAGCGCTGGCAACCCCGAGGCTGACCTCACGGTTCTCGCCTTCGACGATGTCAGCGAGGATGCCTATTATGCCGCAGCGGTTGCATGGGCAGTGGCAAGCGGCGTGACAAAGGGCGTTTCCGACACGGAATTTGCCCCCAACGCCACCATTACCCGCCAGGAAATGATGACCATGTTCTACCGCTACGCCACCGAGGTCGAGGGACGCGACACCAGCAAAACGGCAGATCTGTCCGATTTCTCTGACCACGAGAGCGTGGAAGAATGGGCAAAGGACGCCATGAGCTGGGCAGTTGCCGAGAGCATTATCACGGGCTATCCCGACGGCACGCTGCTTCCCGCCGCCGAAGCCACCCGTGCGCAGGCAGCGGCAATCTTCTGCCGCTATCTGGGTCTGTAAAGAAAGGCAGGAGCAATGATGAAAATGAAGAACAGAATCTTATCTTTGCTGCTGGCACTGTGCCTTGTCTTGAGTCTGCTTCCCGCAATGGCCTATGCGCAGGGAACCGAAGACGGCACAGAGCTTGAAATCACGGAGCTGGACTCCGCCAAGGTCGACCTGAAGAACGGCGCGGACGGCGAAGCACTGGAAAATCAGGGCTATAGCGATGACGAGCTTGTGGACGTCATCGTGGTTCTGGAACAGAAGTCCCTGCTGGATCAGGGCTACACTAAGCGCCAGATTGCCGGCACCGGCACCGAACTTGCTGCGGCCAAGGCCAACATCACCGCCGCACAGGATCAGGTGATCGAGGAAATCAACGCCATCAGCGACGCGCCCGTTTCCGTGGGCTATCGCTACAGTGTCATTCTCAGCGGCTTCTCCGTTGAGGTACCCTATGGCACTTTGAAGGCTATTGAGAAGCTGGACAATGTCCGCTCGGCTTTCGTTGCGCCGGTTTTCAGCGTCCCTGAGGACTGCACCGGCAGCGATGTGAGCACCAACACCTTCACCACCAGCGACTCCTTTGGCTCTGCCAGCACGTGGGAGTCTCTGGGCTACACCGGTGCGGGTATGCGCATTGCCATTCTGGACACCGGTCTGGATACCGACCATCCTTCCTTTGCAGACGATCCCGCGCTGACGGAGCGCTCCCTGACCGCTGCGGAAGTGGCCGAGGCTCTGCCCGAGCTGAACGCAACGGCACGCTATTCCGAGGAAACCGGCATGACGCTGAGCTCTGAGGATGTTTACTACAGCGCGAAGATCCCCTTTGGCTTCAACTATGGCTTTAACAGCCTGGACGTGACCCACGACAACGACACCGACAACAGCGACCACGGCACGCACGTGGCCGGTATCGCTGCGGCCAATGCCATCGAAGGCACTGACGTGGTGGGCGTTGCGCCCGACGCGCAGATTTTGGTTATGAAGGTCTTCGGAGAAGGCGGCGGTGCTTCCTTTACGGATATCGTGGCCGCTCTGGAAGACTGCTACCGTCTGAACGTGGACGCCATCAACATGAGCCTTGGCTCCGATGCCGGTTTTACCACCATCGCTGACGAGGTTTGGGACGAGATTTTTGCCAAGGTTGCCGACAGCGATATGATCGCCTCCGTTTCTGCCGGTAACGCCGGTTCCGCCGCAGACTATAACGGCTACGGCACTGACCTGAACCTGACCTCTGACCCGGATAATGGCATCGTCTCCTCTCCGGCCAGCCTTGCGGGTATGACCATGGTCGCCAGCCTGGAAAACGCCACCAACCGGGTGAACTATTTCTCCGTTGGCGAGACGAACATTGCCTATACCGACGCTGCTTCCGACAGCGCTGCCTTTACCACTCTGGAAGGTACGCTGGAATATGCGATGGTCTCCGGCTACGGCTCTGAGGAAGACTTCGCCGCCGTGAATGTGGAAGGTCGCGTGGCCGTGGTTATGCGCGGCGATCTGGCTTTCACCGAAAAGCAGACTAACGCCGCCAATGCCGGTGCCATTGCCTGCATCGTCTATGACAACACCGACGGCGACCTGATCAACATGGTCGACGCGGGCCTGATCCCCAATGTGTTCATCAGCAAGGCTGACGGCGAAAAGATGGCAGAGCTTGCCACCGACGGCGTGGGCACGCTGGTCATTCACGGCGCGGACGATATGCTCACCGTGGAAAACGCCACCGGCGGCCAGTTGAGCGATTTCTCAAGCTGGGGCGTAACGCCTGATCTGGAGCTTAATCCCGATGTGACGGCACCCGGCGGCTACATCTTCTCCAGCGTGAACGACGGCGAATACGGCATTATGTCCGGCACCTCCATGGCCGCTCCGCACATTGCAGGCATGGCCGCTCTGGTGCTTCAGTATCTCCATGAACAGCACGCCGACCTCAGCGACGAGCAAATGCATACCGTGGCCGAGGCGCTCATCATGAGCACGGCAACTCCCGTCTTGGAGGACGAGGGCGTTGAATATTCTCCCCGCAAGCAGGGTGCCGGTGCTGCAAACGTCTATGACGCCATTACCAGCGGAAGCTACCTGACCGTGAACGGTTCTTCTCCCAAGGTCTCCATGGGCGATGACGACACAAAGAAGGGCGAATATTCCTTCAGCTTTGAAATCAACAACTTCTCCGACCGCACGCTCAGCTATGAGCTTGACGCATCGCTTTTGACCGATCTGGTCAACACCGACTATGCTGATTATGGCTATCTGTTCATGGGTGAGACCTCCAAGGCGCTTTCCACGGTGCCGGAGTTCTTCATTCAGGAGGGCAGTCTGGCCAGTGCTTACGACGTCAACGGCGACGGCGCTTGCAATATGGATGATGTGCAGTTCATTCTGGATGCTGTCACGGGGCTTGCTACCACCGAGGCCGAGCTGGATCTCAACGGCGACGGTGAAGTGGACACCCGCGACGCACAGCTCCTTTATGAAGCCGTCAACGCCGGCCTGACCAAGAGCAACGTGGTGCAGGTCAAGGCGGGTCAGAGCGTTTCCGTTACCGTTCGCATCGCGCTCAACGAGGCGGACAGAACCTACATGGATACCTACTATCCCAACGGCATCTACGTTGAGGGCTTCGTCCGTGCCTACGCGCTCGACGAAGACAACTCCGATTTGAGTCTGCCCTTCCTGGGCTTCTACGGCGACTGGAGTGCTGCCCGCGTCTTTGACGGCGGCTGGTACTACGACGAGGAACCGGAATACAACCGCTACCTCAACGTCCTGTGGACGAACTACGGCTCTTACTATAACTATTTCGGCATGAACGGCTATGTGGACGAGGCTTATGACCCCGCGCACAATGTCATTTCCCCCAACGATGACACCTATAACGACCTTATCAACGATATGTACCTGAGCCTGATGCGTGGTGCAAAGGCTCTGCGCTTCACCTATACCGATAACGCGACCGGCGAAGTGCTCCATACGAGTCAGGCCGACTGGGTGCGCAAGTCCTATTATGTCAGCAGCGCCGGTATCTGCTATCCCTTCCTTCTGACGGACTATTTCAATGAGGAAGAACTTTACGATTTCACGGACGCTGACGGCAACTACCTTGCAAACAACACCAAGGTCACGCTGACCATCGAAGCCTTCCTGGATGACGGGGACGAGATTGCAGACGAGACCATCACCGTGCCCATCGCCGTCGACACCGAGGCGCCTGAGCTGCTCAAGGCCCGCAAGATGATCGACGCGGAGACCGGTGAGCCTACCTATCTGGAGCTGACCTTCCGGGATAACGTGGCGGCTTCCGTGGTGGCTCTGCTCAACGGCGACGGCACCACCGTCTATGCCATGACCGGCGTGGAAGATCCGGAACCTGCAGAGGACGGCTCCCGTACCTATACCGTGACCTTTGACGTGAGCGGTATGGATCAGAAGCTTATGGTGGTTCTGTCCGACTATGGCATGAACGAGTCCTACTTTGGCGTGAACCTTGGCGGCGAAGGCAAGTCTCTGGGCAATCTGGTGGCCTTCCAGTATGACATTCTGGAAAATGTCAACGCATGGGTCGCCTTTAACAGCGATGTTAACGAAAACGAGACGGCTATTATGGGCAGCGATGCCAGCTTTGTCTGCGCAGAATATGTCAACGGCTATGTCTATGCCCAGACGGAGAACGGCGCCCTTTATGGCTTTAGCTATGACGAGCTGCTCCATGACACCCTCTCTCTGGATCTGGTTCCCATTGCGCAACTGGAAAACACCTATCAGGATCTTGCCTACAGCTATGCCGAAGGCAAACTCTATGGTCTGCGCACCACGGAGGACAACAGCGGCTATCCCACTGCGGAGATCTACTCCATCAACCTCAAGGGCAGCTACTATGACTCCAATCTCTGGAAGCAGGTTGAGCCCTATGAGGAAAGCTGGACACTGAACCGTGGCGGCGCTTATGGCCTTGGCATGGCCATTGACGACGCCGGTACCATCTATGTGATGGCTCTGAACTATGACTGGGATACCGAAACCCTGACCGAGACGGCACACCTGTGGAGCGCCGGAATGGAATATGACGAGTGGTATGGCCAGAATATGCTCAGCTCCTTCATGACGGAGATCGGTGACACCGGCCTGAGCATGAACTATCTGCAATCCATGACTTGGGATCACAATGCGGAGAAGCTCTATTGGGCGCGCTTCAATGTGGAGGGCCTCACTCTCGAGCAGAATCTGCTGGAAGTGAATCCCGAGACCGCCGAGTGCACCGAAGTGGGCAAGCTCTCCGGCGAGACCTGTGCCATGTTCGCACCCCTGACCGAGACTTCTGCGGCTTCTGAGGCTCATGCCAATGTGCCCGAAATGGACAGCTCCGTGCTGGGCGTTCCCACCCTGACTGCGCAGAATGTGGTCATGAATCTGGGCGGCACCACGCAGCTTAGCTGCCGCTTTGACCCCTGGTACACGGCACATAAGGACGTGATCTGGACCAGCAGCAACCCGGAAATCGCTACTGTGGATGCAAAAGGCCTTGTCACCGCCCTTGCACAGGGCAGCGCAGTCATCACCGTGGCAAATGCAGAGGACGAGACTCTTTGCGACACCTGCACCGTGAAAATTACGGCCCTTGACCTTCACATCGACGGCATTTTCACCCAGCAGACGGCAGGCACCGGCTCCACCGGCGGCGTAAAGCTGTATGATTATGACATGGTGGCTGGCAGCCCGACTTTCGCACCGGGCGCGGACATCACGGCTTCCGAAGACCTGAACTTCGGCCTGTCCATCTACTCCTCCACCTATGGCAGAAATTCCATCTGGGCCTGCGAGTGCGGCAATGCCGGCATGATCTATCAGATCGATCCGGAAACCGGCGAGGTTCTCTCGTACCTCGAACCGGTTGACGGCGACCACCTCTACGGCATGGCCTACTCCGAAAAGCTGGACAGCTTCACCGCCATCATGGATATGTATCTCTATGTCGACCAGCCCTTTACCACCGACGTCTATCAGGATATGCTGGACTCCTATGACAAAGAGACCAACGAGCGCTGGTGGCACAAGCTGGATATGCTGCCTTACCTGATTGAGTCCAATGCCGGCTTCGTCACGGGCGAGAGCGACTTCGGCGCTTCCAGCGAGATCGTCTTCAGCGGTGTGACCGTGCTGGATAACGAGACGTACTACGAGACCTCCGGCGACTACCTGGGCAACGGCTGGGAGTATAACATGTATACCTCTACCCAGACCATCGTCCTTCTGGACAATGTGGGTCGTGTGTGGTATGTGGACGAGATCGCCAATATGTACTACTATGCTGACGACTGGGGCAACAGCTACTATCTGGATCAGGACTTTGCCACAACGGGTATGTATGAATCCATGATCTCCGCCACCACCAACGGTGTTCAGGCTGTGGAGAACAAGGACGGCACCTATAATGTCTTCATCATCCGCGAGATCGACGAGACTCCGCTGACGGATATGTTCCGGGACGGCACCATGCCCCGCACAACCTATTGCTTCAGCGATATCACCTACGCCGGTCAGACGGACGCAGGGGAGAATATGTTCCTCATTTCCCTGTATGACTACTGGAACAACGGCACGACGAATCATCTGTACCTCTACGTAGCGG
>CAZPRA010000067.1:3325-7510 GCA_964588975.1 uncultured Oscillospiraceae bacterium | reverse complement strand
AAAGACGGTGCGGTACTTTTCATAGACGAGCATTCCGGGTTTGGCACCGCCGGGTTTTTTCAAAAATCGCACCGGCGTCACGTCCACCGGCACATTCTGTCCCTGACGGGCACCGGAATACCATGCCGCCAGCATTGCCGCCTCTGTTACCGTCTCATCCGGCACGTCCTGCCCGGCGCACTCTATGATCACATGGGCACCGTGGAACTTCTGAACATGGAGCCAGAGGTCGTCCCGCCGGGCGGTTTTCAGGGAAAGCAGGTCATTTTGCCGGTTATTCCGGCCAACCAGAATGGAAAAGCCCTGCGACGAGCAGAAACGCATTGGCCGCGAAACGGTGGGCTTCTGAGCTTTTCGCCTCTCTGCCGGGCGCACATAGCCACCCTCCTCCAGTTCCAGACGGATCTCGTTCAGGTCAGCTTCGCTTTCCGCGCGTGAGAGCTCCTCCAGCACGCCTGCCAGATAATCCGCCTCTTGCCGACCATGCGCAAGCTGCCCGGTGAGCATTTTTTCTGCGTTTTTGGCCTTGGCATAGTCCTTATAAAACTTTGCGGCGTTTTGCTGAGGCGACAGCTCAGGCTTCAGAGGAATTTCAACTGTTTTCATTTCCTCATCATAAAAATCTACGGCCTCCAGACGGCACTGACCGCGCTGAATGGTGTGGAGGTTCGCCATGACGATATCGCCCATGCGACGCAGGCGTTCCCGGTCATAGGTCGCCTCCAGCTCCTTTTTCTGCACTTCCAGTTTGCGGAGCGTGCGCTCGTGGAGGTTGCTCACGGCTCTGCGAAGGCTCTGTGCCTTCTGCCGAATTCGGTCGGAGCGATCCGTCTCGGTGTAAACGGCGTCAAGCAGAGCGGAAAAGCTTGCCATCTGCCGCGTTTCCAGAAAACTGCCGTACTGAAGAATTGACCGATAGGAAAAATCCCGGGGTCTGCCGTCCTCCGCCAGCAGAAGAACCGGTCGTTTTTCTGTGCTGAATGACAGCTCACGGGACAAATAGTCTGCCAAAGCATCCCGGTTCAGCGACAGAATGTCCGCCTGCGTTTCTCCGCAAAAACCGAAGCACAGCTCCCGAGCCACCAGCGGCGACAGGCCGGAAAAGCTGTCGAGCAGCCATTTATCAAGCATTTTGGGGCTCTGCACCTGTGCAAGCAGCCCGGAGAGCGTTTGCGCGTCGGTCTGCCATGGGATGCGCTTGTCCTGCGCGGGCGGATTGCGGTAAAACAGGCCGGGAAGCACCTGCCGCTGGGCGGACATTTCGAAATCCACCCGCCGGAAGCAGTCTAAAATCCGGCCCTCCGGGTCGGTCAAAATCAGGTTGGAATTGCGCCCCATCAGCTCCAAAATCAGGTGTTTTTGGCAGGGAATGCCCATTTCGTCGGTGCACTCCAGCGTCAACTCCACCACACGTTCCGCCGCCGGCTGCGTCAGAGCCGAGATCCTGCCGCCGGACAGGTGCTTGCGCAGGAGCATACAGAACATCGGCGGCTGCGCCGGATTGTCAAAGCTTGCGGCGGTCAGATGAATTCTGGGGCGGTTCACATTGGCTGAGAGCAGGAGCTTTTCCTTGCCCCGCAGGGTGAGTAGCACCGTATCCCGGGACGGCTGCTGGATTTTTTCTACACGGGCACCCAGAAGGCTCGGGCGCAGCTCCTGCAAAACGGCGCTTAAAAATACGGCATCAAAGGGCATGGGCATCCTCCCATATGACGTCAAAAAGCTCCTGCACCCTTGCACGCTGGCCAAGCAGGTACAGCGCGCCAAAGAGCGCTTCCAGACCCGTAGCGCGGGCGTACTGCAAAGGTGTCACGTTTTTGGGCACGCCATGGACATGGGCATTGCGGCCGCGGCGGAAAAACGCCTGCTCCTGTTCGCTCAGAAGGGGCATGATGCGTTCAGCAAAGGCCGACTGCGCACCGGCGCATACCAGCGCCACGGTATCCCGGTGCAGTCTGCCGTTGGTTAGGCCGCCGTTCATGCAAAGCCGGGTGCGCACCAAAAGCTCAAACACGCCGTCTCCCACATGAGCCAGCGCCAGAGCAGACATGGCATTGACCTCTTTTGCGGTCATTTTCGGTTCGAATAATTCCACTTATAAGTCTCCTATTCCGCTTGAAGATAGAATGCGCCGTACATACCCGCGTCATTGCCCAAGGTTGCAAGGGAAAATTCGGTTCCCTTGCAGGCATGGAACATATGTGCCTGAAAATGGCGCCGGACGCCTGAAAGCAGGTAGTCTCCTGCGCGGGAAACACCGCCGCCCAGAATGATGCGCTCCGGGTCGCAGACGCAGCAGGCGGAGGCCAAAGCCTCGCCCAGATAGTCAAAAACCTGCTCAAGCACACGAGCGGCCAATTCGTCTCCGGCTTTTGCAGCGTCAAACACGTCCTTGCAGCTCAGGTTTTTTACCTGCCGCAGGGCACTTTCCGTGCCGGAGGCCGAAAGCGCTTCCCGGGTCAGGCGCACGATCCCGGTGGCTGAGGCATACTGCTCCACGCAGCCCCGCTTGCCACAGGTGCAGGGGTGCTTGTCCGGAGCGGAGACGGGAATGTGCCCGACTTCGCCGCCGACGCCGTGTGCTCCGCCCAGAATTTTGCCGCCCACTACAATACCGCCGCCAACGCCTGTGCCCAGCGTGACAAACAGGGCAGAGCGGCTTCCCATGCCGCCGCCTTTTCGAAATTCGCCCAAAGCGGCACAGTTGGCGTCGTTCCCTGCCCGAACGGGCAGTCCCGTCAGGGCACTGAGCGCTTCGTGGAGGTTTAAAACGCCCCAGTTCAGATTGACGCAGCGGTTCACAACACCCTGCGCATCCACAGGCCCGGGCACACCAATGCCAATGCCGCTTGCCGCGCGTTTGTCCACCGAAAAGCCCTCCAGCGCCCGGGCAATATCCGGCAGGATGTTTTCGCCGTTTTTCTCCGTGCGAGTGGGGATTTCCCGCTTTTCCAGCAGATTTCCGGCGGCGTCAAACAGGCCGAGCTTTACCGTGGTGCCGCCCACATCTATTCCAAATCCATATTTCATGGCAATTCTCATCCTTTCTCCTGTGCACATTATACATCATCCCTTTTCGTATTTCTACCCTGAACTTTTTTCGTTTTTCTGTTGAGTTTTTCCAAGATTTGTTGTACTATAGAATTGGGACAAGCAAAAATTTGGATAAGGAGCCGTTATCATGATCAAAGTTGACATTTCCAACGTATGGGGCGACCTTTCTCTGCCGGATCTTCTCGGCACCGAGCAGGAGGTCTTTCAGGCCCACAAAACCCTCACGGAAGGCAAAGGCCCCGGCAGCAATTTTTTGGGATGGCTGAATTTGCCGACCTTTGAGGAAACCGAGGAGCTGCGCCGCATTCGCCGTGCCGCACTTCGCATCCGTTCCGATTCTCAGGTCTTTGTCGTTGTCGGTATCGGCGGCTCGTATCTTGGGCCCCGTGCTGCGATCGAGCTGGTAAAGGGTCAGAACCACAACCTCCGCGATGACGTGCAGGTCTTCTTCGCCGGCAACAACCTCTCCACCCGTGCATGGCAGGAGCTTTGCGCCCTTCTGGACGGCAAGGACTTCTCCATCAACATCATCTCCAAATCCGGCACTACCACGGAACCGGCGATCGCCACGCGTGCGCTGCGCTGGATGCTCGAGCGCAAATATGGCGCAGAAAAAGCCAAAAAGCGCATTTATGTTACGACCGACCCGCAGAACGGTGCTCTGCGCCAGATGGCCACTGAGGAAGGCTATGAGACGTTCGTTATCCCGCCCGATGTTGGCGGCCGCTACAGCGTGCTCACTGCCGTTGGCCTTTTGCCGATGGCCGTTGCCGGGATCAACCCCATGGACGTGATGCTCGGCGCAGCACGTGCCCGGAAGGAACTGGACATCCGCTCCTTTGAAAACCCCGCCTGGCAGTATGCCGCCATACGCAACCTGCTCTACCGCCGCGGCAAGTACATCGAAATGCTCTGCTGCTATGAACCTTCGTTCCGCACCTTCGGTGGCTGGTGGCAGCAGCTCTTTGGCGAGAGCGAGGGCAAAGACGGCAAGGGCATTTTCCCCGCGACTGCGGAATTCACTGCCGATCTGCACTCTCTCGGCCAGATGATCCAGCAGGGCGAGCGCAATCTCTTTGAGACGGTGGTTCGCTTCACGCCGCCGAGAAAAAAGACATCCATTGAGACGGA
>CAZPRA010000067.1:0-3315 GCA_964588975.1 uncultured Oscillospiraceae bacterium | reverse complement strand
TCGATTTCGTGGAGGAGCAGGCTTTCCTTGGCACGCTCAACGCCCATGTGGACGGCGGTGTGCCCGTTATGGTGCTCCAGGCCGACGAGGTCGACGCGGACACGCTTGGCGAGCTGTTCTATTTCTTCGAGCTTTCCTGCGGCATTTCCGCCTATATGCTGGGCGTCAACCCCTTCAACCAACCCGGCGTGGAATTCTATAAGAAAAATATGTTTAAACTTCTGGGCAAACCCGGCTATTGATTTTTCTCAAAAATCTGCTAAAATGAGCTTGGGCAGGGCTGAGCCTGCCCAAGCAGAACACGAAGGAGGAATTTCCTATGGTTAAGTTAATCGTTGGGCTCAAGGGCGCGGGTAAAACCAAGCAATTGGTCCATGACATCAATGAAGCAGTCAAAAATGAAACCGGAAGTCTGGTGTGCATTGAAAACGGCACCAAGCTCCGTTACGATATTGATCGCCGTGTCCGGCTCGTGGAGTATCAGGACTATAAGGACGGCAGAGTTGAATTTTTAAAGGGCTTCATCAGCGGTATGCACGCCAACAATTACGACGTCAGCCACATTTTCATCGACAGCTTCTATAAGCTCATCGAGGGCGCTTCCATTGAGGAAGTGGAAGAATTTGTCCTGTGGTGCGACAAGTTTGGCCAGGAAAACCGCGTGTCCTTCACGGTCATCATCTCCGAAGACCCCGCCAAATTCAGCCCCAGCGTCCAGAAATACCTGCAATAAGCATCCAAAGCCCGCTGGTGATGAATTCGGCGGGCTTTGTGCAAACATAAAAAGGAGGAAATTGTTATGAAACGTAGAATGATCACCCTGCTGCTGGCCGTGTGTATGCTTTTGGTGGCTGTGCCCTCGGCATCTGCGCTCAGCGTGGGCAGCCGAACGGAAGAAACGGCTTCTTTCGTCAGCTTTGCGGACGTCAATGACGGCGACTGGTTTGCTCAGGCGGTCAATTATGCTGTCTCAAACGGCCTGATGAACGGCATGGGCGGCAACCGCTTTGAGCCGAACACAGGCATGACAAGAGCCATGCTGGTCACAGTCCTGTGGCGCTATTCCGGCTCTCCTGTCGAGGGTGAAAACACCTTCACAGACCTCAAGCAGGATTGGTACATCCCCGCCGTCACATGGGCAGCGCACAACGGCATTGTCGGCGGTGTCGGAAACGGCAAATTTGACCCCGACGCCAACGTCACCCGCGAGCAGATGGCCACCATCTTGTTCCGTTACAGCAACAAAATCGGTCTGGATACCTCAGCTCGGGTGGATTTGAGCGTTTTCCCCGACGCGGGCAAAACCAGCCCGTATGCGCACGAAGCGCTCTCCTGGGCAGTGGCGATGGGGCTCATCACCGGCACGAAGGAAGGCAGCCGGAACTACCTTGCGCCCATCGGCAACGCCACCCGCGCCCAAGTCGCCACCATTTTGATGCGTTACATTGAAGGAAGGGGCAAGGCACCGGAAACACATTTTCTGGGCGTGATGGACGCTTACTCGGACAGCAAAAACAGAAACGGCACCTTCTGCTGCTACCACATTCCCAAAGCGGTCTTCTCCGGCACGGGAAATCTGGCCATCAACGAAAAGATTTATTCCGAGCTGTATTCCATTCTGGAAAATGAGCTTTACTGGGACGAAACCTACTCCGAACTGGCAAGGCTGATTTATGACTGGGGTCAGAAGGATGACGTGGTGTCCATTTACGCAACAACTTCATGGCTCACGCACTATCATGTGACCTATCGGATTTATAATATCAACGCGAAAACCGGCGCAGAGCTGAGCAAGGCGGACACGCTTGCCCTTCTGAATCTCACGCAGGAGAGCTATCAGGCCACGCTGAAAGAAACCATCAACGGCTACTACACGGACTATCTCCGTGAACATGGCAAAGATCTGTCCGACTCGCTGAAAAACGATCTCAACGACTGCTGGGTGCAGGCGTTGGCTACGGCCGATTTGGAGAACACAATACCCTTTGTCGGCAGCAACGGCCATCTGTGCGCCTATGCGTATGTCTATATGCCCTTTGGCGCAGAGGTCTATGCTGTCCTGTTCGACCTTGTAACCGGCGACACCATTGAAATGACCTGCCCACAGCACAAATAGGAAAGTCTCCAAACCGGGAGCTTTCCTGACTTTTCCAAAAAAGCTCCTGTTTTCAGCCTTTGAAAGCAGGAGCTTTTTCGCCGCTATGGTTCAATCCGCCGGGAGGGCTTCAGATAGCGTTCCTCCTCGGAAAACACGCAGCCGCAGTATTTCTGCATATAAAAGCCATGCTCTCGGGCATAGTCCTGACCTGCCCGGAAATAGGGACGGAAATCCCGATAGAGGAAGCTGACGCCATATTCCGCCGCTGCCCGCTGTGCCACTTCCTGCATGAGCTCGTGATTCTGATAGGGACTGATGAACAGGGAGGAGGTAAAGGAGTCAAAACCGCCCTCCTGCGCCGCCTGTGCCGCTGCAAACAGGCGCATTTCATAGCACTTCACGCACCGCCCGGCAATGTCTTCGGCCACCTGCCGCACAAATGGACGCAGGGCATATTCGTCCCGGAGAATCAAATCAAGCTCCACGCTTTTGGCATATTCCGTCAGGCAGTTCCGCCGGGCACGGTACTCCGTAAAGGGATGAATGTTGGGATTGTACCAAAATCCCGTCACTTCAAAACCGTCCGTTCGCAGAACCTCCACACACTGGTTGGCGCAGGGCGCACAGCAGATATGTAACAAGGTTTTCATATGCAACACCTCTCATTCTGAACAAATTATAGCACAAGTTCCTTCTTGCAGCAAGCTGTCAAAAATAACAGGTAAAATTTGTGTACTTTTCCCTGTGGAAAACGGGAAAGAAATATGCTATACTATTTTAAATTGGAAAAAATATGCCGAAGGCTTCCCAAAAGTCTTCCACCAAAAGAAAGGATGCGTTTGCCATGCCTCTGTCCAACGAAACCTACGCCGCGCGGATCCAGCGAAAACTGATGAAAAAGCAGCACATTGTGGAGGTTGCCTCCGGCCGCAAAAAAGCGGATCTCGTCCTGAAAAACGCCACCTACGTTAACGTGTTCTCCAACGAACTGTGCCATGGCGACATTGCCGTTGCCAAGGGTCAGATCGTGGGCATGGGCAGCTATGACGGGGAAACGGAAGTGGACGTCTCCGGGAAAATCGTCTGTCCCGGCTTTATTGACGCGCACATCCATCTGGAAAGCTCTCTGGTCAGCCCCAAGGAGTTTGCCCGCGCCGTCATTCCCCACGGCACCACCACCGTCATCACCGACCCCCATGAGATCACCAACGTTATGG
>CAZPRA010000066.1:5472-7522 GCA_964588975.1 uncultured Oscillospiraceae bacterium | reverse complement strand
GCTCAACCGTGCGCCTACCCTGCACCGTCTGGGTATTCAGGCATTTGAGCCCGTCCTAGTGGAAGGCCGCGCCATCAAGCTCCATCCGCTTTGCTGCACCGCCTTCAACGCGGACTTTGACGGCGACCAGATGGCAATTCACGTTCCTCTGTCCGCCGAGGCACAGGCTGAGGCCAGAATGCTGATGCTTTCTGCCAACAACCTGCTCCGTCCGCAGGACGGCAAGCCTGTCACCGTGCCCACGCAGGATATGATCCTTGGCACCTACTACCTGACCTATGTCCGTCTGGGCAAGGAGGAGAAGGGCGCCGAGGAGGTCTTCGTGACCGATGCCGGTGACTTTGACCTGCCCGTAGGCCAGCTCGTCGACGGCGATTTGGTCGAGGCTGCTCTGGACGAGGCCGAGCGCCATGGCAAGCGCGCACCGCAGTTCCTTGCCAAGCACGCCTACTCCAGCGTAGAGGAAGCCATCACCGCTTACACCTGCGGCGCGATTGGCCTGCATGCGCCCATCCGCGTGCGCTATGGCAAGCTCATCGACGGCGAGATGCAGTACAAGCTGATCAATGCGACCGTCGGCCGCCTGATCTTCAACGAACCCATTCCACAGGATCTGGGCTTTGTGGATCGCAGCAAGCCGGAAAATGCCTTCGAGCTGGAAGTCAGCTTCCTCGTCGGCAAGAAAAAGCTGGGCGTGATCATCGACAAGTGCATCCGCAAGCACGGCTTTACCATCGCCACGGAAATGCTTGACCGCGTCAAGGCTCTGGGTTACAAATATTCCACCAAGGGCGCCATCACCGTCTCCATCGCGGATATGGCCATCCCGGACAAGAAATATGCCCTCATCGCTGAGGCCGAAAATGAAGCCGTCAAGATCGACAAGAAGTATAAGCGCGGCTTTATCACCAACGAAGAACGCTACCGTCTGGTCGTTCGCCAGTGGGAGCAGACCATCAAGGACGTTACCGGCGCCCTTCAGGAAAATCTGGATCGCTTCAACCCCATCTATATGATGGCGGACTCCGGCGCCCGTGGTTCCATGAACCAGATCCGTCAGCTTGCTGGTATGCGTGGCCTGATGGCCGACACCAACGGCCGCACCATCGAAATCCCCATCAAGGCAAACTTCCGTGAAGGTCTGTCCGTTCTGGAATACTTCATCTCATCCAGAGGCGCGCGTAAGGGCCTGACCGATACCGCTCTGCGTACCGCTGACTCCGGTTATCTGACCCGCCGCCTGGTCGATGTTTCGCAGGAAGTGATCATCCGCGAGCACGACTGCGGCACGAAACACGGCATCAACCTCTCTGAGGTTGTGGAAAAGGGTCAGGTCATTGAGACCTTTGCTGCCCGAATTCATGGCCGATTCCCCGTTGACGACATCGTCGATCCCACAACGGGTGAGCTGCTCATCTCCAAGGATCAGATGATGTTCGAGGACGACGCCAAGCTGCTTGAGGCGCATGGCATTCACAGCGTTTATGCCCGCACCGTTCTGGGCTGCCGCGCAAGAAATGGCGTGTGCGCCAAGTGCTATGGCATGAACCTTGCAACCTCCGAGCTGGTCAATCTGGGCGAAGCGGTCGGAATCATCGCCGCTCAGTCCATTGGTGAGCCGGGCACTCAGCTTACCATGCGTACCTTCCACACCGGCGGCGTCGCTGGCGACGATATCACACAGGGTCTTCCCCGTGTTGAGGAACTGTTCGAAGCCCGTAAGCCTAAGAAGATGGCAGTCATCTCCGAGATCGACGGCGTTGCCGAGGTCGACGACAGCCATCGCACTGCCCTTCGCGATATCACCATCACCGCGGCGGACGGCGAGGTCAAGCTCTATCAGGTGCCCTATTCCGTGGGTCTGAAGGTGGAGAGCGGCAAGCAGGTGAAGAAGGGCGATCCCATTACCGATGGCGCCCTCAATCCCCATGACGTGCTGCGTATTTCCGGCGTTGAGGCGGTTCAGAACTATCTGACGCAGGGCGTTCTGGCCGTTTACCGTCAGCAGGGCGTTGACATCAACGATAAGCACATCGAGGTCATCATCCGT
>CAZPRA010000066.1:0-5462 GCA_964588975.1 uncultured Oscillospiraceae bacterium | reverse complement strand
GCCAGATGATGCGCAAGGTACGCGTGGAAGATCCCGGCGATACGGATCTGCTTTCCGGCACCGTGGTGGATGTCTATGAATTCGAGGACGCAAATGCCCGAATTCAGGAGCGTCTGGACGCCGGCGAGACGGATCTCCGCTTTGCTACCAACACGCTCATCCTCATGGGTATCACCAAAGCTTCTCTGGCCACGGAATCCTTCCTGTCTGCCGCCTCCTTCCAGGAGACGACCAAGGTGCTCACCGAAGCTGCCATCAAGGGCAAGGTAGACCATCTGGTTGGCCTGAAGGAAAATGTCATCATCGGCAAGCTCATCCCCGCAGGTTCCGGTCTGGATATCTACCGGAACTACGAGATGAACGAATGGCCGGACTCCGAGATCACGCAGGACATGATCGACAACGAGCAGGAATAAACGGCAAGAGAACATTCAATTTCAATATCTCACTCCAACCGGCTTGTGGCACACGCCACGAGCCGGTTTCACAATGAAAAGGGGAGAGAATGTGCGCTCTTTTCTCTTGCAATTGGAGATAATCTCGGGTATAATAAACAAAAGAGAGAAAAACGGAGGGAAGCTCTATGGCAAAATTGTATTTTAAATACGGCACCATGGGCTCCGCGAAAACGGCCCAGGCTTTGATCACCAAGTATAACTACGAGGAAAACGATATGTCCGTCTGGCTCATCAAGCCTTCGGCGGACACCCGCGACGGCGCGGTCGTCATCCGAAGCCGTGTCGGTCTTCAGGCCGAGGCGCAGGTCATCCCGCCAATGGGCAATGTCTATGACCTTTTTCTGGCGCACGGGAAGACTGACGTCATCATTGCTGACGAGTGCCAGTTCTTCACCGTTGAGCAGATCGACCAGCTCCGCGAGATCGTTGACCGGGAGGACGTGCCCGTTCTGTGTTTCGGTCTGCGCACGGATTTCCTTAGTAGACTCTTTGACGGCAGCCGCCGCCTCTTTGAAGTGGCAGACACCATTTCCGAGCTGAAGGCCATCTGCGACTGCGGTGCCAAGGCAACCACCAACGCCCGCATTGACCCGGAGGGCTATGTGGTCACGCAGGGCGCTCAGGTTTTCCTTGGGGGCAACGACTGCTATATTGCCATGTGCCACAAGTGCTGGGCACGCAGCATCCGCGAGCACCGCAAGGTGCGCTGACTTTTGTATCCCATAGAAATTGACATACACATCTGAAAGGAGACCCCCTATGAATTATCCGACTCCCCACATCAATTCCAAACCTGAGGACTTCGGCCAGACCGTCCTCATGCCAGGCGATCCCCTTCGCGCAAAGTATATTGCCGAGAATTTCCTGGAAAACCCCGTTCTGGTGAACAATGTCCGCGGTGTTCAGGGCTACACCGGCACCTATAAGGGCATCAAGATCTCCGTGATGGCCTCCGGTATGGGTATTCCCTCCATTGGCATCTATTCCTATGAGCTGTTCAATGCCTATGGCGTGCGCAACATCATGCGCATTGGCTCCGCCGGTTCCATCAACCACGACATCCACGTTCGCGATATCGTCATTGCGCAGGGCGCCTGCACCGATTCCAATTTCATGCACCAGTACCATCTCGACGGCACCTTTGCACCCATCGCGTCGTATGAAATGATGCGCACGGCGGTGGAATGCTGCGAGGCTGTCGGCGCCAAGTATCATGTGGGCAACGTTCTTTCCACGGACAATTTCTATAACGACGACTCCGGCCTGCCCACCGATCTGCAAACCGTTCCCATGTGGCAGAGAATGGGCGTGATGGCCTGCGAGATGGAGGCCGCCGGCCTGTATGCCACTGCCGCCCGCTGGGGCAAGAATGCCCTGTGCATCTGCACCATTTCCGACCATATGCTCACCGGCGAGGAGCTTCCCGCTGAGGAACGCCAGACGTCCTTCCGCGAAATGATGACCGTTGCGCTGGAAACGGCTGTGAAGCTGGAAAAATAATGAACAGGAGGGAAGCGGTGCGCCGTTTCCCTCTGTTCCCCAATTTACAATAAGGAGAATGAACCTATGAAGCGTGTATTTTTATTTGTGCTCGACTCCTGCGGCTGCGGCGAAATGCCGGACGCTGCCTCCTTTGGCGATTACGGCGTCAACACCCTGAAAAGCTGCTCCACGTCTGACAAGCTGCACATTCCGAACCTTCTATCCTATGGCCTTGGCAACATCGACACGGTCGACTATCTGCCGGGAACCGACTGCCCCAAGGGTGCCGTTGCCCGCCTGAAGGAGGCCTCCATGGGCAAGGACACCACCATTGGCCACTGGGAAATTGCCGGTATCGTTTCGGAAAGCCCTCTGCCCACCTATCCAAACGGCTTCCCCGAGGAGCTCTTAAAGCCCTTCCGTGAGGCCACCGGCCGTGGCGTTCTGGCTAACGCTCCCTGGTCCGGCACCGAGGTCATTAATAAATATGGCGAGGAGCACATGAAGACCGGCGATTTGATCGTCTATACCTCCGCCGACTCCGTGTTCCAGATCGCTGCTCATGAAGACTTGGTTCCCCCGGAGCAGCTTTATGAATACTGCCGTATTGCAAGAAAGCTTCTTGTCGGCAAGCATGGCGTTGGCCGCGTGATTGCCCGTCCCTTCGTGGGCAATGCAAAGGACGGCTTCACCCGTACCTCCAATCGCCACGATTTCTCGCTGGAGCCGCCTGCCGAGACGATGCTCGACGCCGTGAAGGATGCCGGACTGGACAGCCTTGCCGTGGGCAAAATCTTTGATATTTTCGCAGGTCAGGGCACCACGGAGCACGTTTATACCAAGGGCAACACTGACGGCCTGAATAAGACCATGGGCTATGCTGAACGGGATTTCCACGGCCTGTGCTTTATCAATCTGGTCGATTTCGATATGCTCTATGGTCATCGCCGCAACATCGACGGCTACGCCGCTGCACTGACAGAATTTGACGGCTGGTTTAAGAAGTTCATGGAAAAAATGGGCGAGGACGACATCGTCATGATCACCGCTGACCATGGCTGCGACCCTGCATACACCGCCACCACCGACCATACCCGTGAGTATGTTCCTCTCATCATCGCTGGCAAGAAGGTCAAGCCTGTGAATCTCGGCACCCGTATGAGCTTTGCGGACATTGCCGCCACTGTGACGGAACTGCTGGGCGTGGGATATAAGACCTCCGGCAAGAGCTTTGCCAAAGAAATTCTTTAAATCATCAACGGGCGGACGGAAGTCCGCCCACAGCGTGTCGAAGTAGTAAGTTTTTCAGTTTTACAGCAAGTCAAAGCCTCCCTTGTGCAAAGGGAGGTGACGAAAATCTTTGATTTTCGTCGGAGGGATTGTGTGCAAAAAGTTATATGTTTACGATCATTTTCGATGGTTTTGAAATATTTTGCAGAAGCAACCCCTCAGTCAGCTTCGCTGACAGCCGAAGCCAAGAGGTAAAGGGCTTCGGCAGCCTCCGCCTAAAGATGCGGAGCCAGCTCCCCTTACACAGGGGAGCCAAGGGCGCTCCCGCGCCAGTGTATGAAATAATTGTTTTTCGACAACCTGAGGGCGGACGGAAGTCCGCCCGAAGACCGTTTGATTTGAACGCAAAGGAGAAAGCAACATGACACCTGAAAAATTGGTTGAACTGGCAATTGAGGCCAGAGAGCACGCCTATGTGCCCTATTCCGGTTTTGCCGTTGGCGCCGCCCTTTTAACGAAGGCCGGAAAGGTCTATCAGGGCTGCAACATTGAAAACTCTGCCTATGGCCCGACCAACTGCGCTGAGCGCACCGCTTTTTTTACCGCGGTCTATGAAGGAGAGCGGGATTTTGAGGCCATCGCCATCGTCGGCGGCAAGGCGGGTCAACCCGTCAGTGACATTTGTGCACCCTGCGGCGTGTGCCGTCAGGTCATGCGAGAGTTCTGCGAAGACGATTTCAAAATTTACTTAAGTAAAGGAGATGGCAGCGTTTTTGAAACAAATTTGATCAATATGCTGCCTTTTAGCTTCAGCAAAGAAGATTTGGGAATGTGATTTTGGTAATATTTCACAAATTTTCAGTTACATCTTGATTTTTTCGCCGTTTTGTGCGACAATATCTCATGCGGTATGACCGCAAACAAAAATTTTGGAGGTAAGAAAATGAAGAAACTTATCGCACTTCTCCTTGCTCTGTGCATGGTAGCTTGCCTGTTCGCCGGCTGCACCACCACAGAGGAAAACAATGACACCAAGGAACCCGCTAACACCAACGAGCCCGAGCAGACCAACGAGCCCGCTGACGACACCCAGGAGCCCGTTGACGACACCACCGAGCCCGAAATCACTGCTGATGACATCCCTGACACCATGACTTCCGAGGATGGCACCTATGAGGTCGCTTTCGTCACCGACGTTGGCCAGCTCAAGGACAAGAGCTTCAACCAGGGTACTTATGACGGCGTTAAGCTGTTTGCCAATGCCAACGGCCTGAGCTACAAGTACTATCAGCCCGCTAACGGCAACGAAGCTACCGACGACGACCGCTATGAAGCTATGCGAGCTGCTATTGACAACGGCGCCAGTGTCGTTGTTTGCACCGGCTTTATGCAGGGAACCGCTCTGGAAATGGCTGCTGAACAATTTTGGG
Source organism: uncultured Oscillospiraceae bacterium (assembly GCA_964588975.1). Classification (GTDB taxonomy): domain Bacteria; phylum Bacillota; class Clostridia; order Oscillospirales; family Oscillospiraceae; genus JAZOXB01. Next base: position 862 of record CAZPRA010000066.1, on the reverse strand, counting down.
ATGTCAAGTTCGTCTTCATCGATGGTTGGTGTCTCGGCATGGACAATGTCGCTGGTGTTGTCTTCCGGGAAGAGCAGTGCGGCTATCTGGCCGGTTACGCTGCTGTTAAGGACGGCTACACGAAGCTCGGCTTCTGCGGCGGTGGCGGCGGCACCAACGATGCTTGCTGCCGTTATGGCTACGGCTACGTCCAGGGCGCAAACGCTGCTGCTGAGGAAATGGGCATCACTGTTGAGATGAACTACACCTGGCTGTATGGCGCTTCCTTCTCCGCTTCTGCTGAACTGCAGACCCTCTGCGCTGGCTGGTATGAGAACGGCACCGAGATCATCTTCTCCTGCGGCGGCTCCATCTTCGACTCCATCACTGCTGCTGCTGCTACCTATGATAGAGCTGTCATCGGTGTTGACGTTGACCAGTCCTACACTTCCGACACTGTCGTCACCTCTGCTCTGAAGGGCATCGGTGAGGCTGCTCAGCTCGCTCTCGAGGCTGCTTATGGCATCAACGGCGGCGACTGGTCCGCATGGGGCAACAACTGCGTCACTCTGGGCGCTGCTGAGGGTTCCGTGGGCCTGCCCACTGCCACCTGGTCTCTGACTGGCTGGACTGTTGAAGAGTACGAAGAGCTGCTGGCTGCTATCATTGCTGGCGATGTCGCTATCGACAACGACTTCAGCAAGCTGGACACCAACACTCCGAACGTCAAGCTCACCATCGTTGAGTAATTGTTTGGTACTTGAATGAAAAAAGGAAGGCTTCGGCCTTCCTTTTTTCAGACTGTCAAAAAAGGTTCCGTTTTCGTTGTTCGTACTGAGCCAAAGCCTCCCCTGTGTAAGGGGAGGTGGCGAAAATCTTTGAT
>CAZPRA010000065.1:0-7546 GCA_964588975.1 uncultured Oscillospiraceae bacterium | reverse complement strand
CCACTCCTTTTTGCTCGCTTCATCCGCCACAGGCGGCGCTCGCAAACGTCCCCCCCTACATGACGCCGCCGGTGGCGCTCACAATCGCACCCTGCGGGGAAAAATACAACAAATAACACAGACAATACAAACGATAAAAAAGATCAAGTAACTTATGGAGGTTCGGACTATGAAGTCTCTTTCCAAATGCGCGCTGCTTTTGACCCTGCTGTTTTCCGTGGCGGGCTTTTTCCTGCGCTATAGTCAACTGAGCCATGAGCTGCTCGAGGGCGGCTTTCTGGCGGAGGGCAGCTTCCTGCACATCGTGCTCTTTGCGCTCACCGCCGTGCTGCTTCTGACGCTGATTTTCCTGCTGCGACCCTTAAAACAGCGCGGCGAATTCCGTCAGATCTTTGCGCCGAAGACGCTGCCCTGCGGCCTGATGCTGCTTGCAAGCGTGGGCCTTTTGGCCGGAAGCCTCCTTCTCTGGGTTCTGGGCGGCACTTCCGTGAGCGTGAACTCGCTCAATGCGCCCGGCGTGGTGCTCCTGCTGCAAAAGCTTCTGGCGCCTCTGGGCATTGCCGCAGCCGGCTGCATTGCCGCCTTTGCCATCTGCTGCCTGTACCGGAAAAAGCCCTCGGCACTGCTTCTGATGGTGGCCAGCCTCTATCTGGTGGTGCGCCTGATTTTGCATTTCCAGTCCTGGAACACCGACCCTTCCATTCATGACTACTGCTATCAGCTTTTGGCCGCCATTTGCACCATGCTGGGCGTGTTCCAGCTTGCGGGCTTTTCCTTCGACCGCGGCAAGCGTCGCATCAGCCTGTATTGGTGCCTGTGCGCCGTCTTCTTTTGCAGCATCACCGTGGCCGACACCCTGCACGAGCTGAACTGGCCGGAGCTTTTGAGCAACTTATCGCTGCTTTTGCTGGCTCTGTCCGGGGCAGCGTTCCTCCTGACTGCACGCGGCAGCTCGTCTGGCCATGCTTCTGCCGAGCAGTGAACCGACATAAAGCCTTGACCCCTCAGCGGCACAGAAAATCGCCGCCGGGGGGTATTTTTTCTTGCAATTTGACGGCAAGTAGGATATGATAATGTAAACAGACTGTCAATAAACGTAATTTTTGCCGTTTCGGAGGGAAGAAAAGTGTGAAAGGAAACCGTCGGGGTGCCCTTTCACGTTCCATCACCTGCCCGCAGACGACGAAATTGCTAAACATAACATTACAAAATCTTTTTGCAATTTTGAAAGCAGCTTGTCAAAAAGACTTTTTTGACAAGCTGAATGTAAAGACACAAGGGAGGACGTTCGCATGAAACAAATCGTCATCCGGCTTGCGCCCAATGGGGAAATTCAGGCGGAAACGCAGGGTATTTTCGGCGGAGAATGCCTGAATTATCTCAAACTGATCGAGGCGCTGACCAACGCGAAAGTGACGGATTCGGAATTCACCAAGGAATATCTGCAAACGCAGGCGCACATTCAGGCGCAGGAAAGCCAGGAGGTGAGCCTGTCATGAGCCGCATTCCCCGCACGGCGGGCTGGAAGATCCGGCAATCGCTGTGGCTCCTTCTGGCCATCGTTCCCATTTTCAATTCCACGGCCTTTCTCTATATCGGCCTGAGGACTTCCAACCGGGGCTATAAGCTTCTGGCGGCCATCCATGGCACCATCACGATCATTCTGGCCTATTTCATTACGTCTTACCAATTTCGTTATTATTTTGAGGTTCCTTTCTTTCTTGCACTTTTGCACTATCTGGTCATTCTCATTCAGGCCATCGCAAACGCGCCCAAATATCTGCGTCTGCTGGCGCAAAAGGAGAACCGGAAGGCACTTTCTGCGCAGTTGGTCGTCGAAAATCCAGACGGCCCTACCGCTGTTTACGTCTCCGGCAAGTCTGGCCGCTTGCCGCAGGAATCTGAGTCCCGGAGCGCAACGTCTGCCTCACAGCCCGTCAGCACTGAAGTGCTGAACGTGAACACCTGCTCTGAGGAGGAATTGGCTTCTCTGCCCGGCGTCGGCGTTGCAAGCGCCAAAAAAGCCATCGCGCACCGTCAGCAGCACGGCGATTTTGCCTCCGTGGAGGAATTCATCACCGTTCTGGCCATCAAGCCGCACATTGCCGTGGGTCTGGTGGGAAGCCTGACGGCAGAGCCGACCCATAGCACCGTGCACGACCGCAAGTCCGTCGTGCGTCAGCTCGATATCTGACCATGCTGCGCATCAACCGGCTTGTCGAAAAGACCCGGGCGGAAGGCCCCGGAACGCGTCTTTGCATCTGGGTGCAGGGCTGCCACAACCGCTGTGAGGGCTGCTTTGCCAAAGAGACATGGGACGAGTGCGGCGGAACGCCTGTTCCGCTGGCACAGATTAAGACGCTGCTTAACAGGCTGCACTGCGAGCTTGAGGGCGTCACCTTTCTGGGCGGTGAGCCCTTTGAGCAGCCCGCAGCACTGGCCGAGCTGGGCGAATATGCCCACGAATTGGGCTTGAGCGTTATCACCTTCACCGGAAAGACCCTTGAATGGCTACGGTCTAGGAAATGTGCGGACGTTGACCGCCTGCTTCAGGCCACCGACGTGCTCATTGACGGCCCGTTTCGGCTGGAATTGCAGGATTTTTCAAGGCCGCTTGTCGGCTCTGCCAACCAGCGCTTTCTCTTTCTCACCGACCGCTACTGCCCGGAGGATATCCTGAGCCTGAGCAATCGTTTTGAGCTTCGCATGGGTTCGGATGGCCGGGTTCAGATTAACGGCATGGGCGATCTCAACAAGCTTGAACGCTATTTGAACACTGTTTTTTGAAGGAGGCTACGCCATGAGCGCCGCTCAGTTTTCCGCAGATTTTTCCAATCTGGTCAACGCCGGATTTCCCTATGTTTATATTCCCTCTTATGAGGAAGAACGCATTGTCCAGCTTATTCTCCGCGTGGCAGAGGATCCCGAATTTATCCGTGTGCACCGCAAGGTCTATGAATGGACGCAGACTGGCGGCCTGACGAGCGGCGACGAAAAGGTACGCGGCACGCAGAAGGCCACTGCCGTTATTGAGCATATTGAAGCGGCACAGGAGGAAGCCATCTATATCCTGAAGGATTTCCACGTCAATTTCGGCGCCGAACGCGGCACGCAGCCGGATCAGACTGTCATCCGCCGCCTGCGTGACCTGCTTCCCGAGCTGAAGGCCAGCCGGAAGACCGTGGTTTTCATCGCGCCGAGATTGATTATTCCATGTGACATGGAAAAAGAGATCTCCGTTCTGGAATTTCCCCTGCCCGATGAGGAGGAGCTGGAGACGGTGCTCGACAGCCTGACACAGCCCCTCAATCCCCAGACCATCCGCCTGAGCCCCGACGAGAAAAAGCAGCTCGTCCGGGCGGCACTTGGCCTGACGCTTCAGGAGGCCGAAAACGCCTTCTGCCGCGCCATCGTCCGCCTGCGCGGGCTGGATATCTCCGCTCTGTCCATCATCCATGAGGAGAAAAATCAGGCGGTTAAGAAGGCCGGCCTGCTGGAATTCGTGAAAAGCGACTTGGGCTATGACGACATCGGCGGTCTGGAAAACCTGAAAAAATGGCTGCTGCGCCGGAACAATTCCTGGTCGGAGCGAGCCAGAAAATACAATCTCCCGGCGCCCAAGGGCGTGCTGATCACCGGCGTGCCCGGTTGCGGCAAGTCCCTGACTGCCAAGGCCATGCACGCCATCTGGGGTTTGCCTCTGCTGAAGCTGGATATGGGCAAAATTTTCGGCGGCATCGTTGGCAGCTCGGAGGAAAACATGAGAAAAGCCATCGCCACTGCGGAGGCCGTCTCTCCGTGCATCCTCTGGGTCGACGAGATCGAAAAGGGACTATCCGGTCTGAAGGGCACCGGCGACAGCGGCACGTCTGCCCGCGTGTTCGGCACCTTCCTGACCTGGATGCAGGAAAAAACGGCACCGGTCTTCATCATCGCCACGGCAAACGACATCAGCGCTCTGCCACCGGAGCTGCTTCGCAAGGGTCGCTTTGACGAGGTTTTCTTCGTCGATCTTCCGACCCGGCGGGAACGTGCCAAGATTTTTGAGCTGCATCTGACCCGGCAGACCGCCCATTCCGACGTTACGCACGAGCTGGAGATCACGCCGGAAGTGTGCGACGAGCTGGCGAAGGAGACGGTGGGCTATGTTGGCGCCGAGATCGAGCAGATTGTCGTTTCTGCAATGTATGAAGCCTTTTATGCCCAACGCGGACTGCGAAAGTCCGATGTGCTCAAAGCCGTCCGGGAGACGGTGCCCCTCTCCACCACCCAGAAGGAGCAAATTCTGGCGCTTCGTGCATGGGCGAAGGAGCGTGCGGTTCTGGCCACTGCGCCCGAAGACCGTGAAAATCCGCCCGCCAGTGACCGCGATGACGGCGCCGTCACCGGCCGTCAGGGTGGCCGCATCGTGGATTTTGACCTGTAAGGAGGAAATATAATGTCAGTTGTCTTGTCATTAACTTCTATGGCGATCATCGCCTGTGCCTCTTTGACCTCCGCCGCTGCCGTCGCCATCGCGCAGACGCAGGTGGGCAAGGTGAACAAGGAGCAGGGCTTTGAGACGGTTTTTAACGACAGCGCCCTGCTGCTCAAGACCCTTCAGGAGCACGGCTGCTGCGTGGAGCAGCGTGGCGAAAACGAGCTTGCGGTGCAGACCGCCTGCGGCACGCTGCGCTATTTCCGCGCCGACGCATCCGAGCCCTTTTCCCTTTATCTCAGCGAGGTTCAGCAGCCGGAGATGCTGCTTGAGGAGATCCGGCAGTTTGAAACGGAGTACGGGCGCAACGTCCAGTCCTATACCTACCATCACATCAAGGACAATCTGCCAGATAACATGACAATCGTCTCCGAGGAAGTCCTCGACGACGACGCCCTCCTTTTGACCATTTCGCTCTAAGGAAACTCTGAATAAATCGTCGGCGGCGGTCAGCGGATCTTTTTTAAGCAACTCTTTGCTTCTGAAAACTTGAAATACACAAAGTATTCCTGCGTTTTCCGAAGCTCGGTTTGCGAAAAAATCTCTCGCTGAACGCTCTTGCCAATTTAATCAGAGCTTCCTTTAGCAGGCACCCTCAAGCAACGTTATGTATGGGACGGCCTCCGGACGTCCCGCCGTTGGCACCCCCGACTACCGCCGTTGCCACCCCAATCAACGCCCAGTAGGGCGGCATGCCCTCATGCCGCCGCACGCCGCCCTCGGCGGCGTCGTGTAGGGGACGGCCTCCGGACGTCCCACTGCCGGCACCATTTCCCTTTGACGCCGACTGGCACCGCAACAGGGTATACCTCTTGTGGGTACATCGGCCCGCCAGAAGGCGGCGCCTGCACGCGGGGCGGCTTAGCCGGGCAGAATGCGTGTGCCGGGGAGGTCGCGGAGGCTGGAGAGAACTTCGACCGTCACGCCGTGCGCCTTGGCCAGCTCGACGCAGCGATCATGCAGCACCCGGGCGCCGTTTCGCGCCAGCGTGAGCATTTCGTCGCAGGAGAGCGTGTCATATTTCACGGCGTCGGGGAATTGCCGTGGATCCCGATCGTAGACCCCGTCCACATCCGTATAAATCAGGCAGCGGTCGGCCTTTAAAAAGGCGGCAAGCGCCACGGCGGTAGTATCCGAACCGCCACGTCCGAGGGTGGTGACGTCGTTTTCTGCGTTGATGCCCTGAAAGCCTGCCACCAGCACCACACGCCCGCGCGACAGTTCCCTTTGGATCCGGTCGTCCCGGAGGCCAAGGACTCTGGCGTCGCCGTGCGCAGCTTCCGTTTGCAGCCCTGCCTGCCAGCCTGTCAGACCGATGGCGGGGCAGTTCAGCCGCTTCAGCGCCAATGCGCACAGGCTGACCGAGCATATTTCGCCCGTGGACAAAAGGGCATCCAGTTCGCGACCGGAGCAGTTCGGATCGATTTGACGCGCTCTGGCAAGCAGAGCGTCCGTGGTGCCACCCTGCGCAGAGAGCACGCCGACGACCTGATGGCCGGCCCGGTGGTGAGCGGCCATGCGGTAGGCGGCACGGTAGAGTTTATTCGCGTCGGACAGGGAGCTTCCTCCATATTTTTCCACATAAAGTGCCATTTCTGGTGCCTCCTTTCATCCCAGACTATGCACCCATGCAACGCCGTGCCACAAAAACCGCCAAAATATGCCAGAGCGTCCGCTGCAAAAAGGCTTGCAATCGTCCGGCCTTCATGCTATAATTCTCTTGCAAGTGCATAGAAAGCAGCCGGTGCCGGTGCGCGAAAACGTGCCGGTGAAAAGGGAAGCAGGTGCAAATCCTGCGCGAACTCGTCGCTGTAAGGAGGAAACTTGGGCACAAAATGCCACTGACAATTGTTGGGAAGGCGTGCCTGAGTGCTGATCTCCAAGCCAGAAGACCTGCCGTCTGCGTTGTTGCGGCGCCACGAGGAAATGGTCGAAGCAACGGAGATCTTCAGGCTTTTGGAATCTCCGAACCGACTGCTTTGAACCCTTTGCCAAACGGCGAAGGGCTTTTTTTGCGCCGACGGCTATGCTTGCGCACGAATTTTGAAAGGAGACAAGCGCATGAAGAAGAAAACATGGATCATCATCGCTGCCGTGATCGTGCTGGTGGCTGCCATGGTCGCAGCATACCTGATCTGGGGACCGAAAACCAACGAGGGCAGCAAGGAGCTCACCATTGAGGTCGTGGACAAGGACGGCAAATCCACCGTCTATGAGGTCAAGACCGACGCAGAATATCTCCGCCAGGCGATGGAGGAAGCCGAAGGGCTGGAATTCTCCGGCTCGGAGAGTGAATACGGCATGATGGTCGATACCGTCAACGGCGTCACGGCGGACTATTCCGTCGACGGCGGCTACTGGGGCTTCTTCGTCAACGGAGAATACTGCAACTATGGCATTGACAGCCAGCCGGTGGCCGATGGCGATGCCTTCCAGATCATCTATACCATCGGGTGAAGCGGACAGCTAGGGAGATCTGCCTGGTCGGGCTGATGGTGGCGGTGATCGAAGCGTGCAAATTCGCCATGAGCAGCCTTCCGAACGTGGAACTGACCAGCTTTTGGCTGATCCTGTTCACCCTCAGCTTTGGTAAGCGCTCCCTGCCGGTCATTCCCGTGTTCATTCTGGTTGAGGGCGCCGTCTATGGCTTTGGCCTGTGGTGGGTCATGTATCTATACGCATGGCCGCTTCTGGTGCTTGCGGTGCTTTTGCTGCGCCACTCGGACAGCGTTCTGACGTGGAGTCTGCTTTCCGGTGTGTTCGGGCTTATGTTCGGGTTTTTGTGTTCGCTGCCCTATATCGTCACCGGGACGGTAGATGGCGGGCTGCTCAACGGCCTGCGGTCGGCTTTTGCATGGTGGGTTTCCGGAATTCCCTTCGACCTGATCCACGGCGCAGCCAATTTTGCGCTGATGTGGGTGCTTTATCGACCCATGCGCAGCGTCATGCAGAAGGTGCAGCACCGATTTGTATAGTTGTATAATATTGTATAATAGTTGTATCGCGCAATGCACCCCCCGGGGGAACTCCCGGGGGTGTTTTTTTACGAAAAAATATGACAAATTTCTC
>CAZPRA010000064.1:0-7602 GCA_964588975.1 uncultured Oscillospiraceae bacterium | reverse complement strand
TTTTTCTTCGCTGTCCAATTTATGGGACAGGTCGATTGATAAGATAGCACCATCAAAGGAAAGGAGCCCTGCCAAATGAAAAACGTAATTGATCTGACCAACTATCTTCCCTCACCCGCTCTGATGGAGTCCGCCAAGCAGTCTCGCAGACGCTTCACCCTCTCGGAAATTGTGGAAAGCGTGGTAAGCGTTCTGGTCGGCGCAGGAATTTTTGCGGTGCTGGCTCTGCTGGTCGCAGCGCTATAAGGCAAAAAACATGGCTCAGAGGTAGAAAGCACCCCTGAGCCATGCAATTCAATTCTTTCCGGCATTCCTGCGGTAGAGGATATCCAGTCCCTTGAGCATCAGGTTGCGGTCATAGATGATCTCCCTTTTGCACAGGGGCAGCACAAAGCGGGCAATGCCGCCCGTTGCCACCACGCGCACCGGCGTTCCCATCTCCGCCTCCATGCGCTCAAGAAGGCCGTCAAGCATCGCCGCCGCGCCGAGCATAATGCCGCTGCGCATACAATCGCGCGTATTTTTGCCGATCGCCCGTTCCGGGGCATCCAGACTGATGCCGGGAAGCTGTGCCGTCCGACCGGTAAGCGCATCGAGCGAAATTTTGACACCCGGGCAAATGCAGCCGCCAACGAAGCTTCCGCCGGCATCCACGGCGGTTATGGTCGTCGCCGTGCCCATATCCACCAAAAGCAGCGGCGCACCGTATTGCTGCGTTGCCGCAACCGCCGCAACGATCAGATCGCTTCCGACCTCGGAAGGGTTATCCATGCGGATATTCAGCCCGGTTTTGATTCCGGGGCCGACAACGAGGCACTGCCCGCCGGTCAGCTTCCGAATGGCGGTCTTAAAGGAATTGAGCACTGGCGGAACCACCGAAGATACAATGCTCCCGTCGATTTTCCGGGTATCCACTTCAAAAAGCCCCAGAATATTTTTCAGCTCTGCGCAATACTGATCCGAGGTTTTGACCACGTCGGTTGCCATTCGCGCTTCAAAGAGGATCTCGCCGTCCGGCGCAATGCAGCCCAGAACAATATTGGTGTTTCCGATATCAACCGCTAAAATCATCGTGTTTCCTCCAAAAATAAATCCTTCACGCAGCAGCGAACGCTGCCGTTTTCGCATTCCACAATGCCGTAGCTGGGCGCACGTCCGCCGCAGGCACCGGGGTTGAGCAGCCACAGCCCATTTCGTTCCTCGCAAAACGGGATGTGCGTATGCCCAAAAAGAGCGATCTGCGCCTGCTTTTCCAAAGCGGCATATTGCAGCCGCAGAAGACCGTTCTTCACGCCAAGCGTATGGCCGTGCGTCAAAAAAATTCTCACGCCTTCCCAGCATATGCAGTGCTCGATGGGATAACGCGTCTCATAATAGTCGCAGTTTCCCCTGACCCGGCACAAAGGCGTCTGCCAGAACCGTTCGGCCAGCGCATCCGCATCGGACGCATGATCGCCCAGATGAACGATTGCGCCGGGACGCTCCTTTTCTGCCGCCAGGCGCATCCATTCCGTTTCGCAATGGGAGTCCGAAAGCACCAGTATCTTCATTGTGTCACCCTTTCCGCCCTTCAGCATACAATATTAGTATAGCAGATTTCCGCAAGGGAGGCAATGGCAGGAATGAAGGAAACGGAGAAAAAACCGGAATTTTCACCGCAGGAGGCCAAAAAGCTACTCTCCACGCCGGAAGCGCGGCAGCTCATGGCGCTTTTGAGTGCAGACGGCGGCCAAAGCCTGCAAAGAGCCGCAGCAGAGCTTCGCCGGGGCAACACCGCCGGTGTGCAGGAGGTCTTGAAGCCGCTGGTGGAAACGCCGGAAGCCGACGCGCTTTTGAAAAAGCTGAGCAGAAAGTAGGTGAGTCAAACGGAGGGTCTGGAGGACAAACTTCAGCAGATTTTGAACGATCCCGAGTCCATGTCGCAGATTTTGTCGCTGGCGCAGAGCTTTGGGCTCCAGCAGCCTCCGGAGTCTCCGGGCAGTGCTCCAGTTCCGCCGCCAACGCCTGACGCAGGTATGCTGCAAGGGGTCGCAGAGCTGATGCAGCAGGCACGGCGCTCAGACGGAAAGCAGGAGGCGCTTTTGGGCGCCCTGAAGCCCTTTTTGCGCCCGGAGCGCCGGGAAAAGCTGGATCGTGCCATGCAGTTGGCGCGCATCTCTCATCTGGCAGGCTATGCCCTGAGGCATTATGGCGGTCTGCCGCCGGAAAAAGGAGGCTGAACCAATGTATCACCGCTATCAGCCCGGAAGCAACGGCCAGTTTCAGAGACAAACCGTTCCTGACGCCGCGCAAAAGCCAGCGGGGGAAGCGAAAAAAGCGCCGCTGCAGCCCGCTGTGCCGCCGGAACGAGCCCCGTTTTCTCCGCATTTTTCCAAAGAGCCCATCAAGCCGGCAGCGCCGCCGAATTTTCAGCTTCCCTTTCTGGAAAAGCTCCTGCCGGGCATGGACAATGGCGATTTGCTGCTGCTTCTGGTCATGCTGCTTCTGCTTTCCGAGGGCAACGAGGACGCCGCCAGCGTCGTGATGACTCTGGCCATTTTCCTGTTTCTGCAATGATGCACATACCCGGCGCGTGACGGTGCACACGCCGGGTATGTTATGCTTTACGGTCGCAGACCCATGCCGCCCTCCAGGGTGATGGTCTCTCCGCTCATATATTTGAAATCCGGATGGGCAAGCTGAACGCAAACCCGGCCGATCTCCTTTTCCGCATCCCCATAGTGACCCATGGGCGGCATTTTCACATTGGCCTGAAATGCCTCGGGGTAGGCTCGCTGAAACTGTTCCAGTTGGGCAGTCCATGCCAGCGGGCAAATGACGTTCACATTGATCCCGTCCTTGCCCCATTCCGTTGCCGCCACTCTGGACAGGCCACGAATTCCCTCCTTGGCGGCAGCATAGGCGCACTGTCCGAAATTTCCGAACAGTCCAGCACCGGAGGCAAAGTTGATCACGCTGCCCCGGCTTTGGGCAAGGAAGGGATAGCATGCCTTCATATAATAGAAGGTGGCATAAAGGCCGGAATAGATGGCCAAATCAAACTGCTGTGTGCTGTGTTCTGCCAAAGGGACGCCGGAAGCGGACGCTTGGGCGCAGTTGACGAGCACGTCAATGCGGCCAAAGGCTTCCACTGCACGGGACACGACCCTCTGTGCCGTGGCTTCGTTGTCACTGCCGGCGCTCATATCCGCCGCAACAGGAAGCACCTGCACACCATAAAGCCGTTCCAGTTCTTCTCTGGCGTCTGCCAGCTTTTTTTCGTTTCTGCCGGTGATGACCAGATTGGCGCCCTCTTTGGCAAAGGCCGTGGCAATGCCATAGCCGATGGAGCCGCAGGCGCCGTCAGAAAGCACACTGCGTCCTCCTCCTGTGAGGATCACCGTTTTTCCCTTGAAAAAACCCATTTGACTCCTTCCTTTCTGTTGTATTTTCTCATTCACATCCTGAAAAAACATCAGAAAACTGCAAGGGGTACTTTGAGGATTTCGCGGTTTGCAGCCCTTCCGATGCTTCGTAATGTGCTGTTAACCGGCGAGGATCTCCGCCTTTAAAACGCCGTCTATCTTGGAAAGGCGGTGCAAAAGCTCCTCGGCGCTGCCTGTCATGGTCATGGTCTCGGCGGAAATGGTCACCGAGGCGCAGCCGTTGCTTGGGATGGTCTGGTTAATGGTCAGTATGTTTGCCCCGCATTGGGCAAACACGGAGAGTATGGAGGACAACAGCCCAGTCACGTCCTTGAGCAGAAGCTGAAAGGTGAGAATTCGTCCCGCCATCATGTTTTGAAAAGGCGCAATGGAGTCCCGGTACTTATAAAAGGCACTGCGGCTGAGCCCCGTTGCACGGGTCGCCTCGTTCACCGTGCTCACCTCGCCGGTCTCGAGCAGCCATTTGGCTCGGGCGACTTTCAGAAAAACCTCCGGCAGTGCCCTGGCTTCCACAATATAATATTCCGGCATTTGCGGCATGGTTCCGGCCTCCTGTACGTGATGAAAGTGCATTTGTCCTTGTGACAGGAATAGTCTACCACATTCTGTTCCAAAATGCAACCGTTTGCGCTTAGAATGGAAGGATTTCTTTCCTAGGAAATCCGCAGCAGCGTTTCCAAAGCCTCCGGCAGCTTCCGGGTATCTAAGCAGGTATAATTCAAAATCAGATACCCGCTGTGCTTCTCACCAAATTCGTATTCACTGAGAAAATGCAGACCCAGTCCCAGCTCCTGTGCCCTGCGCCGTAGCGTTTCATCCGGCTGGCTTGTGTGCAGCCGTAAAAGAAAGTGCGCGCCTGCATTTTCCTCCACAATGCCGCATTTCCCGCTGAGGGGGCTGTTCCCGATGATGGAAAAAATCTCCGTCCGTTTTTCCCGGAAGCGCTTTTTCAGGCGGTTCAGGTGGCGCTCATAATCCCCCGTAGAGATAAAACGGGCAAGGGTATACTGCTCAAAGGCCGGCACCGCACAGGAATAAAAGCCCAGCTTTTCCCGCAGACGGCGTACCAGCTCCATCGGAAGACAAACATAGGCAATGCGCAAAGACGGTGCAATGGTCTGAGAAAAGGTGCTCAGATAGAGCACGCGCTGCTCCTGATCCATGGAAAACAGCGGCGGCACCGGCTTTCCCGAATGGCGCAGCTCACTGTCATAGTCATCTTCAATGATATACCGGTCTTCGGCACCGCAAGCCCATTGAAGCAGCGCTCTGCGCCGGGCAATGGGCATAACGATGCCCGTTGGGTAATGGTGTGCCGGGGAAATATGGGCGATCTGAGCGCCGCTTTGCTGCAAAAGATCCGCCCGCATACCCTCCGCGTCCAGCTCGACGCGGCAAAGCGGCACCTCATAGGCGCCATAGACCTGAGAGATCTTCCCATAGCCTGGATCCTCCACCGCATAGCGCTTTCCTCTGCCAAAAAGCTGCACCAGAAGCCCATAAAGGTATTCGTTCCCTGCGCCGATGACGATCTGTTCCGGCGTCACCCGCAACCCCCGGGACTGGTATAAATGCCCTGCAATGGCCTGCCGGAGTTCCGGCGCACCCTGAAAATCCACCGGTCGAAGAAGTGCCTCGCCTTTTTCCGTCATAACGCTGCGCATGGTTTTCATCCAGACGGAAAACGGAAAGGGCACATCCTCGCCACCGCCGCCGCTGATATCCAAAAGCGGTTTTTCCTCCGGTTTTGTTTGGGGAAGCGGTGGGGCAAAGGGCGCTTTTTTCACAGGCTCACCAATGGCGCAGACATAAAGGCCGCTGCGCTGTCTGGCCACGGCATAGCCCTCGGCAACAAGCTGGGCATAGGCGCTTTCCACCGTGGCAATGCTCACGCCGAGATTGGCCGCAAGCGCCCGCTTGGAAGGCAGGCGACTTCCCGCGCAGAGCTTTCCGGAGAGAATGTCCTCACGGATATGGGCATAAAGTGATGCATAGAGGCTTTGCCCGTTTCCCTTTTCCAATGTGTAAGTCAGCATAAAATCTCCATCTGGTATGGTCAAAAAATATTATTTTGGTGCTTTTAATCATACCAATTTGCAGTATAATTCCCCCATAGAAAAAAAGCAAGGGGGAAAATCCATGTCTTCACAAAAAATTCACCGCATTGCCATGGCGGGTGCCTTTGCAGCCCTGACCTGCGCCGCCACTGCCCTGCTGCATATCCGCTCACCGCTGGGCGGCTACTTTAACATGGGTGACACGCTGGTGCTCCTGAGCGTGCTCCTTCTGGGCAAAAAATGGGGCACGGCGGCAGGCGCCATGGGCGCGGCTCTGGCCGATGTGCTTCTTGCCTACTTTGTCTATGCCCCGGCCACTTTGGTCATCAAGGCACTGACGGCCCTCACCGTGTGGGGCGTGTCGGCTCTGTTCCGCCGGAAAAATTACGGCACGCTGCTTGTGTCCTGTGCGCTGGGTGAGCTGGTGATGGCAGGGGGTTATTTCCTCTTTGAGCTGTTCCTTTATGGGCTTGCAGGAAGCTGGGAAAGTCTGCTGTTTACCAATCTGCCTCAGGCAGCCGTGAACACGGTATGCGCAAGTCTTCTGTTCCTGCTTCTGGAAAAGACCCATCTTGCGGAGAAAATTCAGGGAGGTACTCTCAATGTCAAATGAAATCAAGGCGCAGGCTGCTCAGGCCGCTGTAGCTCTGTGCGAAAAAGCAAAGCTTCAGAAGGGGCAGATCGTTGTTGTGGGCTGCTCCACCAGCGAAATCTGCGGCAGTCGAATCGGCACCGACTCCCGTCCCGAAATTGCCCGGGAGGTTTTTGAGGCCATCTATTCCGTGCTCAAAGAGCGGGGGATCTATCTGGCCGCGCAGTGCTGTGAGCACTTAAACCGAGCCATTATTGTGGAGCGGGAAGCCGTTCCATTCCTTCCGTATGTGAATGTGGTCCCCCAGTCCAAGGCCGGCGGTTCCTTTGCAACGGCGGCTTACCATGCTTTTTCCAATCCGGTGGCGCTGGAGCACATTCGCGCCGACGCGGGTCTGGACATTGGCGGCACGCTCATCGGTATGCACCTGAAAGAGGTGGCCGTTCCTCTGCGTCTGGGCATTGACCGCATTGGCGATGCTCTGCTTCTGGCGGCACGCACCCGTCCGAAGTTCATAGGCGGCGTCCGGGCAATTTATGACGAGGCGCTCCTGTGATGAAAGACCTGCCTCTGTTTCCCTGTGCCGATGGCATGGCGTCCCTGATTTTAAACGAAATCCCCTACCGCGGTGAGGCATACGTCCTCATTCGCAGTGTGTTTGGTTCTCAGGAACGTCTTTTGCGTGACTGCGGCAATTTTTGCAGGCAGGCTGGCGCCCAAGCGGTTTATGTCAGCGGCGAAGGAGATTTCCGTCAGCTTCCCGTCTACGCGCGGCTGGTTGCGCGGAGTCTGGACAAAGCCCTGCTCCCCCAAAGCCGCGCCGTTGCGGAAAAAACAGAAGATCCCCAGTGGGCGGAAATGTATAATCAGCGTTTCCGTCAGGTTCATGCTGCCAAGACCTATCTGAAAACGCCGCCGGATTCCTATTATATTGTTCTGGACGGTGAACGTATCGGCCTTGGTCAGATCATCGACGACGAGCTGGCAGCAGTTGCCAGCCTGAAAATGGGCTTTGGGCTGGACTGCGTCTGTGCCCTGTCCCAGAGAATTCATCAGCAGCGCGTTCACCTTTTGTGTGCCGAGGAAAACATCCCCGCCGTGCGTCTTTATGACCGCCTTGGCTTTTCCCGGGACTGCACAAAACGGCTGTGGTACATTTTGTAATTTTTCTTGCAATCCCGATTTTTTGTGCTATAATAGGGACGAAAATTATAAAAAGGAGTTTTTGCCATGCCTCTGGTAACAACGAAAGAAATGTTCAAGAAGGCTTACGAGGGCGGCTACGCCATCGGCGCTTTCAATGTCAACAACATGGAGATCGTGCAGGGCATCACCGAAGCCTGCGCCGAGACCCGTTCCCCCGTTATCCTTCAGGTTTCCAAGGGTGCCCGTGCCTATGCCAACCACACCTACCTGACCAAGCTGGTGGAAGCGGCTGTTATCGAAAATCCCGAGATCCCCATCGCCCTGCACCTTGACCACGGCCCCGATTTCGAGACCTGCAAGAGCTGCATCGACGGCGGCTTCA
>CAZPRA010000063.1:0-7647 GCA_964588975.1 uncultured Oscillospiraceae bacterium | reverse complement strand
GGGACGTCGAGGACGCTGCTCAAAGGGTTGGCTTGGGGTTCTATTGGAGCATATTTTTCAGCTCGTACAGGGCGTTGATGGCCTCGATGGGAGTCATCGTCTCCACGGAAAGGCTCTCGAGCTTCTTCCGCAGGGCGTCATTTTCCAGATTGGCGATGGAAAGCTGGTCGGAAGGCGGCTCCGGCGCCTTTTTGACCGGGGCTGTGTGCTCCAAATCGTAAAGGAGCTTATCCGCCCGCATGATCACCTTCTGGGGCAACCCTGCCAGACGCGCAACCTCCACGCCGTAGGAGCCGTCGGCGGTGCCGGGAAGAATTTTTCGCAGGAAAACGATATCTGCACCGCGTTTTTTCACGGAGATGTTGTAATTTTTCACGCCTTCGACCTCCTGCTCCAGCTCGGTCAGCTCATGATAATGGGTGGCAAAGAGGGTCTTGGCACCAAGCTGACGCCGGTCAGTGGCGTATTCCAGCACCGCGCGGGCAATGGCCATGCCGTCAAAGGTGGACGTGCCTCGACCGATTTCGTCCAGCAGAAGCAGGCTCCGGCTGGTGGCGTTGCGCAGGATGTTGGCCATTTCGCTCATCTCCACCATGAAGGTGGATTTACCCGAGGACAGCTCGTCTGAGGCGCCGATACGGGTGAAAATGCGATCCACGATCCCAAGCCGGGCAGATTTTGCCGGGACAAAGGAACCCATCTGCGCCATGATCACCATCAGTGCGACCTGTCGCATATAGGTGGATTTGCCAGCCATATTGGGGCCGGTGATAATGGCAGTCCGGTTGGCGTCGATATCAAGTAAAGTGTCATTCGGAACAAAAAGCGGGAATTTTTGGGTCTGCTCCACCACCGGATGGCGGCCGTCTTTGATATCGATCTCGCCGGAGAGGTCGACCTCGGGCTGGCAATAGTGATAGTTCACGGCGTTGTCGGCAAAGCAGCTCAAAACGTCCAGACAGGCGATGGCCTGAGCCGCACCCTGCACACGGGCGGAATTCTTGGCGACCAGATCCCGGATGGAGATGAACAGGTCATATTCCGTGGCGGCGATGCGGTCTCTGGCGGTCAAAATAGTGGCCTCAAGCTCTTTCAGT
Organism: uncultured Oscillospiraceae bacterium; assembly: GCA_964588975.1. GTDB lineage: Bacteria > Bacillota > Clostridia > Oscillospirales > Oscillospiraceae > JAZOXB01. The sequence continues at coordinate 6,550 of CAZPRA010000063.1, read as the reverse complement.
TCCGGGGTGATATAGCGCTCGCCGTTGGTTAAGGTCTGCTTGCGGATGTAGGTTTCGGGCACCAGATGAACCTGACCTTTGGCCACTTCGATATAGTAGCCGAAGACGCGGTTATAGCCTACCTTCAGATTTTTAATGCCGGTTTTTTCCTTTTCCTCGGCCTCAATTTTGGCAAGCGTGCCCTTGCCGCCGCTGACGATATCCCGCAGGCGATCCAGCTCCTCGTGGTAGCCGGATTTGATGATGCCGCCCTCGCGGACGGTAAAGGGTGCATCCTCGGCAATGGTGGTGTCGATGAGCTTGTGCAGGTCGGCAAGGTCGTCAAACAGCTCCCGGACGCTCTCGAACACCGGCGATTGCAGGGAAAGCACCGTCTGCTTCAAGGCCGGTAACGGCTCACAGCCGTTGCGCAGCGCCAGAAGGTCACGGGCGTTGGCTGTGCCGGTGACAATTCGCGCCATAATCCGCTCCAGATCGCTGATCCCGCGAAGCTGCTCGAGAAGGGTCTGGCGCAGGAAGGTGTCGTCCACCAGTTCCTTCACGCCGTTCAGACGGCGGTTGATGTGCTTGGGATTGAGCAGAGGCCGCTCCAGCCAGTTGCGAAGCAACCGGGTGCCCATCGGAGTGCGGGTGTGATCCATGACCCAGAGCAGGGAGCCCTTTTTTTCGCCGCTGCGGATGGTCTCCGTCAGCTCCAGATTGCGGCGTGCGGTGAGGTCCAGCTCCAGATAGCGGCCGTGAATGTAAAATTCCATGGTGCGAACGTGGCTCAGCTCTGCCTTTTGCAGCTCCTTGAGCGTGCGCAAAAGCGCACCTGCGCTGCACCAGACCTCCTCATAGTCCTTCAGACCGAGAGCGGGCAGGCTTTTGCCGAACTGCTCGGTGACGATCTTTTCCGTGGCGAAGGTGTCAAACAGCTCACGCACGCCGATATCGGCGCAGCAGTTGAGCTTTTCCTTTAAAGCTTCGGTGAGCAGCTCGTCCTTTGCCGCGTCGCCACCGCGAAGCACTTCGGAGGGCTCATACTGCCCCAGCTCGGAGATGATGCGCTCCATGGCCTGCTTGCCCTCGGCAAAGGTAGCGTAAAAGGCGCCGGTGGAAACGTCGCAAAGGCTCAGACCATAGCGGCCATCGTGCCCGTAGACACAGGCGAAATAGTTATTTTTGCTCTCGTCGAGCATAATGCTCTCCACCACGGTGCCGGGTGTGACGATACGGGTGATATCCCGCCGCACCAGCCCCCGCACCTGCGCCGGATTTTCCATCTGCTCGCTGATGGCGACCTTATAGCCCTTCTGCACCAGCCGGGCGATATACGCCTCCACGGAATGGTAGGGCACGCCACACATGGGCGTCTGCTCCTCCTTTTCCTTGCCGCGGTCGCGGGTGGTCAGGGTGAGGTCAAGCTCCCTCGACGCCAGACGTGCATCGTCGGAGAACATCTCATAAAAGTCTCCCAGCCGGAAGAACAAAATGCAGTCAGGGTGCTGCTTTTTCAGCTCGGAATACTGCCGCATCATGGGCGTTTGCTCGGACATGATTTTCAGCCTTCCTTTCGGATGGATTTTTCCGGCTCCTCGGGCAGCTTGCCCGTGAGACTCCAGGTGGTGCAGTCGGTGATCTCCACGCGAGCAAACTGCCCCACAAGCGACTCAGGCCCCGCAAAGCGCACCAGCCGTCCGCCGTCCGTGCGTGCGGTGAGCAGCGTTGTGTCCTGACCGTCCACCAAAACCCGCTGAGAAGTGCCAATATAGGCGCGGTGCTTTTCCAGAGAAATTCGGTTTTGCAGGGCCAGAAGCCGGTCAAAACGGCGGTTTTTGTCAGCCTTGGTGAAAGGATCGGGCATGGACGCAGCAGGTGTGCCCTGCCTCGGAGAGAAAATAAAGGTAAACAGGGCGTCATAGCCCACGCGCTCAATGAGCTTTAACGTGTCCTCAAATTCCTCCTCCGTCTCGCCGGGAAAGCCCACGATGACGTCAGAGGTCAGAACCAGCTCCGGCATGAGCTTGCGACCATAGTCCACGAGGGACAAGTATTGGCCGGAGGTATAGTGCCGGTTCATTTCCTTCAAAATCCGGTCGTTTCCGGATTGGAACGGCAGATGGAACTGTTTGCAGATTTTGGGATAGCGGGCGATGGTGTCAAAGAGCTTGAAGCTGGCGTCCTTGGGGTGGGAGGTCATGAAGCGCAGACGGAAATCGCCGTCAAGCTGCGCCACCTGCGCCAAAAGGTCCGCAAAATCCACGCCGAGCCCAAGATCCTTGCCGTAGGAATTCACGTTCTGACCCAGCAGGGTGATCTCCTTATAGCCTTGGGCGATGAGGTCTTTACATTCCTTTAAGATATCCTCCGGCAGACGGCTGCGTTCGCGGCCGCGGACATAGGGCACGATGCAATAAGAGCAGAAATTGTTGCAGCCGTACATAATGCTGACCCACGCCTTAAGGGAATTGCTCCGGCAGACGGGCAGACCCTCGGCAATTGCACCGGCGGAGTCCTCAACGGAAAAAACGCGCTTGCCCGTGGTGAGCACGCAGAACAAAAGCTCTGGGAATTCCCACAGGTGGTGCGTGGAAAAGACGCCGTCGACATGGGGATAGGAGTGCCGGATGCGCTCGGATACCTGCTTTTGCCCCATCATGCAGCCGCACAGGAAAATTTTCTGCCGCTCGTGGCGGCGCTTGGTGTGCACCAGCGCGCCCACATTGCCAAACACCCGCTGCTCGGCGTGCTCGCGAATGGCGCAGGTGTTCAAAACGATCAGGTCAGCGCCTTCCTCCGTGTCCGTAAACGTGTAACCGGAGAGCTGGAGCATACCCCGGATCTGCTCGGAATCTGCCTCGTTCTGCTGGCAGCCGTAGGTGTCCACAAAGGCCTTCGGAACGATGCCCTGCTCCTGCCACCATTGACAGATTCGGGCACAGATGTCCATCTGCCGGTCAAGCTGTTCTTCGGAAATTCTGCCTGTTTTCGTATTCAAGGGTCAAGCCCTCCTTTGATGATTGCAAAAACGCGGAAACAGCCGCCACAGGCGCACTTCGTCCGCTTTTTCATATTTTCTGCTATTTTATCATTTTTTCGCCCGTATTTCAAGGGAAACTCTGATGAAATCATTTACACTGCCCGGAAGCATGATTCGCTCCGGCTTCCCTTGCAATTTCCGGGAAAATGCGCTATACTACTGTGAGATAAGCAAAATCCTTGGAGGTGCAAGCCAATGAGCCTTTCTGAGCACCGGCGGGCGTTACACGCTCTGGCCGAAACGGATTGGGACGTGGAGCAGACGGCGCAGTATTTGGAAGCGACCCTGCGGCCGCTTTCCTGCCGGGTCTTTTCCCCAGTAGGGCGGTCTGTTTGCGCTTTTTTTGACTTCCAGCGTGCGAAAACCGTGGCGTTCCGGGCGGAAATGGACGCTTTGCCCATTTTTGAGCAGACTGGTCTGCCCTTTGCATCCCGCCGGGCGGGCTTCATGCACGCCTGCGGCCACGATGGGCACATGGCCATTTTGCTCACTTTGGCGCAAACGCTGGACGCTCTGGCGCCGGAGGAACGGCCAAAAAGCAACGTGCTCCTGATCTTTCAGCCCGCGGAGGAGACGACCGGCGGTGCGGCAGCATTGTGCTGCAGCGGGCTTCTGCGCCAATACCGCGTGACGAGGATCTATGGTCTGCACCTCTGGCCGGAGCTGGAAAAGGGCGTTGTGGCCAGCCGTGAAGGTGGCCTGATGGCACGTTCCTGCGAGCTGACGGTGGAAATTCAGGGCAAATCCACCCATATCGCCCATTGGCAGGAAAGTCACGACGCTCTTTATGCCGCAAGCCTTCTTTTGCAGCGGCTTTACCGTCTGGCAGAAGGGCAGTGCTGCGTGCTGCGCTTCGGCAAAATGACCGCCGGAACGGTGCGCAACGCCGTGAGCGCTTCTGCGCGGCTGGAAGGCTCCTTCCGGGTGCTCTCCGATGAGCTTTACGCCACCCTTTGCGCGCAGATGGACGCGCTTGCGCAGGACGTTGCCATGCAGACGGGCTGCACGATCACTCTGACCCGCTCCGATGGCTATCCGCCCATTCAAAATGACGCTACGCTTCTGCGTCAGGCGGCGGAGGTTTTTGACCTTCAAACGGCCGAGCCGAGCTTCACCACGGAGGATTTTTCCTTTTATCAGCAGGAGGTACCCGGCGTTCTGTTCTGGCTTGGCACCGGCGGCGAGCCACTCCATTCTCCGCATTTTGACTTTGACGAGGCGGTTCTGGACAGAGGCCTGGCGCTGTTTCTTGCGCTTCTGGCGCAGGAGGATGCCCAATGAAAATTCTTTCCCGTCTTCTGAGCGCGCTGGGCTTTGCCCTTTTGACCGTTCTTCTGATTTTGGGAGCAAAGCACCTGCCTACTGCCTTCTTTTCCTACTATTCGCCCTTCTCTGCCAAGGCCATGACCGCCCTGAGCAACCTCAGTGCCTTCACCTCCTTCAGCCTTTGGGAGCTGATTTTGTGCGCGCTGATCCTCTGGGCAGTAGTTACCCTCATTCGCGCCCTGTGCCGTGGGCGCTTCCTGCGGTGGGCTTCCGGTCTGCTTTTGGGGCTCAGCGTGGGCGTGTTCCTCTTTGTGGCGCTCTGGGGTCTGAACTACTACGCTCCGTCCATTTCTCAGCGCATGGGTCTGGCGGAAAAGCAGTATACGGTCGAGCAGCTTGAGGAAGCCACCCGCTACTATCTGGACAGGGCCAACACCGCTGCGCGGAGCGTGGATCGGGACGAGGACGGCTTTTTCCTCTCCGCCGAGCTTACAGAGCTTGGTCAGGAGGCCGGCAAAAGCTTTGTTCCGCTTGCCGAAGACTATGAATGTTTCAGCGGTTCCAAGGCTCGCGTCAAGACCCTTCTCAGCAGTCCCCTGATGGCCAAAACCGGCACCACGGGAGTGTTCCTCTGCCTCACCGGCGAGAGCGCCGCCAGCACCCTGACCTATGAAGTCTCCATGCCCTATACCATGTGCCACGAGGCGGCACACCGGCTGGGCTTTGCCCGGGAAGACGAGGCGAATTTTGCCGCATTTCTGGCCTGCTCCGAAAGCGACCGCGCGGACTTCCAATATTCCGGCTACTACCACGCGTTTCTATCTTGTTACAATGCGCTTTACAAGGTCGACCCGGAACGCGCTCGAGCTGTCTGGGGCGATGTGAACCAGACCCTTTCCGACGATATTCGACGCGCCAGCGCGCACTACTCCGCCCTTCGCAGCGAAACGGCCAGCAAGGTATCCGATGCCGTTTATGACACCTATCTGAAAAGCTTTTCCGTGCCCGAGGGCGTCCAGTCCTATGGTATGGCGGCAGACCTTCTGCTAAACTGGTATCATGAGGTTTTGAAATGAAAGAGAGACGTTTGCAGGGGAGCTACTGTCTGATGCAGGCAGCGCTCTGGGGCTCCTACGGCTTCCTGTTTTCCTATGCCAACCGCTATCTTCTCGATGTTGGCCTGTCCGATTTTTCCGTTGGGGTGCTTCTGGGCATTGCCACGGCACTGTCCTTTCTCGCCCAACCGCTGCTCACTTCGGCGGTCGACCGCAGGGCGATGAACTGCCGGGCGGTGGTCATGCTGTGCGCCGGACTGATGGGGCTGAGCTGCATGGTGCTTCTGCTCTGGCACGGACTTTGGGCGCAGATTTTGCTCTATGCTGCCGCCTGCGTCTGCCTTCAAATCATCCCGTCTTTTTCTAACGCACTGGGGATGTCCTGTGGCCGAAACCTGAATTTCGGACTGGCTCGCGGCGTCGGCTCGGTCAGCTTCGGCCTGTGTGCACAGGCCGCTGTGCCCCTGATCGCCCGCTTCGGCCTCAACGCCGTTTTGCTGTGCACTGCGGTTTTGAGTCTGCTGCTGCTTTTGTCCACCCTGCCTTTTACCGAAAGCGCCTCCGCCTCCGGCGAGCGCTCTGCTAGCACGATGGCAGAATTCTTCCGCAAAAATCCAAGCTTCGCCGTGTTCCTGCTCGGCTCGGTATTGCTTTATGTCGGACACAACGTGCTGTCGAACTGTATGTTCCAGATTGCGGAATTTAAGGGCAACGGTGACGCGCAGGGCACCGCCCTGCTCATCGCCGCCGCCGTGGAATTGCCAACTATGTTCCTCTTCTCCCGTGTCCGCGGCTGGATGTCCGGCGGAAAATGGGTGTGCCTTTCCGGTATTTTCTTCTCCCTGCGGCTGCTTTTAAGCTGGCTTTTGCCCGGCGTGTTCGGTCTCTATGCCGCCCAACTCACGCAAATGCTGGGCTTCGCCCTCTTTGCCGTCAGCTCCGTTTACTATGTCAAAGGCGTGGTGGAGCAACGCGACGCGGTCAAGGGGCAGACCTACCTGGGCGTGACGAACACCGTCGGCTGCCTCATTGCCCACGTTCTGGGCGGCGCACTGATCGACCTGCTCGGCGTGGGAAAAATGCTCCTGTGCTGTTTTGCCCTCTCCGCGTTGGGCGCGGTGCTGCTCATTGCTGCCACCGCCTCACGCAAAACCGCCACCGGCAAAGGCGCCAAATAAATCTCCGGCTCGTCAAAGGGGTTGTTGCA
>CAZPRA010000062.1:0-7757 GCA_964588975.1 uncultured Oscillospiraceae bacterium | reverse complement strand
TCTGCCAAAGCGCCCTGTCCGCCATCCCCGCAGAATAAAAGCACACGCCTCTGAAGGGAAACCCCGTTCAGAGGCGTATTTTTTACTATTTTTCACGTGAGCGGTACCAAGCCAAATGCTAACGCTTCTGCTTATGACGTTTTATATGTCATTATTCTTTTCCAACTTGCTCAGCGGAAACGAAAACCGCCTGAGTCCTGTAAGGAACCAGCGATTTGATCGAACGTAGCATAGTTATACCATTTGCCATCCATAAGCCCAACTTCCATAGCAAAATACAGCTTATAATCTGCCATGTTTACTTTCGCAACTACCAGCTCCACCTCATCAAACCCATAGTGTTTCGATGCGTAATCACACAGTTCCCTTTTCTGTTGCTTATACTCCTGACTGCTGATGTCAAGGTACTTCTCAGGCTCCACAAAGCCCAGAATTTCAAGCGATTCAAGCTGCTTTGTCCATTCCTCATCCCGCAACATTTCTGCCAAGTCCTTCAGGTTGTCATCCCCACAAATCAGGCAACCGCCAGAGCCAATGCCTGCACCATGGAACATATCCATAAACCAGTCATAGCCGTCATATGCAAACTCTTTCTCAGGCTCCTGCATCAGTGTCAGATAAGTACGTTCAATGTTGCTCAGTTGTGCGGTGTATCGGTCAAAAGCAGCAAACCGCTCCAACCCCTCCACCGCATCAGCGGTTACAACACGGTTTGATTTTGAATAGAGGATATACTTCCACTCATGTTCGCGCAAATGGCTGCCTTCCACAAAGCTTTCTGCCGCAAATGAGGACAGCATTTTATCCATATCTCCGTCCCGCAAGCCCTCCAAATAGGCTGTCACTGCATTCTCCGGGGAGCTGTAGCCTTTTTCCAGTTTTCCGTCATTCCGAAGTGCAAGGGAAAAAACGCCAAACAGAATCGCCGCTGCCAGAAAACCGCTGAGAAATCCCAACAGTTGGTGCGATAATTTTTTGCTCTTTTTCGGCTGTTTCTCCGGCTCGGCTTCACGTTCTGTTATGCCTTTTCCAACATTTACGCCGCAAAGACCGCAAAACTTCTGTCCTTCTTCATACCGGGTGCCGCACTGTCTGCAATAAGGCATTCATTATCCCTCCCTTAATCATCCGTGACGAAACCACCGGAAGCAAGTCCACTGCCGGATTTCGGTGTTCCACAGGCGAAGTTATACCATTTGCCATCATAACAGGCAATTTGCATACTAAAGATGCATTTCATCCCGTCCACTTCCACTTCCGCAATGTAGAATCGAAAATCGTCTGCGCCATACCATCTAGCGGCGTTATCACGATAGTATTCGGTATAATCATCCTCATCTTCTTCGTAAATGTCCAGAATTTTCATGCCTTTCAGAATAGGTTCATACTCACTGCGGCGATGTGCTTCAATGAATTCTTCGATTTCGTCGTTCTCATCCAGAGTGGTAACCCGCCCATAGTTATATGTTGCATTGTGAAAGTCTTCTCCGCTGTTGAATGCGCCCTCTGAGGCCATAAAGAAAGGCGCTATAATATTCTCTGAAAGAGACGCACACCGTTGCTGCACTGCCAATTCATAGCCCAGTTCAACATCCGTTGGAATCCTTATATAGCTAGAGTCGCCCGCTTGGTAATAGTTGTCGCTCCAAAATTCATCTGCATCAAAATTCTTCGCATAGGTTTCAATGGCAAAGGTCTGGCGCATTGCCTCCGGGTCACAATCCTGCAATGCTTCCAGATAGGCCGATATTGCGTCTTCCGGGCTGTGAAAGCCCCTACCCTCATAGGTGTCCTTTGAGAGATGTTTGAACAGGAATATCCCACCAAAAATCAGCACACCGCACAGAATCCCCAGCAGCATTGGCTTAAAGAACTGTTTCATCTTGTGTTGCTCCCTTCCTCGCTGCTCAATTGCTGCGTTTTTTGCCGCACTGGAAGCAAAACAGGTCTTCGTCCCAGAGCTCCGCCCCGCAGTTGTCGCAGAATCTCGAATGCACCTGTGCAGGAGTCTGTACGGCAATCTGCACGGGCTCTTGCGCAGATTGCGTCATTTGTGTCGGTACCTGTATTTCCGTTTCGTTCAGGAAAGTCGTTTCCTCCGCGCCAAGGTCTAAATCATGATCATAATCAAGTAGCGGCTCATTCCATTCGTCAGTGTCGTTGGAGACCGTCACAGGTGCAAATTCCGCCTTCTCAAACGGCAAGATGCTTCCATCGCGTTCCGCCTTAGCAAGCCTTGCTCGAGCAAGAAACGCAAACAAAGCAACGGCGGCAGTGGGCAGATAATAAACCAGCGAAGACATACAAGAGAACCAGTAATTACTATCTGAAACAAGATCACTGCCAGGGATCAGGTTGCACAGTGCCATCACATAAAAGTTGTTACTCATGTAATTTGCGCAAGCGGATAGGAATTGCAGCACCAGCACCGAAAGCGCCAGAACACCCATGGCTGCAAACGCTTTTCGATTTGACTTTTTACAATGCATATGCCAGAGAATGAGCGGTAAAATTGAATCGAGTAAGACATAGCCCAAATAATAAGGTATATTGATGCTGAGCCCAAAGGGCAACTGTGCTATGTTAGAATCATAATAATGGCAAAATACTATCGTATATGCCGCAACTTGGTAAAGTAAAATACCAAGCGCCACAAGCAGCGGCAGCATACAGAAGCACCGGATGCTTTTCGCTTTCTTTTTTGGCACTGGCTGCGCTATCTCCTGAGCCGAAGGTGCGGGCGGCATCTGCTGCATCGGCGCAAACGGCTGGGGTTGCTCCACTATTTCTTCCTTGACCGGCAGCGGTTCCGACTCACTCCGGGGCACAGCCTGCTTGATCGGTCTGCCGCAAAACTTGCAAAATGCAGCATTCTCACTAAGTTTCGTTCCGCAGTTTTCGCAAAACATCTTATCGCTTCCTTTCCCACTTCTGTGCAACCATGCCATACGGCTACACAATGAGTTTATATGATTCACTGTTATTTGTCAATCCTTTTCGACATTTTTCATGAAAAACCGGTAAAAAGGACGCAGTTTCCTTTTTACCGGCTGCTATTATTCTGATTTTGAAGCGCCCTGTTGTCCGCTCAGTTTTTGCAGAGCGGTGCGGAGGGCAGCGGGGGCGTCAGCGGGGTTGTTGAGGTCACGGACGGCCTGCTCCATGGGGCAAAGGCCGTCTCCGGCACGGTTCACAATATGGTCGGTCAGGGTGCCCCATGACACTTCCGTGCCCGCGTCAAGAAGAAGCCGGCAGGCAGTTTCCGACATGACCTGACCAAAAACTTTTCGGGCGCCGCCCAAAATCAGCAGCATGGCGGCAGCCTTGCCGATGATTTTATCGGCAACGGAGGCACCGGACAGGTGTCCAGTCTCCCAGTGCTCCAGAAGGGGGCGAATTCCCCGCTGCCGGGAGGTGATGACCTGTCCCTGCACGCACACCACGCAGGTGTAGTCTCCCTGACGCAGCAGTTCCCGGGCTGTGTTTTCCCCGCTCATGCAACCAGATAGAAGCAGAGCTGGATGGTTTTGTCGTTGAGCTGCGTCAGCACAACATAGTTGCCCGTGTGGTCGCTCCACGACATGAGGGTACCATCGGAGGAGGTGCTTGCCTCGCCGTAGGTTTCCGTCATTTCCTGTTCCCACTGGGCAAGCAAAGCTGCCACATCCTCAGCGGAGCTGTTGGTGCAGGAAATGCGCACATAGCTCTCCTTCAGAGAGAACTGCACCTGATCGAAATTAAAATTGTCCATGGTCACGTTGTTGTAGACATAAACGTCCATGCCGTCTCCGTCCGGGAAGGTAAAGTCGTGCTCTCTGCCTTCGGCATTGGCAACGTCCTCCAGCGTGGAAGAAGCGGAAGTCAGGCCCTTATAGTTGACGTGAGCGTGATCGTGCTCGTCAGCAGGCGCAGAGCTATCCTCGGAAGTACTCTCATCCGAAATGCGTTCCTCGGAAGTGCTTTCTTCGGAAGTGAGCTCGGATGAGCTCTCGTCATCGTCTTCAAGCCCACGGATCACGCAGCCGGAAAGGATGCACAGGCACAGTGTGCAGCACAGAAGCAACAGCAAAAATTTTTTCATAATATTACCTCCAAAATTTTCCGATTGGAAAATGTTTAACAAGAAGTTGGGCACAAAGGCCGGTGAAGGTGCCGGTGAGCAGCCCGCACAGGAGCAGTACCGGAAGATAGGAAACCAACCCGGGCGTTCCCGTAAGCCAGACGGCAACCGCCATTTGGCCGATATTGTGCGCCATGCCGCCCAGAACGCTGGCCACCCAAAGCTGATTTTCCTTCAAAATGCGCAAAGACAGCGCCATGACGAGGAAACTGAGAAGACCGCCGGAAAGAGAATAGAGCAAAGCGGAAACTTGTCCGGTGCACAGGCAGCCAAGCACGATTCGCACCGCCAGAACCGCAGCAGCCTCACGCCGGCCAAGCACGACCATGGCAAAGAGCACCACCAGATTGCTCAAGCCGAGTTTCAGCCCGGGAACAGGAAGCGGCAGAGGGATCTGCGCCTCCAAAACGAAAATTCCGAGGGCAACGGCGGCCAGAACCCCGCAAAGGGCAAGCCTTCGGGCACGCACCGGCTTCACCTCCCAAACAGGCGCCGGTGCAGACCCCGGCGGGACAGGGCGGCATATAATGCTACGCCAAGCGTCAAAAGCACCGCCGCTTCACCGGCGGCAACGCAAAGGCCATTGAACCAGAAGGGACTTTCCCCCACAAAAGCCGTCAGCTCCCAACCGACCAGAAGGCCGTTGCTCACGGCCGGAAGCAGCAGCGCAGGGATAGGCAAACGCCAAATCCGCAAATTGCGCAGGGCGTACATTCCCCATGCAGCGAGAAACGTTGCAGCGGTGCCCACAAGAAAATCCAGCGGCAGCGAGCCGGAAGATGTCAGGTTGAACAGAAAACACCCGAGGCTTAGTCCGGCGATGGCAGAAGGGGTAAACAGCGCAAGCACACAAAGCGCCTCGGCCGCACGGAACTGCACCGCCATGGATGCCGAACCGGGAAAGAGCAGATTTTGCAGCAGGGACAGGACAACATACAGCGCCGCGATGACCGCTGCACGCACCAGCTCCCGAATTTTGTGGTTCATTTTGATTTCTCCATAGTTTTGTTTTGCGACAGGATGGTTTCGAACTGTCGGTTTTGGTCGTTTTCTGTTATTCTACACAAAAAAAGCCGCCGCGTCAAGACGCAGAGAAGAAAAGCCTGAAAAATCGGGTATCCTAGCTTTGGGGCGCAAGTGCCGGAAAAACTTTTTCGCCAAATTTCCCCTCAATTCGCCGGAAGCTCTTGACTTTACGAAAGAGTTCTATTATAGTAAAATTGTGGAAAAGGGGCAATTTCCCAAATACCCCCCGACCCATACAAATAGAAATGGAGTTTTAATACTATGGAAGTACTGCTCAGCGTCTTAAAACTGATTGGCGGACTGGCGTTTTTCCTTTACGGTATGAACGTCATGTCCGGCGGTTTGAGTAAGCTTGCAGGCGGCTCGCTGGAGCGTTCCCTGAAAAAGGTCACCTCCAGTCCCCTGTCCTCCATGAGCCTCGGTGCGGGGATCACCATTGCCATTCAGTCCTCCTCCGCCATGACGGTCATGCTGGTCGGTCTGGTCAACTCCGGCATTATGCAGTTTGACCAAACCATCAATTTTATCATGGGCTCCAACATTGGCACCACCGTGACCAACTGGATCACCTCTCTGTCCGGTCTGGATACCAATGGCCCCATCGCCCTTTTGCAGCCGGAAAACTTCTCCCCCATCATTGCCCTTCTCGGCGTTGCCCTGATCATGATGTCCAAAAAGACCCGGCGGCAGGATCTTGGCAAGATCTGCGTGGGCTTTGCCGTCCTCATGTTCGGCATGACCCTCATGGGGGATTCCGTCTCCGGCCTGAAGGATTCGGAAAAGTTCTCTCAAATTCTGGTTGCCTTTGAAAATCCCGTGCTGGGTGTGGTGGTTTCCACCATCTTCACCGGTGTGATTCAGAGCTCTGCCGCCACCATCGGTATCATCCAGACCCTTGCCTCCACCGGCCAGATCACCTATGAAATGGCCATTCCTCTGGTGCTGGGCGCCAACATTGGCACCTGCATGACCGCTGTGATTTCCTCCTTTGGTGTCAGCAAGGATGCCAAGAAGGTGGCCGTGATTCACACCACCATCAAGGTCATCGGCACTGTGGTCTGCCTGTCCCTGTTCTATGGTGCCAACGCCATTTTTGGCTTTGATTTCCTCACCGACTCCATCAGCTTGCCCGGTGTCGCGCTGGTGCACACCATCTTCAATGTGGTCAACACCGTCATTCTGGCTCCCTTCCACAAGCAGTTGATTTCCATTGCCAATTTCCTGGTTCGTCCGGCGAAAAAGCAGGAATTTGCCTTCCTGGATGAGCGCCTCATCAACACGCCTTCCATCGCCGTCAACGAAGCTGCCGCCATGACCAGCAAAATGGCCGCCACTGCCCGGGATACTGTTTCCGCCGCTTTGAAGCTGGTGGAGCACTATTCTGAAAAGGACGCACAGCAAGTCTTTGCCTATGAAGACGAGCTGGATATGTATGAGGACAAGCTGGGCACCTTCCTGGTCAAGCTCTCCAGCCGTTCCATGTCCGATGCCGATTCCCGCGAGGTCTCCAAGCTTCTGCACACCATCGGTGATTTTGAGCGTCTGGGTGACCATGCGGTCAACCTGCTGCGCTCCGGTCAGGAGATCAGCGAAAAGAAGATCGTCTTCACCGATGCTGCCCGGGATGAACTGCAAACCATCACCAGTGCTTTGTCTGAAATCACGGAGCTCACCATCCGCGCCTTCACGGAGGACGATGTTGCTCTGGCCAAGCGGGTAGAGCCTCTGGAACAGGTCATCGACGTGCTCATTGCCTCTGCGAAAAACTCCCATATCGAGCGGCTTCAGGCAGGCAAATGCACCATCCAGACCGGCTTTGTTCTTTCGGACATTCTCAACAACTATTCCCGTGTCTCTGACCACTGCTCCAACATTGCCGTTGCCCTGATCGAGACAACCCAGGGCAGTTTTGAGACCCACGAGTATTTGAACGATGTGAAAACCGGCGGCAGCAAGACCTTTACCGCCATCTATCAGGACTACGCAAAGAAATACCGGATTTCCACCAAATAACCACCAAACGGTGTGCGGAAAACCGCACACCGTTTCAGCTTGTCAAAAAACTACCAATTTACCCCCATATGTGATATAATAATCGCAGATGGGGGTGTATTTATGGAACGCTGGAGAAAAGATGCAAGAAGCGAAGCAATCATTGTAGATTTGGAGGCACTGGTGCCGCAGGATCATCTTCTGCGGAAGATCGAAAAGGTCATGGACTATGAATGGCTGTATGAGAGACTGGAACCTTATTACTGTCACGATAACGGCAGACCCGGAACCGACCCTGTCGTACTCATCAAGATGGTACTCATTCAGCACCTTTTCGGCATCCCATCCCTCCGTCAGACACATCAGCGTATTCAAGATACACTTTCCTATCGCTGGTTTCTTGGGTATGGTCTGCTGGATGAGATCCCCCACTTTGCCACGGTGAGTTATGCCTTTTGCAAGCGATTTCCGGAGGAATTGTCTCAGGAGATCTTTGAACACATTCTCAACAAGGCACTGAATAACCGGATGGTAGACCCCAGCACTATTTTTATTGACGGAACACACATCAAAGCCAGTGCCAATAAAAAGAAGTTCCAAAAGGAAGAAGTCGCAAAGG
>CAZPRA010000061.1:0-8096 GCA_964588975.1 uncultured Oscillospiraceae bacterium | reverse complement strand
TGGCGGCGCCATGTATGGGCCAATGCCTACATCGTCCCTCCACTGGCACCCTCTCCGCCCAGTGTGCGCGCTGCTTACTTCTCCCAGAGAGAGGCAAGGGGACCGGTACAGACTTGAAAATGCAGATTGCCACACCATTGCGCCCACTGGTTCGCAATGACACGCTCGTAGGGCGGGGTGCCATCACCCCGCCGCAAATCGTCAAAAGGAACTATGCTCGCTTTCGCGCCGAGCCAAAGCCTCCCCTGTGTAAGGGGAGGTGGCGAAAATCTTTGATTTTCGCCGGAGGGGTTGCAAGCAAAAAAGTTTCAATAAATACCGGTTTTTATTGAAAACTCGACCCCAAAAAATCAATCCCTCAGTCAGCTTCGCTGACCGCCGAGGCCAAGCGGTAAAGGGCCTCAGCAGACTCCGCCTAAAGATGCGGAGCCAGCTCCCTTTACACAAGGGAGCCTTGGGTGCACTCGCCGCTGGAATTTCCCTGCATGACGCCGCCGGTGGCGGCGTTCGGCGGGATCGGGGGATCCCGCCCTACAAATGCCGCTTCGCGGACGGCGGAGTCATGACTCTGCCCTATATGACGCCACAGGCGGCGCTCACAAACGTCTCCTGTATGGCGCCGCCATCTGCGGCTGGCGCTCACAACATATTCAACTTTGGAGTTCTTCATGAAACTGTTACTTTGCGGTCATGACGACCGCTATGCCATTGAGCAGCTTCAGCTTGCCCTCTTTCCGGAGGAAAGCATGGAGCCGGTGGACGCGCCCTTTGAAGGAGATGGGGCCGTTTCCCGTCTGAGCGCAGGACAGCACTGGCTCACCGCCACGGCCAAAATTACCCTGCGGGGGAAAACCGCCTGTGCGCGTGGGCGTCTGCTTCTTGTCTCGGCGGACGTTCCGACGCGGCGCCGACTGCTGCAAAACGTCTATTACAAGGCGGCCACGCAGCTCATCTCTCCGCCGCCGTGGGGCTCTCTGTCCGGGGTGCGCCCCAGCAAGCTCACCACCCGGCACCTGCTCAGTGGCGGAACACCGGACTCCGCCCGGCGCCTTTTGGAGCAGTATTACCACGTCTCTCCGTCCCGGGCAAAGCTCTGCGTGGAGGCGTCCGAGGCAAGCCAAAATGCCCTTGGACAATTGCGCAGTGGAGACATCTGCCTTTATGTGGGGATTCCCTTTTGCCCCACCCGATGCAGCTATTGCAGCTTCGTCAGCGGGGACATTGCCGCCTGCGGGCAGCTTTTGCAGCCCTATTTGCAGGCCTTGGAGCAGGAAATCGTCCATGTGGGTGGACTTTTGCGAGCGACCGGACGGAAGGTGCGTGCCCTTTACATCGGCGGCGGAACGCCCACGACGCTCTCCACTTCGCAGCTTCAATGGCTCATGGAGACGATAAACCGTCATTTTGACTTGACAGAGCTGATAGAATATACCATAGAGGGCGGTCGGCCGGACACCCTGAGCCTGAAAAAGCTTCAGACGGTGCGGGCGCTGGGCTGTGACCGCATGAGCATCAACCCTCAGACCATGAATGACGCGGTTCTTGCCGCCATTGGCCGCCGCCACACCGCCGGGCAGACCCTTGCGGCCTTTGAAATGGCGCGTCAGGCCGGTTTTCAGGAGATCAACATGGATCTCATCGCCGGTCTGCCGCTGGACACGCCGGAGTCCTTTGCCCAATCCCTTGCGCAGGTGATGGCGCTGGAACCCAGCAACATCACCGTTCACACGCTGGCCATCAAAAAGGGCGCCGATCTCTTTTTCGACCGCGGGGCGCTTCCAACGGCGCAGGAAGTGGCACAAATGCTCTCCGGCGCGGAGCAAACGCTGCGGCAAGGCGGCTATGCGCCCTATTATCTCTATCGCCAGAAATATATGTCCGGCAGCTTCGAGAACGTTGGCTGGTGCAAACCGGGCAGCGAAAGCCCCTATAACATCTATATGATGGAGGAACTCTGCTCCATTATCGCCCTTGGCGGCGGCGGAATGACCAAAATCAACCTGCCGGATGGCCGTCTGGAGCGCTTCCACAACCCCAAATTCCCCGAGCAATATCTGCAAAAAATCGACGACGTTCTGCGCCGGAAGGAAGCGGCTTTCGCTTTGCTCAAATAGGCCAGAGAAAGGAATGTTACATGGATACTCTATTTTCGAACGTGACCGTAGTCACCATGGATGAAGACCTGCGGGTGCTGTTTTCCGCGTTTGTAGGCGTGACGGAGGGCAAGATAAGCTATCTGTCCCGGAAAGCACCGGATGAGCAGCCCAAAAAGATCATCAACGGCGAGGGCATGGTGCTCATGCCCGGCCTGATCAACTGCCACACCCATCTGGCCATGTCCCCTCTGCGGGGCTATGCCGATGATGTCTCCCTGTCTACCTGGCTCAATGACTATATTTTCCCCCGGGAAGACCGTCTCGACGGACGCTGCGTCAAGGCGGCGACCCTTCTGTCCCTTGCCGAATGCCTGCGCTTTGGCACCACCTCCGTTTCGGATATGTACTATTTCTGCGACGAGGCGGCTCAGGCCGTGGCGCAAAGCGGCATGAAGGCCAATCTCTCCCGCGCCATCAGCTTCTTTGGAGAGGATTTTGACTTTGAAAAGGACAGCCGTTGTCAGGAAATGGTGGAATTCCACCGGAAATGGCATGGCTATGACAACGGACGCATCCGGGTGGACGCCTCCATCCATGCCGAATATACCTCCACCTATCCCGTTTGGGAGGCGGTGAGTGAATATGCCAAAAATGAAGGACTTCGTATGCATATCCATCTCTCCGAAACCAAGGCGGAGCATGAAGCCTGCAAGGAGCGCTACGGCCTGACCCCGGCGCAGGTGCTGGACTGCCACCATGTTTTTGACGTGCCCGGCATTGCCGCCCACTGCGTGTGGCTGGAGCCGGAGGATATGGCGCTTCTGGCCAAGCGGAAAATCAGCGCCGTTCACAATCCCTGCTCCAATCTGAAGCTGGCCTCCGGCTGCGCGAAGGTGGAGGACATGGTGCGTGCGGGAATGAACGTGGCACTGGGCACGGACTCCAGCGCCTCCAACAACAATCTGGATCTGTTCGAGGAAATCCGGGCGGCGACTTTCATGGCCAAGGGCACCAGCCTGAAGCCGGAAGCCCTTCCCGCACAGGCCGCTCTGATGATGGCCACTGTCTGCGGTGCCCGCGCGCAGGGCAGAGAGCAGGAGTGCGGCATGATCAAGCTTGGCATGGATGCTGACCTGATCCTTCTGGACTTTACCCAGCCCCATCTTATGCCCTGCCACAATGTGATGAGCCATCTGGCTTACTGCGTCAGCGGCCACGATGTGGTCATGACCATGGTTCGCGGCAACATCCTCTATTCCGCCGGAACCTATCACACCATCGACCTGAATTCCGTGGTGCGTGAGCTTGCAGAGCACGTCATGCCCACCATGTTCGGAGAAAAGGAAGGTCAGAATTGAGCAGCACGAAAAAAACCGGACAGAATTTTCTGGCAGGTGCCGCCATTCTGTCCGCTGCTACCATGATCGTCAAGATCATCGGAATGTTCTATAAAATTCCCCTGCAACAGCTTATCGGGGAAAATGGCTACGCCTATTTCACTGCCGCTTATGATATCTACAGCGTGCTGCTGGTCATCTCCACCACCGGTCTGCCCGTTGCCATGAGCCGCATGGTCTCCGAGGCAAAGGCGCTGGGCAACGGCAGACAAATGCAGCGGATTTTCCGCACCGCCCTGACAGTCTACCTGATTTTGGGCTGTTTTGGCACCGGCTTGATGATGCTCCTGCCCAATTTCCTGGCCACGGAAGTCATGAGCCTGCCTAACGCCTCTTATTCCATCTTTGCCCTCGGCCCGGCTGTGATCTTCATCTGCCTTGCCTCCGCCGGACGCGGCTATTTTCAGGGTCAGGGCGATATGCGCCCGACGGGTCTGAGCCAGATCATTGAAGCGCTGGGTAAGCTGGTGCTGGGTCTGGGCTTTGCGTGGCTGGTCATGCATTTGACGGGCAATGACGCCTATGCCTCCGGCGCCACCATCGCCGGTATCTCCATCGGCGCCGGGCTTTCCGCCCTGTTCATCTTCTTCCGCTATCGCAAAAACAAAAAGGAAGTCGCCTCCATGGGCGGCGAGGCCATCTCTGCCGGTGCCACGGCCAAAAAGCTTCTGGCCATCGCCGTGCCCATCACCATCGGCGCAGCAGGCTTGCAGCTCATCGGCCTTCTGGACAGCATCACCGTTATGCGCCGGCTGGTCAGTGCGGCGGAAACGGTGAGCCTTCAGAGCGCCGAATATAGCGGCGTGATGTCGAAGCTTCTGGAAATTGCGGCGGAAAACCCCAAGGAGAATATGTCCGTTGCGCAGAACGCTTCGGAGATTGCCAAGGGCATCTATAGCTTCTGCCAGACGGTTTTCAATTTCCCGACCGCCTTTATCCCCTGCATCACGGCGGCCATCATCCCTGCCATCACCGCCGCTTTGACCAAAAAGGACAGCCACGGTGTCAAAACCGTGCAGAATTCCTCCATGCGCCTGATGGGGCTGATTGCACTGCCCTGCACCGTCGGTGTGCTGGTGCTTTCCGAGCCAATTATGGCGCTTCTGGGTGGCTATTTCGGCAGCAAGCTGGAAATTGCGGCAATGCTTCTGGCGCTTCTGGCGCCTACCATCTTGCTCAACAGCATTTCCAACATGATCACCGCCATCATGCAGGCGCATGACCACACAGTCATTCCCGTGATTAACACGCTCATCGGCGGTCTGGTCAAGGTGGTCGTGAACTTCTGCCTTGTGGGTAATCCAAACATCGCCATTTTGGGCGCGCCGATCGGCACCTTTAGCTGCTTCCTCGTCATCATGATTTTGAATTTGGTTGCCATGCGGCGTGTGCTACCCGAGCACCCGAAGCTTCTCCCGGCGCTGTGGAAATCGGCACTCGCCGCTGTGGTCATGGGCCTGTTCGCCTATGGCACCTACTATTTCCTCAGCCTGTATGTGGCCAGCACCGCTCTTTGCTGCGTTGCCGCCATCGCCGTGGCCGTTGTGGTCTATTTCCTGCTGGTCATTCTCCTCAAGGCCATTACCTATGAAGACTGCCTCCTGCTGCCAAAAGGGGAAAAAATCGCTAAAATTCTCAAAATTACTTGAGATTTTCCAATTTTTTACTTGCTTAATTGGGGAATGTGTGGTAAATTTTAAAGGTAGTCAATAATCGGCGGGAGCTTTTCCCCTTCGGCCGATGAAATGATATTTATTTTGAGAAAGAGGTACAAATGATGAACAAGACCGAACTCGTTGCTGAGATCGCCGGCAAGACCGGCCTGTCCAAGAAGGATGCAGAAAAGGCACTCGCCGCTCTGGTGGAGAGCGTCACCGAGACCGTGAAGAAGGGCGACAAGGTTCAGCTCGTGGGCTTTGGCTCCTTTGAGCTCAAGTGCCGCGAAGCCCGCATGGGCCGCAACCCCAAGACCAAGGAATCCATCGAGATCCCTGCTTCCCGCGTTCCCGTTTTCAAGGCCGGCAAGGCATTCAAGAGCGCTGTCGCTGAATAATCCCGCGCGCAATGGGGTCGCTCCGCGACCCCATTTTTAATTCCCGCCGCAGGCACCCTCAAGCAACGTTATGTAGGGGACGGCCTCCGGACGTCCCACGTGTAGGCACCTTCGACCACCACTGTAGGGAACGTCCCACGCGCCAGAACCCATTCAAAATCACCGTTGATCGGAAATCTGTCGGCGGCTCAATAAACCACGGAGGAAATCATGCGTCTGGATAAATTTTTAAAAGTCTCCCGCCTGATCAAGCGGAGAACCGTCGCAAACGAAGCCTGTGACAATGCCCGGGTCACCGTCAACGGTCGCCCGGCCAAAGCGTCCTATGATGTCAAGGTGGGAGATGTGCTCCAAATTGCCTTCGGCAGCCGTACCTTGGCCGTGGAAGTTTTGGCCGTTGCAGAGGCCGTTCGAAAGGATGACGCTGCGGCCATGTACCGCGAACTGGCCGAATAATCGCCATACCGGCGCACCAAAAGGGGCTGCCTCATGTTTTTCGTGAGGCAGCCCCTTTTGGGCATATAACGCATATTTGCAGTGTTATTTGACCCGCATTTTTCTTGAAAAGAGTGCGATTGCCAAAATCAGCAGGCCGACTGCCCACGCAGATTCGACCCAAAACCCGCTCAAAAGAGCGGCAGTGTCCCCGGAAAGGGCGGCTCTGGCGGCCTCAACGCCCTTGGCAAAGGGCAAAAGCTCTGCGACCTTCCGGAAGCGTTCGCCCAACAGCTCCAGCGAAAACCACGTGCCGGACAGCCATGCTGACAAATTCGTCAAAAGCGCTCCGCAGACGCCACCGACCGCCTTTTCGCTCAGAAGCGTGCCGCAGATCATGCCCAGCGCAATGTGCACCACCGCCATGGGCAGGCTGACGGCACAGGCAAGCAGGATCCGCGCCGACGGCTCCAGCCCCAGCAGCAGCGCCGTCGCGTAGTTCACCAGAAGCTGCGCCAGCGCCATGGGCAAAAGCGGCAGAAGGTAGCCCAGAATGAAATCGCGACCCGTCAGGGGCGAGGTATAGAGCCGCGAAATGAAGGAGCTGCAACGGTCCCGCGAGATCAGCGTCGCGGTAAACAGCGCCAGAAAACTCAGGCCGAACACCCCAATTCCCGGGGTCAGCGCTTCGATTTGAAACAGAGTCATGCCGGCCTGCACCGGAATGGAGCGGTTCATCAGGCTCAGAAGCAGGAGCAGCACCAGCGGAAAAGCCAGCCCGAAAAAGACGCTCAGAGGATCCCGCAGGATCTCCTTTGCGTTCCGCCGGGCAAAAAAGCGCATTTTAGCCACGGCTGTCACCTCCCGCCAAAGTGATAAAGGCTTCCTCAAAGGACGTCTCACCGGCCAGCGCCTTCAGCTCCGAGGCCGTGCCGCAGGCTGTCAGGTGCCCGCCGGACAGGATGCCGACACGATCCGAAAGCGCCTCTGCTTCCTCCATGTAATGCGTCGTTAAAATAATTGTTACGTTGCCCTTCAACCTTTCCACGAGTTTCCAGAGCTCCCGACGCGCCAGAACGTCCAGCCCCAATGTCGGCTCGTCCAGAAACACAAGCTTTGGCTCGTGGATGAGCGCCATGGCGATGGACAGCCGCCGCTGCCAGCCGCCCGAAAGGGTCTTTGCCCGCGCCTTCGCAACCTCCCAAAGGGAGAATTCCTCCATCTTTTCCGCCGCCTTTTGGTGGGCGTCATGGCGCGAAAAACCGTAAATTCCCGCCATCAGCTCCAGATTTTCCTGCACCGTCAAATTCGGCGCCACGGCAGTCTCCTGTGGAGAAATGCCCAGAAGGGGCTTGATATCCCGGCTTTGGGTCGTAAGATCCAACCCGAAAATCCTTGCGCTGCCTGAACTTGGCAGCAGCAGACCGGAAAGCATACGGATGGTGGTGGTTTTCCCCGCACCGTTCACACCCAGAAGCGAAAACAGCTCGCCCTCGCGCACCGTCAGGTTAAGGCCGTCCACCGCCCGTTTTTGGCCAAAGGAACGGCATAGTCCGCGCGTTTCAATCGCGTTCATCCTTCATCCCTCCAAGACCGCTCATGTGCTGCGTGATTTTTTGCATGATCTCCTGCGCCTGACCCGGAGCCGGCAGGGCAATGCCCTGTTGCAAATCCGCAAGCAGCAGCAAGCTGTCACCCGGCCGGATGCCAAACATCTCGCGTGCCTCCAGCGGGATGACGATTTGCCCCTTAGGGCCGACTTTCACCATGGCCAGAAATTTCCCCGCAGGGAAGCCAGTTTGTTCCATAAAAATACCCTCCGTTGCGATATGATGTTCCATGAAAAGCAGACGTATACAAGCGGTTTTTCATGAAGCCGGTATAACTTGTATAACTAATTATACCGCAATTATGAAAAAAATCAAGCTTTTTCGCATTTCAATTTGGCACCTTATGGCTTTCCTTTGCTTTTGGAAGGGCAAGCACCTCCGAACAACCGTGTAGGGGGGGACGTTTGCGAGCGCTGCCTGTGGCAGATGAAGCGAGCAAAAAGGAGTGGCAGCGGTCGAAATTTGAAGCCGCCGCAAGCGCGGCGCACAAATTTCGGGTACCGCA
>CAZPRA010000060.1:0-8244 GCA_964588975.1 uncultured Oscillospiraceae bacterium | reverse complement strand
CCTGAAACAAGGAAGCTCTGATGAAATCGGCAAGAGCGTTCAGCGAGAGATTTTTTCGCAAATCGAGCTTCGGAAAACGCAGGAATACTTTGTGTATTTCAAGTTTTCAGAAGCAAAGAGTTGCGGAAAAAGAACCACTGGACGCCGCCGACGATTTATTCAGAGATTCCGTAGATTTCCGAACGAATTCGGTTGCATTTATGATAGCACAGAACACTTGAAAATGCAAGGCTCATTCGGTTGACTTCCCGCTGGGAGTGTGCTATAGTGTGGTACAGAAAATCAAAGGAGCTGACAGTATGAAGCTTTTCAAAATTTCATCCGTATTCTTGATCTTTGCGCTTATGCTTGCGGCATTTTCCGGCTGCTCTGAGCTCACTGTGCCAGAGGATACGGCAGAAAGCAGCACCGGTCTGCTCGATGGCCTTGGCTACGGAGAAAGCGGTGCGTTTCGGCCTGTGGACTGCGGCCTTGCGGCGCAGGAGGTCTATGAATATCCCTTCCTTGGCCTGACTGTTAAGCTCTCCGAAAATTTGCTGGGCAAACTCAGAACGCATGAGGTTTTTGCTTTCACACAGGAGGATTATAACAACTCGAACGGCATTTCCTATGCCTTTATCCGCTTTTCTTCTACCACGGAGGAAGATCGCACGCAGGAAGTCTTCACCGTCGACATTCTGGCGTGGGAGGACGCTCTGGAAAAGGTCGGCGTGATCGGTGTTTATGAAGCAGCTCTGACGGCGCGTCTGGACGAGCTGACCGGTTGCGATTGCCACGAGAAGCTGGGCGAAAGCGCCGACGGCGCATACGTTTACTATCTGAGCACCCGCGCGGGCGCAGACGCCATGCTGACAGGCGAACTGCAAAGCTCTGAAATCTCAATTTCACAAATGCACGAGCTGGATTTCTCCATGGGCTATTCCGCCTTTTCCGCCGACCGCATTGACGGCATCACCGGCGTTGGCAGCTTCACAACAGAGGATATTTTTGGAAACACCATTACCGAATCTGTCTTTGAAGAATATGACCTGACGCTGGTCAATGTGTTTGCCACATGGTGCTCTCCCTGCGTGCAGGAAATGCCGGAGCTGGAAAAGCTGCGCCAGCAGTATGCCGAGAAGAACATCCGTCTGGGCGTTGTGGCCATCGTTCTCGACGCCAAAACGCAAAACGGTCTGGATGAGGATGCGATCTCTCTGGCCAAGACCCTCTATGAGCGCAGCGGTGCGCAGTTTCCCTTTCTGATCCCCGATGAGGGCAACCTCAATGGGCGTCTGACGGGAATTGAAAGCATTCCCGAAAGCTTCTTTGTCAACGCCAAGGGTGAGATCATCAGCGAAGCTTATGTCGGCGCCAATGACCTGTCCGGCTGGACGTCCATCGTGGACGCTGAGCTGGCGAAACTGGACGGTCTAGGAGAATGAAAAAGTTGGAAAAGTTAGGAAAACGGGAATTTCCGCGCTGGATCGGCCTTTTGACCGCCGCACTTGGCCTTGCCTTTGTTGCATTTGGGATTTTCCGGGGCGAAGTGGCGATTGTGCTGAAAAAAGCCATCAACGTATGTTTGGAGTGTATCGGCATTGGATAAAAAGAAACGCCGAAAGTCCTCACAGGGCTTCCGGCACACCGTTCAGGGGCTTTGGGCGCTTTTGACCAACAGCTATCTGCTGGGCTTCGCTCAGGGTAAACTCTACAAAGGCAGCCTGAAAAAGCTCTGCGTGCCGGGCATGAACTGCTATTCCTGTCCCGGCGCTTTGGGCTCATGCCCTATCGGTTCGCTTCAGGCCGTGATCGGCAGCAGCAACTTCCGCTTTGCGTTTTACATTGCAGGTTTCCTCATGTTCATCGGCGCGCTGATTGGCCGCTTCGTCTGCGGCTGGCTGTGCCCCTTTGGTCTTGTTCAGGATTTGCTGCACAAAATCCCCTTTCCGAAGAAAATCAAAAGCTTCCCCGGCGACAAGCTTCTCAGAAAATTGAAATATGTCATTTTAATTGTCTTTGTTATTCTGCTTCCCATGTTTCTGGTCGACCTGCTGGGTCAGGGCGCGCCCTATTTCTGCAAGCTGATCTGTCCGGTCGGAACGCTCGAAGGCGGAATTCCGCTGGTGCTGCTCAACAAAGCCCTGCGGGGTGCGCTTGGCTGGCTCTATACGTGGAAACTCGTCATCCTCATTGTCACATTGCTGCTTTCTGTCGTGATCTACCGGCCGTTTTGCAAGTACATCTGCCCGCTCGGTGCGATCTATTCCGTTTTTCAGCCCATTTCTGTCTTCCGCTACCGGGTCGATGCGCAAAAGTGCGTCGACTGCGGCAAATGCAGAAATATCTGCGAAATGGGCTGCAATCCGGCAAAAAACGCCAACAGCCTTGAATGTATCCGCTGCGGCAAATGCAAAAGCGCCTGTCCAACCGGCGCAATCAGCTCCGGATTTTGCTCTGGCAAACAGAAGAAACATCCCCTCTGAGCCCCCTTGAAATCTTTATTTCAAGGCCGCCCAAAGGGGATTTTTTTATCTTTCCTGATCCATGGAAACAACGCAGGCATCAAGAACCTGACGGATGATGGGGCAGCAGGTGGTGCTGCCGTAGCCGCCGCCTTCCACGATGACAACAAAGGCCAGCGGATAGTCCTCATCCTGCACAAATCCGGTGAGCAGTGCATCGCTGGTCTGGCCTGCACCCTGCTCCGCCGTGCCGGATTTGGCACCGGCATACAGGCCGCTGAAATTCCATTCCCCATAGGTGTTGGTAACAGCATAGTGCATAAGCGAGGCAAGCGTATCGGCTGTGTCCTCATTTAAAAGCCGGTCGGTCATCTTTGTTTTGGCCGCATACTCCTCGGACGTGCCGAAGGTGACTTCCTGGACAAGATAGGGCTTGGCCGCACGGCCTCCATTGGCGATGGCGCCCATAAGCACCATGAACTGACAGGGATTGATCAAATCCGTATATTGGCCGATGCCGGCCCATGCGACGCTTTGCTTTCCTGCGTTTTCCAAGTCGATATTGCCCTTTGCCGTGGTATAGCCGTCAAAGGAATAGCTGCTGGTGATGCCCATTTGCTGTGCATATTCCGTGAGAAGCTCACCGCCAAGCTCCGCTGCGATTTGCGCGAACACAACATTACACGAGCGCGCGATGGCACCCTCCAAGCCGATATCCCCATGGGCGCTGTTGCAGACGATCGTTTCGCCGTTGATGACCACAGAGCCGTCGCAGTGGAAGCTTCGCGACTGAATATCATCCAGATTTTCCAGTGCCGCGGCTGCGGTGACCAGTTTGAAGGTGGAGCCGGGAATGTAGACGGAATTGAACACGCGGTTTACATAAACTGCCTCATATTCGTCCGCAGTTTCGTCAATGACCGGCGGATTTTCGGGGTCATAGTTGGGCGAGGAAACGGAGCACAGGATTTCTCCGGTTTTGTAGTTATAAACGGCGATCACGCCCTTGCGCCCGGCAAGGGCGTTATAGGCCGCTGCTTGCACCTGTGCGCTGACGGTAAGCTGCAGGTTGCCCGTTCCGTCTCCGGTGTGATAAACGCCGGAAAGACGGTCATAGCCGGAAAGCGCATCGCCGTATTCGCGGAAGATCACCCGGTCGATCCAGCGGTATTTATCGCCCAGAATATGGATCATGGAGCTGCGCACGGCGGCACTGGAATGGTAGACCCGGCCGGAGGAGTCCTCCGTGAGCACCGTGGTGCCGCTGCGATCCGTGACGGTATAGTCGCTGACCGTTCCGCTCTGACTTCCCGCCGTGGCAACGCTGCGGTAGGCCGCCCAGTCCGGTGCATAGATGGAATAGCGCACCACGATCACCAGAAGTCCTCCCAGAAGGGTCAAAGTCAGGCAAAGGGTCAGCCATGCGCGCTTGGACAGCTTATTCATACACATCCGCCTCCCCTGAGTGCACTGTTCGCACGGCAAAGCTGGCGTCCTGCCGGGTGTCGGCTGCCTTGATGAAGGCCATAAGTCCCCAGACGCAGAGCATACTTGAACCGCCATTGGAGACAAAGGGGAAGGTCACACCGGTCAAGGGCAAAAGATCCATAGTGCCGAACACATTCAAAATGGTTTGGGTGAGCAGAATCGCAGCGGCAGCACAGGCGCCGATGGTATAAAAGCTGCTCCGGCCAACGGCGCAGGAGCGCACCACAAAGGCACCCAGAACCACAATGGCCAGAACCATGGTCAGCGCCACCAGCAGTCCCCATTCCTCTCCCACAAAGGCAAACACCAGATCGGTATCCGATGCCGCCACATATTTGAGCCAGCCATTCCCCGCGCCCAGTCCGAACAGTCCCCCGGAAGCAAGGCACATCATGGCACGCACCTGCTGATAGCCCAGATTGCTGGGGTCATCCCATGCGTGTCCCCAAATGGAGAAACGCCGGAGAATATGCGCGGGAATGTCGATAAAAACCACCATCAAAACCGCACAGCACACCACGGTGGCAACCAGTGCCAGCGTAGCAAAGCTGCCGCTTCGGAGCAAACAGATCACCAGAAGGGCAACAAAGAAGATAAGCGCCGTGCCAAAATCGTTCATCACGGCAAGACAGCCGCAGATAAAGCCGGAATAGACAATGAAGGAGAGCATATTCCGGCGCGTAACAATGCGATCCATGGTGGAAGCACCGACAAAAATGAAGCACAGTTTGACCAGCTCCGATGGCTGGAAGGAGATGGAGCCGAGCTGGATCCAGTTTTTTGCGCCGTAGATCTCGCGGCCGAAAATCAGGTTGATAAGCAGCAATAAAATTCCTCCGGCCGCAGCCAGATAGCGAACCTTTTTCGCCCGCTGGAGGTCCCGCAACGACCAGCCGATGACAAGATAGATCACCACACCAGCGGCAATGCAGATAAATTGCTTGGTAATGTCTCCGGGGCAGCGTGAGGCAATCACCGAAAGCCCCAGCGTGCACAGATAAAAGGCCAGACTTTCCACCTCAAAGCTCCTGCGCCGTATCAGCTTCAGGCCAAAATACAAAAGCCACTGCAGAGCGATGAGGAGCCAGAAGGCTCTGACCACCCTGGCTACATCTTCCGCGTAACAGCTCATCCAGAATTGCAGGCTCGTCAAAAGCTGGAACAGAGTCAAAATCAGCAGCGTCAGCCCCGGCAGGGCGATCGTTGCCGGACGGGTTCGGGTGCATTGCTGCTCCTCAAGTTCCTCTGCCGTGACCGGCGCCAGCATCATCTCCACGCCGCCCAGAGAGATCACATCTCCATAGCGCACCGCGCAGACGTGCACAGGCCGGTCGTTGACCTGCATGGCACCCCGGGCACCGATCTCCGTTAAAGACCAGCTTCCGTCGTCATAGCGGGTCAGAACGGCATGAGAGCGGGATACGGTGGAAAAATCAATCACGATATCGCTGCTTTTGGCGCGGCCGATGATATTCTCCCAGTGGGTGACCGGAATTTGCGTGCCGTCAGGCATGACCATCCATGCCCAGATCTCCGGCTCTCTGCGGAAGCGCAAAAGCGGCTTGGCGCAGCGCCAGAGGATCCAAATCGCCAGCACCGGCGCCAGAAAACGCCAAAGGGTGCAAAAGGTCTGGGCAAGTGCCGCTCCGTCCGTCTGAAAATATTGATTTACCGTCTCCATCATGGGCACTGCACCTCCTTTTCCGGCACATTTGCGAACTCATTCTTCGTCGTCAAAACTCTCGTCGTCCTCCGGCTCAATATTCATGTCGTAAGCCGGTTCCACGGACACATGGGAATAGCTTGGCTCCGGCGCAACGGGAAGGTCCTCCACGCAGCGCAGGGAATAGTAGATTTCGGTATCCCGGGGATAGCGTTTCTTCCCCAAGCGGCGGTTCACCGCGTCAGAAATCAGGAAATAGATCACGGCAAAAATGGGAACGCCCAGAAGCATACCGCCAAAATCGAACACGCCGCCAAAAACCAGCACCGCCGCCAACACCCACAGGTCAGAAATTCCCAGTCTTTCTCCAAGAATACGATTTTCGATGATATAGCCGTCAATCATCTGCAAAATCAGGGTGAAAATGACGAAATACACCGCGTTGATGGGCTTGTCAATGAGAAGCAGCAAAGTCGAGGGAACGGCACCGATGAAGGGGCCAAAGAAGGGAATGACGTTGGTGACGCCCACCAGAACGGAAATCAGGGGCGCATAGGGCATTTTCATGATCAGAAGGGCAATATAGGTCACCACGCCCACAATGAGGGCATCCAGCATTTTACCGATGACAAAGCCGCTAAAAATCCGGTTTGCCCGGCGGCAGACCTCAAAGATGCGGTTGGCGTGCTCGGCGTTAAAGACCGCAACGGTGATTTTCTTTGCCTGCGCGCAGAGCTGCTTTTTGTAGATGAGGATATAGATGGCCGCAATGATGCCCACAACGGCATTGAACACGCTAGACACCACGCTGTAGGCGGAATTTGCTACGCTGGAGAACAGCGTGCCGAAATTGATGCCCATGAGCATATCCGTCACCTTGCTCAAAAGCTCGTCCATGTTCTCGTTCAGCCATTCATACAGCCCCGTCTCGGTCAAAAATCCGTCCACCCAGGAATTGACCTTGTCATAAATATTCTGGAGCTTTTCCGGCTGGAGCAGATCTTCCACGCTGTCAATGAGGCTGGGCACCACCAGCGCAACCAGAGCATAGATCAGCGCCAGAAAAACAAGAACCGCCACCGTTACGCTGATGGTCAAAGTCAGCCGTTCTTCCGTGCGGGCCTTCAAAGGCTTTTTCCGCCGGGCAAGGCATTTTTTGCAGATTTTCTTTGCCCACTCCATAATGGGATTCATAAGATAGGCAAACACGCAGCCATAGAGCAGAGGCGCGATAATACGGAAAAAGTCTGAGACCAGACCATAAAACCCGCTGAGATTGGAAAAAACAATCCAGAACAGGGAGCAGCAGACAAACACCAGAAATGCCGTCAGTCCCCATTTAAAGAATTTTTCATTTCGATGCAACTTCATTTGAAATCACTCCATTTCCCTAATAAAATACCACGAACTTTGTCAATCGTCAAGTGCGCTCCCGCCAAAGCCTCTTGCCTTTTTGGGCTCAAATGTGGTATTGTATGGATAAGGGGTTGAGAAATATGTCAAAAAAAGAAGGGCAAAAACTGAAGCTATTGTATCTGCGGGATTATCTGCGGGAAAACACGGATGAGTCGCACCCTGCCTCCATGGGAGAGCTGATCGCATTTCTGGAAAGCAAGGGGATCTCTGCCGAGCGCAAGAGCCTGTACAGTGACCTGCACGCCCTGGAGGAATACGGCATGGAGGTCTGCCGCCGGGGTGGAAAAAGCGGGGGTTACTATGTTGCCCAGCGGGATTTTGAGCTTTCGGAACTGAAACTGCTGGTGGACGCGGTGCTTTCCTCCCGGTTTCTCACGCCGAAGCAGTCCATGACGCTGATCAAAAAACTGGCTGCTTTGTCCAGCGCTCATGAAGGCGAGCTGCTGCGCCGGGAGGTGGTTCTGGCCGGACGGCTGAAACAGGAAAACGAAAGCTGCTTTGCCAACGTGGACGCCCTCCACGAAGCCATTGAAAAAAACAGCCAGATCCGTTTCCGTTACTTTGACTGGGGTGTGGATTTGAAAAAGCACTTCCGTCCCCGGGAATATCTGGCCAGTCCCTATGCCCTTTTGTGGGACGATGAAAACTATTATCTCATCGCGGACAGTGCACGTCACGGCCTGACCCACTACCGGGTGGATAAAATGGAGAACATCAGCCTCACCGGAGAAGCCCGCAATTTCACCCCGGAGGCAAAAGCCTTTAACCCCGCCGCCTATTCCAGAGAGGTGTTCGGCATGTATCGGGGGCAGCGGCAGCGGGTCAAGCTCCGCTTTGAAAACGAGCTGGCCGGTGTGGTGGTAGATCGCTTCGGCAGGGATATCATGCTCATTCCTGACGGAAACAATCATTTTACTCTAACGGTGCAGGTCTCCGTCTCCCCCAATTTTCTCGGTTGGGTCGCAGGCTTCGGCGGCCGCGGTGCCATTGTGTTTCCACAAAGCGCAGTGGACGCCTACCGCACTCTCTGCCAAAGCGCCCTGTCCGCCATCCCCGCAGAATAAAAGCACACGCCTCTGAACGGAAATTGCCATTCAGAGGCGTATGCTTTTCGCAAGTGTTTTTACAACACGTTTTTCTTTTAGCCTGTTAGCTTTTCCAAAGCGGAGCGGAGGGCGGCGGGGGCGTCAGCGGGGTTGTTGAGGTCACGGACGGCCTGCTCCATGGGGCAAA
>CAZPRA010000059.1:0-8248 GCA_964588975.1 uncultured Oscillospiraceae bacterium | reverse complement strand
TAAAGTGCGGTGCTCTGTTTGGAGCACCGCACTTTTGCACGATGAAGGCTCTTGCAAAGAGAAGGGAAGTGTGCTACAATAATTTCACGGTCAAAACGACACGGTCCCCGTCCGTTTGCGGCGAAACGATAAAAAATTCTGTTCGGTAAGGAGAACATGATTATGGCTTTTTGTTTTCAATGCGGTGCCCAGCTTCCTGATGGTGCATCCTTTTGTCCCGAATGCGGGGCTGACCTGAGAGCGTGGAGAGCGGCAATGCAGGGAAGTGCTCCTGTTGCGCCCGAAGTTCGTCAGGATGCGTGTGTTCCTGCGTCTGCGGAAAATCCTCCTGCACCGGAGAACGTCAACTCTTACGCTGATTTTCCGGCTGCTCCTCTTGCGTCTGCTTCTTCGGAGGCGCCTGACGGCCAAAGTTTCCCTGCAGAACCCCTTTATCCGGACGTCCGTCCAACCTATGCTCAAAGTGCCTGGCAGCAAGCTCCGGCACCTGTTCCGGCAAAGGGAATGGGCGTTGCCGGGAAAATTCTGAGCATTGTTGGCTTTGCGTCCTCTGTGCTGGGTCTGCTTGTGAGTTTTTTGATCATGAGCCTTGTGATTTCTTCTCAGGATGCTGCTGCCTTTTGGGTGGAAAACGGCTCAACGATGGTGCCCGAACTCATCAGCATGGTGGCAGAAGGACTGATATTGAGCGTGGTCGGCTTGGTTCTGACGCGTAAAGCGGCCTCTAAGGGTAACCCTCAGACGAAAGCCGGACGTCGCTTCGGCTGGATTGGCATTGTCCTGTCGGCAATTATGGCGGTGAATGTTGTCCTTCTGATCATCGCTTCCTATTTTTCCAACGTATCCTTCTATGTATAAGAGGAAATCATGAACCATAAGCTCAAAAAAATCCTGTCCAACGGTTCCAAGGCTTTGCTTGAATCTGAGCAGCGCCTTGAGGATATCTATAACGTAATTTTTTCTTATGGCGAGCTGACTATGACCGAGAGCAGCGACAGCTTCCGCGTTCGCAGGCAGAGCTATGCCCAAATGCGCCGGAGAATTGAGGAAGCGTCCATGGCGCTGTATGCCTGCATTGGTGCGACGCACCGCTTTGTGGGTCTGGAAATGGAAAACTGCGAGGAATGGATCGTCGCTTTCTGGGCGATTTTGCGCAGCGGCAACAAGCCCTATCTGGTCAATTGCCGCCATCCGCAAAGCCTGAGCAACCGCCTGCTGAAAAGCATGGAGGTTGAGTATGTGGTGGCGCTGGAGCGCAGTAAGCTCGAGGCCAGGACCCTGATTTTTGAGGATTTAAAGGGCGAATGTGCCTTTTCTCCCTGCTTTGAGGACTGCTTTGCCCTGCCAACCTCCGGCACATCTTTGCAAGAGACGGTTTGCTTTTATACCGGCCGCCAGATCGCAAGCAGTATTCTCAATGCCCACAGCATTCTCAAAACATCGCCCCGCATGGCGGCACATTATCACGGAGCGCTGAAGCAGCTTGCATTTTTGCCTTTTTACCATATTTTTGGCCTGATGGCGGTGCTCCTGTGGTTCACCTTTTTTGGCAGGACCATCGTTTTCCTGCGCGATTATGCTCCGGAAACCATTCTAAAAACCTGCCGCAAGCATGAGGTCACTCACATTTTTGCGGTGCCGCTTCTGTGGCACACGGTGGAAAAGCAGATTTGGCGCGAAGTCAGAGAGCAGCACATGGAGGAAAAATTCCGCCGCGGGCTGGCGTTTTGCACCCGCTTGCAAAATTTCTTCCCTTATTTTGGCACGCGTCTTTCTATTCGCCTGATGTCCCGTGTTACAGACCGGCTCTTTGGCAAAAGCATTCAGTTCTGCATCAGCGGCGGCAGCTTCCTGCGCACTTCTGCGCTGGAGCTTCTCAACGGCTTGGGCTATCCGCTGCACAATGGCTTTGGCATGAGCGAGATCAGCATTGCCTCGGTGGAACTTGGCAGCCGGCCTTCCGCCAGAAACCGAAACAGTATCGGCAGACCATTTGACTCCATTGAATATAAGCTGGGCGAAGGGAACATTCTGCTGGTGCGCGGAAGCTCCGTTTGCGCCCAAATCATGAAAAATGGCAAAATGCTGCCCGTTGACGGCTGGCTGGAAACGGGTGACATTGCATCCTGCACGGATGGAAACTGGTACATTTCCGGGCGCATGGGAGACATGGTTCTGGGCGAAAACGGCGAAAATATCAACCCGGAGACGGCCGAGCAGCATTTTGTCTCTGACAACGCGCTGTCGCTTTGCGTGCTTGGTATGGGCGAAGGCAGCGAGCAGGAATTGAGTATGATCATCCAGCTAAGCCCCTATCTGCCGCAGCAAAAGCTCCGGGACATGATGGAGGAATTTTATGCCGTTAACGAGAGCCTTCCGGATGCGGTTCGCGTGCGGAAATTCTATCTGACGCATGACCCCATTGCCGCCGCTTCCGCGGTGAAGGTCAGCAGACCTGCTCTGAAGCGGGCTTTGGACAGGGGAGAGGTACATCTTTTTACGGCGGCTCAGGCGCTTGACGCCCACAGGCAGGATGAGGCTTTGGGCTGCTCCAAGGAGCTGTTTGCGAAGGTCCGCGCCATTGTTGCCCGGGAGCTGGAACTGCCGGAGGAAAAAATCGGCGCAGATGACCACATCATTTTTGACCTTGGCGCTTCCAGCTTGCAGTATTTCTCCGTTCTGTCCGCCATTGCCGAGACCTTTTCCGTTCCGGCGCCTTCTGATCGGGAGGAATACCGCTACACGCTCAAGGAATTCTGCCAGTACATAGAAAGGCAAGTTTAACATGACAAATCATCCCAAGCCCAGCAGACTTTTATTGGCCTTTACCAAGCTGACGGGTGCTCTGCCGGCATTGCTGTTTTTCAAGCCAAAGCGCTATTATATGAGCAAAAATGCGAAAAAGCTGCTGCCCAAACCCTGTATTCTCATGTCCAACCACAAATCACTGCTGGATTTTCCTTTGTATCTGGTGCTTTTTCCTTGGCGCACCATCCGCTTTCAGATGGCAGAGGTTCTGTTTCGCAAGGGAAAGCTGTTTTCGTGGTTTCTCTACCGCCTTGGCGGAATTTTCGTCGATCGCAACGGTTTGTCCTTCGATTTTGTCGAGGAAAGTCTGGAAATACTGGATAACGGCGGAACGGTTGGAATTTTCCCGGAGTCCCGTCTGCCGGTAAAGGGGCAGAAATGGCCGTTTAAGCCCAGTGTGGCCTATATCGCCCTGCGCACGGACGCGCCGATCGTGCCGGTTTATACCGACGGAAGCTACGGCCTGTTCAAGCGTGCGCGGGTGATGATCGGAGAGCCGATCTATCTGCCGCATTATGAGGAAAAGGAACTGACGCAGGCGCTTTATGAGCGCGTTACGGCGCAGCTTCAACAGACGGTGGAGGAAATGGGTCACGAGCTTCAGCGCGCAGTGGAGAAGTCATGAGAGAGACAAAGAAAACGGTTTTTTCGCTTAAATTGCTGCCCTATGATCTGAGTCGCCTGCTGATTTATTGCAGCAATGTCTGGTTCCGGGTGCGCCGAGTGTCTGTCAAGGGCGGTGCCTACCGAGAAAAGCCGGAAGGCGGCGCCATCTTTGCAATGAACCACACGGGCTTTTCTGACCCCTTTGTGGCGGCAAATTGCTTTCCCCGTCGGAGGATGTGCTTTCTTGCCTCTGAGCAGGTTATGGCCGGAAAGCTTCGCGGTGTGCTTCTGCGAGGTACGGGCTGCATTCGCATCGACCGTAACGGCTCTGACCTAGAGGCGGTGAAGCGATGTGTGGAGGTGCTTCGTCAGGGGCGGCTGCTAACGGTGTTTCCTCAGGGAGCATTGACCGACGAGGCGGAAACCCTACGCCTGAAAAGCGGCGCGGTGCTCATGGCGCTTCAGGCGCAGGTGCCCATCATTCCGGCCTACAGCCCCAAGCGCAAGCGCTGGTACCGCCCGAAAACGGTGGTCATCGGTGAGCCAATTCACTGCGGGGACTATATCACGAAAAAAATACCCTCCATGAAGGAGCTGAACCGGGTTTTGGAAGTTCTGCAAAGCGCCATGGAGGAATGTAAAAAGAAATGGGAGGAACAGCATGACAACGCTGGAACGGCTGATCAAAGTCTTCACGCAGGTGTTTGAGGATGAACTGGAGCTCTCCGGCCTTAAGCCGGAAAGCGAGCTGATTGCGGATCTGGGAATGAATTCCATCGGTATGCTCTATATGGCGCTGGCCTTGGAGGAGGAATTCGGAATTCACTTTACCAATGAGGACTTCCCCCATCTGCGCACGGTTCAGGATGTGATTGACCGGGTGGAGCGGGGCTGAAGCCCTGAACTTGACCGTTTTACAAAATCGGCTATAATCTGACGGACAATTCCACAAAATATAAGGTGCCTGAGGAGAGGCGCTGCCGTCAGCGGTGATTTTTCAAAGAAGGAAGTCGAGTGTTTGTGTGGATTTTGTATGCCTGCGGCTCTGCCATCTTTGCAGGGCTGACCTCCATTCTGGCCAAATGCGGAATTCGTAAGACGGACTCCACCGTTGCCACGGCCATTCGCACCATCGTGGTGCTGGCCTTCTCGTGGCTGATGGTGTTCCTTGTGGGCTCTCAGAAAGAAATTGCTCAACTGGATGGGAAAACGTTGCTGTTTCTGGTGCTCTCCGGTCTGGCCACCGGCGCAAGCTGGCTGTGCTATTTCAGAGCTTTGCAGTTGGGCGACGTGAACAAAGTCGTACCCATTGACAAATCCAGCACCGTTCTGAGCGTGATTCTGGCGTTTCTGTTCCTCCACGAATCCGTTGGCCCCTGGAAAATTGCGGGGGTAGTGTTGATTGCCATTGGCACCTTTTTGATGATTGAAAAAAAGGCCGCAACCGGCGCGGGCAAAAAAGGCTTCCGCTGGCTGTGGTATGCCCTTGGCTCTGCGGTCTTTGCCGCCCTGACCTCCATTCTGGGCAAGATCGGAATTTCCGGGGTGGAGTCCAAGCTGGGCACCGCCATCCGCACGGTGGTGGTTCTGCTCATGGCGTGGGGAATGGTGCTGGTCACGGGAAAAGGCCGTGAGGTGAAGAAAATTCCCGGCAAAGAGCTGGCCTTCATCTGTCTGTCCGGCCTGGCCACCGGCGCAAGCTGGTTGTGCTATTATCAGGCGCTTCATGACGGCCCTGCCAGTGTGGTTGTTCCCATTGACAAGCTGAGTATTCTTGTGACGGTTGGCTTTTCCGCCGTGGTGTTCCATGAACGGCTGAGCCGAAAAGCCGGATTTGGACTGGCTATGATCACCGTAGGTACTCTTTTGATGCTGATTCCGTAACGAAAAAAACTGCAATCCCGGGGTATTCCCCGGGATTACTGTTTTGTGAAAAATGGGCGCTTATTTCACCATTTTGGAAACGGACTGTTCCAGAGAGTCAACCGCTTTCTGCGCGGTTTTCCGGGCCTGAGACTGCTGGGGCAGCATGAGCGCCACTGCACCGCCTGCCGCCATGCCCAGTCCAAGAGTGAACAAAAAACTGCCTGCTTTCATGTTTTGGCCTCCTTTCGGTCAAATTCTCTGTTAGTTTGCCCGGAAAAAATCGAAATTTGTCTTTGCCGGAGAAAAAACTTGTGCTATACTATACTTAAGCATGGAAGCAAGGAGGGCGTTTTATGTCGATTGATGTGTTACAGGATAAAATCAGAAAGCTGAAAAACCCGGTCATGTTTGGATTGGATCCCTATCTGCCCATTTTGCCTGGGCATATCGTGCAGGAGGCTTATGAAGCTCACGGCCAAACGCTGAAAGCGGCAGGGGAGGCATACTATCGCTTTTGCACGGAGCTTTTGGATGCGCTGGCAGAGCTGGTGCCTGCGGTCAAGCTGCAAAGCGCCTGCTTTGAAGCGCTGGGTGCGGAGGGCATCGGGCAAATGCAGCGGGTCAGCCAATATGCCCGGGAGAAGGGCTATTATGTGCTCATTGACTCCATGCGGGGTGACGTGGGCAACGTGGCAGAGATTTATGCACAGGCCATGTTCGGAAGCGTCCCTGTAGGTCAGACGAGCCATAAGCTTTATGAATGTGACGGCCTGACGGTGAATGGCTATCTGGGCAGCGATGGCGTGAAGCCTTTTTTGCCCTATTGCAAACGAGACGGGAAAAATATTTTCCTGCTTTTGAAAACCTCCAACAAATCCTCCCGGGAGGTGCAGGATCTTCTCTCCGGAGACCGGGTGATCTATACCGCCATGGCAGACCTTGCCCTGCGCTGGAGCGAAGGGCTGTTTGGCAAGCACGGCTACAGCGAGATCGGCGCCGTGGTGGGCGCCACTTTCCCCCAGACCATGAAGCTTCTGCGGGAGAAGTATGACCGGCTGTTTTTCCTGGTTCCGGGCTATGGCGCTCAGGGCGGCACGGCGAAAAATGTACAGTTTGCCTTTGACCGCTTCGGCCACGGCGCAGTGGTCACGGCTTCGAGAAGCATTATCTGCGCATGGCAAAAGAAGGAGTCCGACGGGAAAGACTATCTGGACTGCGCCAAAGACGCTGCCTTTAAAATGAAAAA
The DNA here is from genome assembly GCA_964588975.1 of uncultured Oscillospiraceae bacterium. Taxonomy (GTDB): domain Bacteria; phylum Bacillota; class Clostridia; order Oscillospirales; family Oscillospiraceae; genus JAZOXB01. The sequence goes on along the minus strand of CAZPRA010000059.1, from coordinate 1,722 downwards.
CGACATTGGAAAGCTTGTAAAAGTTCTATAAGCTGTTCTGTTTTTTCCAAATAAAAATCATAGCCCCCCGGCGGTCAGGCATAGGATGTACCACGAGACTGTTAGGGGGGCTATCATTATGAGCAGTATTTACGCCGACATTGCCAAACGCACAGGCGGCGGCATCTATATTGGAGTTGTCGGGCCGGTACGCACAGGGAAATCCACCTTTATCAAGCGACTGATGGAGGAACTGGTCATTCCCAACATCACAGACCTTTACCAAAGAGAGCGGGCGAAGGATGAGCTGCCCCAGAGCGGCTCAGGCAAAACCATCATGACCGCAGAGCCAAAATTTGTCCCGGAGGAAGCGGTGCAGATCAGTCCAGACGGGAAAACGGAGCTGTCCGTTCGCCTGATCGACTCCGTGGGCTATATGGTGCCCGGTGCGGTGGGCGCCACAGAGGATGGGCAGCCCCGCATGGTCACAACGCCATGGTTTCCGGAAGCCATCCCCATGACCGAGGCGGCGGAGCTGGGGACGAAAAAGGTCATGGAGGATCACTGCACCGTGGGTATCGTGGTCACAACGGACGGCAGCGTGACAGAACTCTCCCGCGCGGACTATATCGCTGCGGAGGAACGTGCGATCGAAGACATGAAGGCGACGGGCAAGCCCTTTCTGGTGCTGGTCAACTCCACCCGGCCCGGAGGGTCAGAGGCGTTGACGCTGCGGGATTATATCGCCAAGACCTATGGCGTGTGCGCTGTGACAGCGGACTGCCAGAGCATGGAGCAGGGCGAAATGACAGCGCTGCTGCGTGAGCTGCTTTCAGCCTTTCCAATGCGCGAAATGCAGGTTTTTTTGCCGCCGTGGGTGCAGGCGCTGGAGCTGGAAAATCCCCTGAAGCGGACACTGTTTGAAACACTGCGGCAAAATGTTGGGGAGATTTCCTGCCTTGCCGAGGCCGAAGGCGCCATACAAAAAACCGCAGAGCTGGAGCAGCTTTGCGGCTATGAGCTGGAAAGTGTGGATCTGGGTAGCGGCACCGTGCGCTGCGCACTGCTGTTTCAGGAGGATCTGTTTTATCAAATCCTTGGCCAGAAGACCGGCTTTGAAATTGAAAACGACGGCCAGCTTTTGACCTTGCTTACGGCACTGTCGCAGATGAAAAAGCAATATGACAAAATTGCTGCCGCTTTAGAGGAAGTGCGGGCAACGGGCTATGGGATCGTTATGCCTCTGGCAGAGGAAATGCATCTGGAGGTACCCCAAATCGTGAAAAAAGGCAGCGCTTACGGCGTGAAGCTCAAGGCCAGTGCGCCCTCCATCCATATGCTCCGGGCGGATATTCAGACGGAGATCAGCCCCATGGTTGGGGATGAGCAGCAGTCGGAAGAACTGGTGAAATACCTTTTGGGGGAATACGAGGGAGACACGGAAAAGCTGTGGCAGAGCAATATTTTCGGCAAATCCGTCTTTGAACTGGTCAGCGAGGGATTGACCGCAAAGCTCCGGCGTATGCCCGAAGATGCCCGCTATAAGCTGAAAGATGCTCTGACCAAGATCATCAATGAAGGCGCCAACGGCCTGATCTGTCTGCTTTTGTGAACAGGAAATGTGCAAACAAAAACGGTGTGCGGTTTTCCGCACACCGTTTCAGCCTGTCAAAGAACCCCTGTTTTCATTGAGTGAAAGCAGGGGTTCTTGCGTATCTGTTCATAAATATGAGCAATATTCGC
>CAZPRA010000058.1:0-8250 GCA_964588975.1 uncultured Oscillospiraceae bacterium | reverse complement strand
TCAAGAACTTATGAGACGGCGCAGCGCGCAAAGCGCGATGCGAGTGTGCAAAGCACACGGATTTCAAATTAATTTTTTAATTTGAAATGAGTATCAGAGCATAAGGTTCTACCGGCGGCGGATGTCCTCTCCGGCGAACTGCACCAGCCGGAAGGTGCCGATCAGACGCGAAGCGATCTGGGGATGATAGCGCCCTTCAAGCTCCGTATCGGACAGGTTGGTGGAGATGATGGTGGCGCGGCGCTCCATCATGCGGGTGTTGATGACGGTATAAAGTGCGGAAACGGTGAATTGGGTGGTCATTTCCGTGCCAAGATCGTCGATGATGAGCAGGTCGCAATCCAGATATTTCCGGGTCAGACCCTTTGGCTCCTCCGCAGAGCCGAATTTTTCGTTTTCGAAATCAGAGAACAGACGTATGGCAGTTTCGTAAACGACGCTGAAGCCGTTTTCAGCCACTTGGCGGGCAATACAGGCCGACAGAAAGGTCTTGCCCAGACCCGTTGCACCGGAGAACAGCAGGCTGCCGGAGGCAGGGGAGAATGTCTGCGCGTATTTCCGGCAGATGTTGAAATTCGACTGCATCAGCTTCCTCGGAGAGACGCCAAGCTTGGCATTGTAGCTGTCCGGGTAGACATCCAGACGGAAATCGTCGAAGCTTTCGCTGCCGGAGCCGAGCAGGGAAGTGAGCTCCTTTTTCTGCTCCTGACGGCAAAGCTTGGACAGGCAGGTGCACATTTTAGAGCCCACATAGCCGCTGCCGCCGCATTCCGGGCAGAAAGGTGCCTCATCGAGATAGTCCTCCAGCTCTCCGGCCTCCAAAATCCATTCGCGCTCGCGCTGGAGCGCAAGATTGTGCGCCTTGATCTGCTCAAGCGCTTCCTCAGAGCCCTGACGCAGCGCATGGGAGACAAGCTGCGTCATGGTCAGGCGCAGCTCGCGGTCGAGCTCTTGCAGCCGTGGAAAACGGCGGTAGGCATCTGCCCGAAGCTGCTCATTTTCGCGTTCATGCTCGGCCTTTGCCTGCTCCAGACGGGCTCTGGCGCGGCGAAGAACCTGCTCACTGTATGCCATTTTCAGCCCTCCTGTCCTTCTGCCAGCGCCATCTGCACCGCACGCTTCGCCAGAGGCGTCAGGTCATCGCCGTGACGCTGATAGGGGCTGCTGCTCCGCTTTTGAGCCGGTGCGCTGTCGCCCTTCTGGATTTCCTCCGGGGTGTGCAGGCCGTTTTCATGCCAGCTTTTGAGAATTGAGTTCATGTAGTTCCATTTCAGGCCGCCGGTGTTCAGGCACGTGCGTTCAAAGGCGACCCGAATGGACTCGTCCGGGAAGCCCATGGCGATCCACGAGGCCAGATATTGCTCCTCCGTCGCTGTCAGGCGGCGGGTGTCGATTTGCAGCATCAGGCGAAGCTGCTGAATACGGGTATGTATCCGAAGCTGGGACTGGACATAGAAACTGGCCGTTTCGAGCGTGTCGATTTCTTCATCCGCCCAGCGATAGGCTTCCTTTTCGATGGAGCGCATGGAGGGCGCTCTCATTCCGCGGCGGCGGCTTCGCTCCGTGCAGTAAGACAGGAGCAGACCCACCACATCCGTTGGCAGACGGAGATAGTCCGTGAAGGACAGGAGCGTTTTCAGCTCCTCCGTGGAGAGCGTGCGGCCAAGGCGACGCTGCGTTTCGCCAACCAGCTTGGAGAATTTACCCTTGCCGCTGCGCAGAGCAAGGCGTAGGTCTTCGTCGGAATAGACGGGGCGTTCCGGCTCAATGGAGGTCTTGACGGGACTTTCCCAAAGGCCAAGCTGCCGCAGAGCATCCGTGGCGGAGACCATCTGCGGCACGGTATAGTGCAGCGCATCAAGCGCTGTTTCCAAAGGCTGGCCGGACTTGCGGTAAAGGTAAAGCGAGACTGCGTCCGGACAGCCGCACGAGAGCAGCTTGCGCAGTTCTTCACTTGTCAGGGTGATGCCTTGCATATCTTTTTCTCTCCAATTCCATCAAACGTGCGGCCGCGGTGCGCAGAAGTTTCTTTGAAACGATTATAGCATATCCGAAAAGCGGTAGCAAGGGATTTCTGCTGCCGAAAAAGAAGGCATTTCGCCCGGAGAATTTGGCACGGTACGATATCTTGTGTCTTCAAAAGCGCTAGACCACAAAGCCACCGTTCACGGGCAAAATCTGCCCTGTGACAAAATCGGCGTTGGCGAGATATTCCATCGCCTGCACCACATCCTCAGGCGTTCCAATTCGGCCAAGCGGCGTTTCTTCGGCAAGGTCTGCAAGAACCGCTTCGCCAAGCCCCGTGACCATCTGCGTGCGAATCACGCCGGGACAGACGCAGTTGACCCGGATGCCGGAGGGCGCCAGTTCCTTGGCCAGAGCCTTGGTCAGCGCGATGACGGCGCCCTTGCTGGCAGAATAGGCCGCTTCGCAGGAGGCACCGACCTGTCCCCACATGGAGGCAACGTTGATCACGCAGCCGGACTGCTTAAGCAGCATGGCCGGAAGCACACTGCGAACGCAGTGGTACACGCCGGAGACGTTCACGGCAAAGAGCCTGTTCCACTGCTCAGGCTCAATTTGAGAGATCAGACCGTAGTGAGAGACGCCGGCATTGTTGATCAGAAGCTCCACGGGCTCAAGGGCGGAAACGGCGGCAGAGACGGCCTCAAAATCGGCAACGTCGCAGCAAACGGCCGTTGCGCCGGTCTGCGCGGCGAGCAGCTCGGCTTCCTGACGGCTTTTTTCATAGAAAAAGCTGACCCGGTAGCCGGCATGAGAAAATCTTCGAACGGCGGCAGCTCCGATGCCTCTTGAGCCGCCAGTAATCAGAACGTGCTTCATGACAGAAATAACTCCTTTTTATCATGGGACAACAAATGCCCCTCAAAAGAGGGGCACAAGAATTCAGCGTTTGCGGGATTTCGTCCGGTGCTCATATTGACGGCAGCCGGAGATTTTGCTGTCGGAATCGGACATGAACTGTTTCAGCTTTTCTTCAAAGGTCTGCGGTGCAGATTTGGCTGGAGCGCGGCTCATACCGGCGGGAGCCGGACGCTTTTCCTGCGCACGCTTGACCGACAGGGCAATTTTGTTATTGCCCTCCACGCTCAGAACCTTGACGCGGACGGACTGTCCCTCCTGCAAAACCTCGTGAATATCGTTGATATAAGAATAAGAAACCTCGGAAATGTGCACCATTCCAACACGGTTGTCCGGCAATTGGACAAAGGCACCAAAATTGGTGATGGTTTTGACCGTTCCCTCCAGCAGAGCACCCACAGCAAGCTCCATAAAACCCTGATTTCCCCCGTTAATGTTCTTCGTTGAGATAGATGACCTCGTCGTCAAAGACGAAGTTGAGCCGTTCGCGGGCGGCCTTGACCACGGAAGCATCGGAGCCAAGAGCACGGATATCGTCCCGGATGGCCTCGTTTTCTACCTCCAGATGGCCGATCTGCTGACTGAGCTCGTCACAGGTCTGGCGATAGGCGCTGATCTTTGGCTGAAGCGACGCGATGGCGGCGATGCCGACCAGCAGGAGCGTCAGAAGAATCAGCTTGGTAGCGAGTGTTGATTTGCAAAAGCGCACCGGTGCTTCCCTCCCATGATTGAACAGACGTGTTTTTCAACGGTGTTTTCTTATTATAACCGATTTTTTTCTTCTTGAAAAGATGTTTTTTTGCATTTTTTGCAATTTTTAATATTTTTTTGAGCGTTTTTTGCAAAAACTGCCGGATCATGCGGATGGGAAAGGTGACGACCCGCCAGAAAAAGCAGCTCAAGGGCAAAAACAGGCGGCGAAGCGTGAAAAAATAGACCGCAGCACCGAGCGCACTGCCCAGAAGCATAAAAATGCGGTATTCTCCGCCGCCAACATAAAGAGCAAAAAGCAAATTACAGACCAGAAGGCAAAGCGCAAAGAGCAGATCTGCCAAATGCGTCAGACCGGGCAGACTTCGCCGCAGACCCCGCAGAAAATCATACAGCAGTCCATAGCACAGCCCCAGAAGGGCACTGAGCAGGAATTGACTGCCCTGAAACAGCAGCGGCAGCTCCATCAGCCGAACAGACGGCGAAAAAAGCCACCGCCGGTGCGCAGCTCCTCATAGCTCAGGGATTGAACCGTGCCGCTCACCACGACGGGGCCCCCTCCGGCGCAGAGGCTTTCCAGACGCAGACCGGCACCGCGAATGACCAGCATTCCCTGAACGGTTTGCAGAACAATGACGCTTTCGTCAAAGCTCTCCACCTCTTTGACGCCGCTGACGGTAAGCTTTTTCCGATTTTCCAGATGCAGCTCCTGCAAGCTGAGCTGGTTTGCCTCATTTGCCATTTTCATCCCTCCGCAATATATATACGGCGGAAAAATCAGAATATTACTTCAAATCTCCTTTGGGTCAAAGAGCGACGCGTCGAGCACGTCAGACAGCTCCACCAGAGCATGGTTCAGGCCGCCGCAGTAGTCATAGCGCACGCCGGGACTGCGCAGCGACAGGGGGACAGGCTCCAGCGAAAGAGAAAACAGAACGCAGGTGCCGCCTTCGGCATTGGGCGCGACGGTCAGTTCGCCACCGTGCAGCCGGGCAATTTCTCGCACCATGGGAAGCCCCATGCCCATTCCCCAGCGGGAATCACCCAAGCTGTGCCCAGCAAAGCGTTCAAAGAGCGTCGAAAGCACTTGCGGTGCAATGCCTTCGCCGTTGTCGCGCACGCTGACCAGGAGCATTCGCTCCCGCTTTTCCAGCGAAATGACGATCTTACCGCCCTCGGGAGTGTAGCTCATGGCGTTGGACAGAAGGTTAAAAAACGCACGCTCCAAAAGCTCCGTGTCCACATCCGCGCGAAGGCTCACGGGCAAGAGCTTCAGCTCCAGACTCAGCCCCGCAGAGCGCACCAGAGGTTCTGCCTGACGGAACAGCTCGGAGAAGAAACGGTTCACATCCGTTGAGATGCGGCAGCTCTGACGGTGATGCAGCAGAAGACGCCCACCGTCGGACATCTGCCCGCACAGGCGCAAAAGCTGATAGATGGCGCGATTCAGGCGCGCAGCGGCATCGCCGGTGTTCGTTTGCGCGTCGAGCGTTTCAAAGAGCGACTCTGCGGCGCTCATGATATTCTGAAGCGGCTTGCGCAGCGCAGCGGAGACATCCGAAGCGGCACCGGCCACGGCAGAGGTGGCCTCCTGCGGTCGGTTGGCCAGAAACAAAATGCCGCTGCCAAGCGCCTGCGCGGTGGTGTCATAGTCCTTTCCACCGATGCTCAGGGAAAAACGCAGAGCACCTTCCCGGTTCCAGCGGGAAAACAGGGCGCTGCTTTTGCCCAGAAGCAGCGACAGCGCCGAGCCTTCCAGCAGCCAGGAACGAGCCATGGTGTTGCACCAGATAACGCGGTCATCCTCGGCAAAAAATGCGGGCTGACTCACCAGCTCCAGAATTTGCCTGATTTTTTCATCCATGGCTCTCACCTCCCGGATAGTATTTGCCGCGGCACGAAATAATTTCATGGAAATCCCTGCATTGTCGAATTTTGGCGTTTCCTGCCTTATCATATCCTATTTGCCGCAAAAACGCAAGGGACAGTTGGAGAAGTCCGGGAAAGTTTTTTGAAAAAAAGAAGTTGAGACAGTCGAACAAATGTGTTATAATATCACGTAAATATTTTAAGCACGTTCAGGAGGGCACACCATGCGGGACAGTATTTTGGTTCGCGGCGCCAGAGAGAACAACCTGAAATCGGTGGATGTGGAGATCCCCCGCAACAGCCTTTGCGTCTTTACAGGTCTTTCCGGCTCCGGAAAGTCCTCTCTTGCCTTTGACACCATCTATGCCGAAGGGCGCAGACGCTATGTGGAGTCCCTGTCTGCCTATGTGCGGCAGTTTCTAGGTCAGATGGACAAGCCGGATGTGGACGTGATCGAGGGACTTTCACCGGCCATCTCCATCGACCAGAAGACCACTTCCAAAAATCCCCGCTCCACCGTGGGTACGGTAACGGAAATTTACGATTATCTGCGTCTGCTCTGGGCAAGGGTAGGCACGCCGCACTGCCCGAAATGCGGCCGCGAAATCAGCCGCCAGAGTGTGGATCAGATCGTCGACAAGGTGCTTTCCATGCCGGAGGGCACCCGTTTTCAGGTGCTTGCGCCCATCGTTCGCGGCAAAAAGGGCGAGCACGTGAAGCTCTTGGAGGACGCCAGACGCAGCGGCTTTGCCCGCGTGCGCGTCGACGGCATCAACTATGACCTGAGCGAAGAAATCGCGCTGGACAAGAACAAAAAGCACCATATTGAGCTTGTCGTGGATCGCCTGATTTTGCGCACGCAGGAGGACGGCTCGATGACCCGCCGCCTGACGGACAGCGTGGAGACCGCCCTGTCGCACTCCGGCGGCCTTGTGGTCATCCACATTCCGCAGACGGACGAGGAAACGCTCTATTCCAGAAACTACGCTTGCGAGGACTGCGGCATTTCCATGCCGGAGCTGTCGCCGAGACTATTTTCCTTCAACAATCCGCTCGGTGCCTGTCCGGAGTGCAGCGGTCTGGGCTACCGGCTGAAAATCGACCCGGCGCTGATCATACCCAACCCGGAATTGTCCATCTATGACGGTGGCATTGAGGCCAGCGGATGGGGCAACATCCGCAACGATTCTATCGCACGGATGTATTTTGAGGCGCTTGCGCTGAAATACCGCTTTGACCTTCATGCGCCCATCAAAACTCTGCCGGAGTCCGTGATGAAGGTGATCCTCTATGGCACCGGTGGGGAAAAGCTGAAGCTTCATTATGACCGCGGCGGCGGACGTGGCACGCTGGAACAGGCATTTGAGGGCATTGTAAACAATCTGGAGCGGCGCTTTCGCGAAACGCAGTCCGAGGCGGTGCGCAAGGAGCTGGAGGAATATATGTCCACCTCTCCGTGCCCCTGCTGCGGCGGCGAACGCCTGTCAGAGATCGCACGTGGCGTGACCGTCGGCGGCCTTTCCATCACGAAGTGCTGTGACCTGTCGGTGAAAAACGCGCTGGAATTCTTTGACGGCCTCCGGCTTGAGGGCGCTCAGGCGCTCATTGCCGAGCAAATCCTCCGGGAGATCCGTTCCAGACTCGGCTTTTTGCAGAGCGTCGGCCTGCAATATCTCACGCTTTCCCGCGCAGCGGGTACGCTCTCCGGCGGCGAAGCCCAGCGCATCCGTCTGGCTACGCAGATCGGCTCCTCCCTTATGGGCGTTTTGTATATCCTCGACGAGCCGAGCATCGGCCTGCATCAGCGCGACAATGACCGCCTGCTTGAAACGCTGCGGCGACTGCGCGACCTGGGCAATACCCTTATTGTCGTGGAGCACGACGAGGACACCATCCGGGCAGCGGATTTTATCGTGGATGTTGGCCCGGGCGCAGGAATTCACGGTGGCCGGGTCGTGGCGCAGGGCAGCTTGCAGGACGTAATGGATACGGAACAAAGCATTACGGGGCAATATCTGCGCGGCACGAGAAAAATTCCGGTGCCTACAGTCCGCCGGACGGGAAACGGAAAATATCTGCGCGTTTTTGACTGCCAGGAAAACAATCTGGCGCACATTGATGTCTCCGTTCCGCTGGGAACCCTCACCTGTGTGACCGGCGTTTCCGGTTCCGGAAAATCTTCTCTGGTCAACGAGATCATTGCAAAAAAGCTGGCTGGAACCCTGAACCGTGCGCGGGTGCGCCCGGGAAAGCACGGGCATTTTGAGGGCTTGGAGGAGCTTGACAAGGTGATCGTGATCGACCAGAGCCCCATCGGAAGAACGCCACGTTCCAATCCGGCCACCTATACGGGTCTGTTCAACGACATCCGCGACCTGTTTGCCGCTACCGCCTCTGCCCGGGAACGCGGCTATGGCCCGGGACGTTTTTCCTTCAATGTGAAGGGCGGACGCTGTGAAGCATGCTGCGGCGATGGCTTGGTAAAAATCGAAATGCACTTTCTGCCGGACGTTTATGTGCCCTGCGAGGTCTGCCATGGCAAGCGCTATAACCGGGAGACGCTGGAAGTGACCTACCGGGGAAAATCCATTGCAGACGTGCTGGAAATGACTGCGGACGAAGCGCTGGAATTCTTTGAAAATCAACCGAAACTGCGGGAGAAAGTGGCAACGCTGGTGCAGGTGGGCCTTGGCTATATCAAGCTGGGACAGAGCTCCACCACTCTCTCCGGCGGCGAAGCCAAGCGGGTCAAGCTGGCGACGGAGCTTTCCCGCCGCGCAACCGGCC
>CAZPRA010000057.1:0-8303 GCA_964588975.1 uncultured Oscillospiraceae bacterium | reverse complement strand
TTCCGGTTGGAATCGCCGCGCCAGTAAGCACCGCAGCACTGCGTCAGCTTGAAGCCGTTGTGCTTGACACGGCCGGTGTGGTCAAGGTGCGGGCCGGCGCACAGGTCGGTGAAATCGCCCTGCGTATAGAACGAAATGACGGCGTCTTCCGGCAGGTCGTTGATGAGCTCGACTTTATAAGGCTCGCCCAAGCTTTCCATATAGGCAATGGCTTCCTCGCGGGGCTTTTCGCTCCGCTCGAGGTGCAGACGCTCCTTGCAAATCTTCTTCATCTCGGCTTCAATGGCATCCAAATGCTCCTGGGTGAAGGAGAAGTCGGAATCGAAGTCATAATAGAAGCCGTTCTCAATGGACGGGCCAATGGCCAGCTTCACCTGCGGATACAGACGCTTGACCGCCTGCGCCATGATGTGCGAGCAGGTGTGCCAGTAAGTTCTGCGGTAGGACTCGTTTTCAAAGGTGTACAGATTTTCTTCGGACATGGTGTTTCCTCCTTAAAATATTGAGGGGCAACAAAAAATCACCCCTGAAAAATTCAGGGGTGAGAAATTCAAGAAATTCTGAATGTGTCCCACGGTTCCACCCTGCTTGCAGCGCAAAACGCACTGCCGCTCGTAAGCGCGGTAACGGGCGCACCCGTCTGCCCCTACTGCATTCGGGGCAGCAGCTCGGAAGTGGTGGCGGAGCAAGTGCCTGCGGGAGTTCGCACCGACCACTCCCTCTCTGAGCAGACGCATTTTGCGCCGCGTCTTCGTCACAGCCTCTTTCTGCGCCTACTATAGCACGTTTTTCGGCGGTTGTCAAATGGTTTCTTTTTTGCTGAGTTATGTTAACTTTTTTGTTACCGTTCCACAAGATGTTGTGCCAAAATTGGCGCGCAAACCGGCCATTTAGTCCATAATTGCGTTTACATAACTGACGTAAAAAGTTGGCGAAATAAGGGATTTTGAGGAAAAAGCTTGACAAATCGAGAAAAAATGTTATAATTGTGGAGCAGTTACAATGCAGTAACAATCATTGCAGATACCCGTGAACCTACCCATGGAAAGGAGGATACTCTGATGCGAGGAAAGGACATTTTGCAATTTGTCTGGCGCAGCTTGCCCCGCCGAATTGCGGCGATTGCCGCCATGGTCGGGCTGATCGCCGGCGCGCTTTCCCTGACGGTTTTTGCCCAGAACAGCTATATCATCACCGATGGCGATGCGGTCACTGTCCACAAATCCTACAGCGATGACCCGGCTGAGGTCTTGCAGGAGGTGGGAATTGAGCTGAGCGAGGAGGATACCTATACTGCCACCTTCAACGACGGTGTTGCCCGCATTGAAATCCAGCGGATGCAGCTCGTCACCGTGAGCTATCGCGGCGAGGATCTTGTGGTGGGCACCTATGGCGAGACGGTCGAGTCTCTTTTGAGCCGGCTGGATCTCACCATTGCCGCAGGCGACGTGCTCTCCTGCGAGCCGGACGCCTCCACCTATGACGGTATGCTCGTCGAGGTGGTGCACCGCCAGATCGAGATCGTGGAGTATGACGAAGCCATTCCCTATGAAACGCGTTATTATGAAGACCCGGAGCTGGCTGCCGGAGAATATCTGGTGCTCATCGAAGGGCAGGACGGCACCGTCCATAAAAAGGAACAGGTGGTTTATGAGAACGGCGTGGAGGCATCCCGCTCGGTTCTGGATGAGACGGTGCTCTCTCAGGCCGTCACCTGCCTGATCATCACCGGCCCTGACCGGGAGATTACGGCGCAGCCGGATGAGCCGGATCACCGTGTGGCCTATCCCGATTATATGTATGACCGGGATCCGGACACACCGGAGTCTGTCGGCGTGACGGACGTCATTGGGGACGGCACCATCACGACCTCCACCGGCGTCACCTATACCTACAGCCGCACCATCACCTGCTTGGCTACGGCCTATTCCTGCGAAGGTCGCGTTGGCACCACCGCCACGGGCACCGTTGCCCGCGTAGGCGCCATCGCGGTCGACCCGAAGGTCATTCCACTGGGCACCAAGATGTATGTCGTCTCAGCCGACGGGGAATACGTCTATGGCTACTGCACGGCGGAGGACACCGGCGGCCTCATTAAGGGCTACCGCCTTGACCTCTATTTCGACACCTTCGAGGAATGTTACGGCTTTGGCGCCAGAAATTGCCTCGTCTATATCCTCACCGAGGGTTAAGCGCCCTTTGGGGATTGAAAAACGGCTCCTTTTCTGCTAGAATAGTGGAAAAGGAGCTGTTTTTATGCTGGACGTGACCAATGTGCAGGTGATGAAGCACCTGCTTGCCAAGTACGGCTTTCATTTTTCCAAGGCCAAGGGGCAGAATTTCCTGACCCAGCGCTGGGTACCTCAGCGCATTGCGGAGGAAAGCGGCGTGGGAAAGGACTGGGGCGTGGTGGAGATCGGCCCCGGCTTTGGCCCTTTGACTCAGGAATTGTGTCTCCGCGCCGGAAAAGTGGTTGCGCTGGAGCTGGACACCAGCCTTGCCCCCGTTCTTGCCGAGACCGTTGGGGAATTTTCCAATCTGGAAATTCGCTATGCCGATGCCATGAAGACGGATCTGACAGAGCTGACCGAAACGGAATTCCCCGGGCTGCATGTGATGGCCTGCGCTAATTTGCCCTATTACATTACTTCTCCCGTCCTCACCCGGCTGCTGGAAAGCCGCTGCTTTGAGCAGGTGACGGTGATGGTGCAAAAGGAGGTCGCCCAGCGCATCTGCGCTGCACCCGGCACGGCGGACTATTCCGCCTTCACGGTTTTTTGCAACTATTATGCCCAGCCGGAGCTGCTTTTTGACGTCCCGGCAAGCTGCTTTATGCCGCAGCCGAAGGTCACAAGTGCCGTTCTGCGGCTGAAAACCCTGCCGGAACCACCAACGGAAATTCTGGACGAAGGGCTGTTCTTCCGGGTGGTGCGTGCAGCCTTTGCCCAGCGGCGAAAGACCCTTCTCAACGCCCTGTCCGCGGGGCTTGGTTCTCTGGGCAAGGAAGCGCTCGGAGATATTCTGGCGCGTTGCGGCATTTCGCCGAGCGTTCGTGGCGAAACACTGAGTCTTAAGGACTTTGCCGCCATTGCCAACGCCATGGCGCGCAGGGAGGGCACATAATGGAGCTTCGCAGTATTCTTTTGGATTTGGATGATACCCTGCTGGATTTCGGCGCGGCGGAGCGGGTGGCCATTTCCCGAACCTTTCGGGAACTTGGGCTGGAACCCACGGAAGAACTGCTCTGCCGCTACAGCCAAGTCAACATGGCGCAGTGGGAGGCCTTTGAGCGCGGAGAAATTTCCCGGCAGGAGGTGCTCACCCGGCGCTTTTCCATCCTGTTTCAGGAGCTTGGCTTGCGCCTTGACCCCCAGAGCACGGAAAACCGCTACCGCAGTTATCTGGGCATTGGGCACTATTTCATCCCCGGCGCACAGGCGCTTTTGGACTATCTGTACCCCAAATATGACCTGTATCTGGCCTCCAACGGCGTGGCGGGCACCCAGTACAGCCGGTTGGAAAGCGCCGGAATCGGGCACTATTTCCGGGATATTTTCATCTCGGAAACCACCGGCCACCACAAGCCGGAGTGGGAATATTTTGACTATTGCTTTGCCCGGATCCGGGATTTTGACCCCCGGAAGACCATGATCATCGGGGACAGCCTGACGAGCGACATTCTCGGCGGCCTTCGCGCCGGAATCCGAACCTGCTGGTTTAACCCCACGGCAAAACCGCCCCGACCGGACATCACCCCGGAGCTGGAAATCCGCAGCCTCGCAGAATTGCAGGATATTTTATAGTAGAAATATGAGACTGTCAAAAGCCGACTTTTGACCCACCGGTGTGGGGGCACCCAAGGCTCCCTTGTGTAAAGGGAAGCTGGCTCCGCATCTTTAGGCGGAGCCTGCCGAAGCCCTTTACCTTTTGGCTTCGGCTGTCGACGAAGTCGACTGAGGGATTGATTATTTGAGAGCTTTAAAGCATAATTGGTCTTTTTTGCTTTTTAGCTTACAACCCCTCCGGCGAAAATCAAGGATTTTCGCCACCTCCCCTTACACAGGGGAGGCTTTGGCTCTGTGCAAAAAACGGAAATGGATTTTTTTGACAAAATAAATCAGCAGTGCGCGGTGCGCACTGCTGATTTTGCATATCAAATGATATCATTACATATCGAAGGGTTCCATGCCAAGAACGGGATGACCGACTTCGCTCAGGAAGGCCAGCAGTTCTTCGGGATCCTCGGTGCAGACGGTCTCGTCTGCGATCATGTCGGTGAAATTCTCCACGCCATAGAGCTCCAGCGCTGCTGCATCCAGCTTTTCGCGCATCTGCTCCTTGAGATCCTTGGGCAGCCAGACGATACGGCCCAAGCCACCTTCAGCGGCGATGAACTTCTTGGAGGCAATGAAGTGCTTGCCGTGACCCATGAAGCCGGGGGTCTGAACGCCGCCGCCGGTCATGGAGGCCATTTCGGAGAAGCTCATGCCCAGAGGCGTCATGCCGGCATGCTCACGGCTGGTGATGACCACGCCCATGGAGCAGGGCTCAATGCCGCAGATACATTCGAAGCAGCCGCAGGAAGTCATGGGATCCTGGAACAGGGAATAGAGGGTAACGTGCTCCAGAGCACCGTGGGACAGCTTGTTGACCACTTCGTCCACGTCCTCATAGGCACCAACGCGCTCGTCAATGCACTTTTCCTTGGTGACCACCTGACACGGACCCTGAGGATCCAGCTCATAGGTAGCCTTAGCGTCCAGCCAGGACACGGCACCACACAGGCCAAGACGCTCCGGGGTGACCACGCAGACGTGGCTGGGAGAGAAGGCCTGACACATAATGCAGGAATAGAAGCAGTCCACGCTTTCGTCCGTCATGGAGGACAGACGCTCGTCGCGCTTGTTGAAAATTTCGTTGGCAGCGGCGCGGAGCGCGGCATTTTCCTCGTTGCCCACCACAATGCGCACCTGACACTTGTCCACAACGGCGTCAAATTCGCTCTTGATCTTGGCATAGAGCACTTCACCGATGTGCTTGAAGCGGAAGCCAGCGTCAAAGGCAGCCTTGGAAATGCGGATACGGATCATATCGCGCTGACCGGTGTGCATGACGCCTTCCACGCAGTTGAGGAAGCTGTGAATCTTACGCTCCATGACCGGCTCAAAGTCCGGCTGCATGGCCTTGCCCGCAACCTCCACGGTATAGGACAAAGACGCCATGGAACCCACAGGCAGCTCGTCCAGCTCGGGGCCTTCCACGATGATCTTGTGGTCTTCGACCTCGGAAGCTTCCTTGGTCTGCACCAGCTCGAAGCAGTTGACCTTTGCGCCGTAGATATCCACCTGCATATCGCTCTTGCGGATGACCTCACCCTCAAAGGCGGAGGAGAAGGAAACGGGGATGTCAATGTTGGTAATCTTCAGCTTAATGCCACGAGCCTCAATGGAGGTGTCGATCCAGTCCTTGGTGTTTTCATAGACGATCAGGGACTTGGGAACGGCCCACATATCCTTGGTGTCGTTGGTGATAACGGGGAAGCCCAGCTTGATGGCACCGGCGCCGCAGGCAACGGTGATATCGTTGACAGGAGCATAGGCATTGACAAAGGCATTGATACGGTCGAAGGTGTAGCGGTGGAAAGCGGGAGCGTCACCGGCCTCGACAGCGCCGAAGATGAAGGCCGCACGGACGACCAGAGAGATGATGTGGCCGACAGACCAGATTTCTTCGCCCACGGGGACAAGGCGGACGCCCCAGCCCATGTTGACGTCCTTCTCGGCAAGCTGCTCAATGATGCCGCCAATGAGGAAGACGAAAATGCCCCGGGACTGATAGCCCTTAACGGTTTCCACGGCTTCTTCCGCAGAGGGAGCCGGGCCGATCATGACCACGAAACCGGGAATGTCGCCGGTGACCAGGGGAACGCCCAGCTCACGGACTTCCGCGTCGGTGAAGTGGCCGTGGTACAAGGTTCCCTCATAGGGGGCAGCATTGCGGGCATATTTGCAGGCCTCGATGAGCTCGGCGGCGATGGCGGTGCCCACGCCGGAGGAGAAGATGGAGGCAGTGCGGTTGTCCCGGGTCATCATGGCGCGGACGTCCTCAAGAGCGGCCTTGAGATCGCCCACTTTTTCGACCTTGCGGCCGATATAGGCATACACACAGGCCAGATAATAGGCCGTGGACGGCAGGGAAAGGGGCGTGCTTTCGCCCAGCTCTGCACAAACAGCGTTGATCTCCGCCTCTGCCTTGGCGAACATCTCGTCAGAGCCGCTGAATACTCGCTCAAAAAGTGTTCTCATGATATTACGATCCTTTCAGAATTGGATTCATTTCTTCGTCTAAGTTTATATTTGCAGGTCGTTTGTGTCGCTGCGACAATCCGCTTTTCCGGTCCTACGTAGGGGTCAATGCCTACATTGACCCGTCTGCGAGGTTGCCGGTGAATGTTTTCGGGTCGATGTGGGCATCGACCCCTACATTGTGCAAGGGACACGTCAGTTGCCGCAGGAGGGTTTCCCACGGGACGCAGATCAGAGTTGTCCGTCCAGCTTCGCCTTGATGGCGCGGATTTCCTCCAGCGCCGTGGGGGAGCAGTCATAGGGCGAAAGGCCGCGCCGGTCAGCGTCAATGACCTCGGCGTTATAGCTCAAAAAGCCCAGAAGGTCCTCCTCGGGGATCCGGCTGCGCAAAAAGGCTTTGTCGCTTTCGTCGCGCACCTTATTGGCCACAACGCGCACCTTTGTCACGCCGATATCCCGGGCAAGCTGCTGAATTCGGGTGTAGGTCTGAATGGAGCGGGCACCGGGTTCAATGACCACGATGAACTGATCCATCATGCTGGCCGTACCCCGGCCAAGGTGCTCCAAACCGGCTTCCATGTCCATGATGACCACGTCATCCTTGCGGAACACGAGGCTGGACAAAAGCGCCTTGAGCATCACATGCTCCGGGCAGACGCAACCGGTTCCGCCGGTGTCCACCGTGCCCATGACGAGAAGCTTGACGCCGTTGACGTCCTTGGCAAGCTTGTCCGGCAGGTCTGAGACTTCGGGATTGAGCTTGTAGAACGTGTTCGACGCGTTAGCGGCGGTGCGTTCCCGTGCAAGCTCCTTCATTTTGGAGACGGGGACGATGGCGTTGACCTCATCTTCCGTCAGACCCAGCGCCAGACCCAGATTGGCATCGGGATCCACGTCTGCGGCAAGAACGGTGCGGCCTTCATCGGCATAAAGCCTTGCCAGCGTGGAGGCCAGCGTGGTTTTGCCCACGCCGCCCTTGCCGGTGATGGCAACCTTCATATCAGATCCCCAGCGCAGCGCGCTTGGCTTCGATGCACTCGATCATCTTGTCGCCCAGCTTTTCAATGTCGGTTTCCACGACGAAGCGAGCCTCGACCCAATCCTTAATGCCGTGGTCGCCTTGCAGAAGTGCCTCGACCTCGGAAGAACCCTTGGTGTAGGGGTCAACGCCAAGGAAGGTCTCAATGCCGGTGGCGACAACGTAGTTGCCGATAGAGACGGCCTTTTCGCTCATCCATTCAGGAGCGCAGCCCACGACGGGAACCTGAGAAATGTTGCAGCCCCAGTCCTTGGCGATGTCGGAGGCCAAAATCATCATACGGGAGATATCCACGCAGGAGCCCATGTGCAGAACGGGAGGAATGTCCACCAGTTCGCAAACGCGCTTCAGACCTTCGCCGCAAAGCTCCTTGGCGTCCTTGTCCATGAGGCCGGCCTTGGCAGCAGCCTGCGCGGAGCAGCCGGAGACGATGAGGATAATGTCATTCTTGATGAGCTTTTTCATCAGCTCGATGTGGGCGGTGTCGGGGCGAACCTTGGGGTTGTTGCAGCCGACCATAGCCACAGCGCCCCGGAGAACGCCGGACTTGACCACGTCAACCAGGGGTTTGGTGGTGCCGGTGACATCCACATGGCTGTTGGTCACGCCGTCCAGACAGCCCTTGATGGCTTCCACGGAGTAGCCCACGGTTGCCTTGGTTTTCTGCTGGGGGATGTTGACCAGAGCTTGATCACGGTTCTTGAAATTCTCCACAGCCATTTTCACGATGGCCTTGGCGTTTTCACCGGCGGACTCAGAGGAGAAGCGGATGAATTCGCTGTCGGGGATCCGGGCAATGGGAGAGGTGGTGATAAACTTGGTGTGGAAGCACTTGGACAGAGGGCCAAGTGCGGGGAAAATGCACTGCACGTCCACAACGATGGCTTCGCAGGCGCCGGTGAGGACAACATTTTCCTGAGACAGGAAGTTACCGGCCATGGGGATGCCGTGACGCATGG
>CAZPRA010000056.1:0-8356 GCA_964588975.1 uncultured Oscillospiraceae bacterium | reverse complement strand
CTGCGCCATGCGCCACATCCCCATCTTCACCTTCATCAACAAGATGGATCGCGAAACGCGGGATCCCTTTGATCTTCTGGACGAGGTCGAGCGCGAGCTGGGCATTGAAACCTATGCCGTCAACTGGCCGATCGGCTGCGGCAAGGAATTTCAGGGTGTTTATGACCGGCAGAAGGCGCAGATCAATTTCTTCTCCGGCATCTCCGGCAAAAACCGCGCACAGCGGCAGGACGTTGCGCTTGAAAGCGAGCAGGTGGACGAAATTCTGGGTCAAAAGCGTGCGCAGCAGCTTCGGGAAGACGTGGAGCTGTTGGGCGCCGGACGGGAATTTGACATGTACGAGGTGCGTCAAGGCACTTTGAGCCCGGTCTTTTTCGGCTCGGCTCTGACCAACTTTGGCGTGGAGCCTTTTTTGGAATCCTTCCTGCAAATGACGCCGCCGCCTCTGGCGCGAGTGGCCGATTGCGGAGAAATCGACACATTCCGCCCGGATTTTTCCGCCTTTGTGTTTAAAATTCAGGCAAATATGAACAAAGCCCACCGGGATCGGCTGGCCTTCATGCGCATTTGCTCCGGCAAATTTGAGCGGGAAGCTGAGGTCTATCACGTACAGGGTAACAAAAAAATGCGCCTGTCGCAGCCGCAGCAGCTTATGGCGCAGGAACGTGAGATCATCGACGAAGCTTACGCTGGGGATATCATCGGCGTCTTCGACCCGGGCATTTTCTCCATTGGTGACACAATCTGTATGCCGGGGCAAAAGTTCAAATTCGCCGGAATTCCGACCTTTGCGCCGGAGCATTTCTGCCGCGTCAGCCCCAAGGATACGATGAAGCGCAAGCAGTTCATCAAGGGCACGGAGCAGATCGCGCAGGAAGGTGCCATTCAAATCTTCAAAGTGCCGAACACCGGCATGGAGGAGGTCATCGTTGGCGTCGTCGGCACGCTGCAATTTGACGTGTTCCGCTACCGTATGCTCTCGGAATACGGCGTGGAGTTGCGCATGGAAGGTCTTCCCTATGAAGTGCTGCGGTTCATTCAAAAGAGCCCCGTGGAGGAAAAGGAGCTGAGTCTTTCCTCCGATTGCGAGCTTTTGGAGGACTATCGTGGGCACAAGCTGCTGGTCTTCTCCAGCTTCTGGGCGATTGATTTCACGCTTCGCCGCAATCCCGGTCTGGAGCTGTCCGAAACGCTGGACGGCTGATTCTAGGGAATCTCTGAATAAATCGTCGGCGGCTGGCGGTGGATCTTTTTTAAGCAACTTTTCGCTTCGTAAAACTTGAAATACACAAAGTATTCCTGCGTTTTCCGAAGCTCGATTTGCGAAAAAATCTCTCACCGCCCGCTCTTGCCGATTGAATCAGAGCTTCCTTAGCGCAAGAAAAATTCCCGGTTCTGGTTGTCCAGAGCCGGGAATTTTTTCGTCTTTTTTAATGTTTTCTCCAGGTGGAGGGGCGCAGGAGGAGGATCACAGGGAACAGCTCCAGTCTGCCCAGAAGCATATCCATGCACATAACCGCCTTGGACAGCCACGAGAAGGAAGCAAAGCTCCCCATAGGGCCAATGAGGCTGCTGGTGCCGGGGCCGATGTTGTTCAGAGTGGACAAAACGGCTGTCAGAGTCGTCTCCGTGCCAAAGCCATCGAGCGAAACAAGCAGGAAGGACAGCAGCAGCACCCCGCAATAGACCGTCAGGAAGGCGCCCGTGCCACGAATTACGTCCCGGCCGACTCGTTTGCCGTCCATGGTCATGACCTCCACGGAATGAGGGTGCACCATGTGGCGGATCTCCGCGCGGGCGGATTTGGCCAAAATCAGCCAACGGCTGACCTTCATGCCGCCGCCAGTGGAGCCGGCACAGGCACCCACGATCATCAGCAGCATCAAAACAGTGCGGGAGAATTCCGGCCACCGGGAGAAATCCACGGTTCCATAGCCGGTGGTGGTGATCACGGAGCCGACGGCAAAGGCGACATGATGCACCGCTTCGCCGGAAGACTGGAAATAGCCGCCGGTGAGGATCAAATTCAGAGAAATCAGGGCAATTGCGACAAAAATGATGCCAAGATAGCACTTCAGCTCCGAATTTTTGAAAATCAGGCGGAATTTTTTGCAAATCAGGAAGAAATACACAGAGAAATTCACGCCGAACAAAATCATAAAGACCGTGGTAACGCCCTGAATGTAGAAGCCGTAGCTTGCCAAACCGTCCGCTTTGATGGCAAAGCCGCCGGTGCCGGCTGTGCCAAGCGTGAGGCACAGGGCGTCAAAGAGCGAAATATCGCTCCATGCGAAAAGATTGCCGAGCAGATAGATCAAAAGCTGCAAAAGGGTCATAGCAAAATAGATGCCATAGAGAATCAGAGAGGAAGTGCGCATTTTCGGCACCATTTTGGACACGGAAGGCCCCGGCGACTCTGCCCGCAGGAGGTAAATACTCTCGCCGGACATGGGCACGATGGCCAGCATAAACACCAGCACGCCCATGCCGCCCAGCCAGTGGGTAAAGCTCCGCCAGAACAGGAGGCACTTTGGCAAAGCCTCCACGTCCGTCAGAATGCTTGCACCGGTTGTGGAAAAGCCGGAGATGGCCTCAAAGACCGCATCGAGATAGGAAGGAATGGCGCCGCTGAGGAAAAAAGGCATGGCGCCTACCAGCGACAGGACGATCCACGACAAAGACACCATCACGAAGCCCTCGCGGGCATGAAGCGTGCGGTTTTTCTTCGGCCGCAGCAGGGCAAGGAGCACGCCGCTGCCCATTGACAAAACGATGGTCTGCAAAATGCTCCAGACCTCCCGCTCGCCATAAATCAGCGCAACGATCAAAGGCAAAAACAGCACCGCGCCGATAATCAGAAGCACATAACCCAAAAGGGTCAAAATCATCCGGTAGTTCATGCTCTGCCTCTCCGATCTGCCAGAATATCGTCCAAATCGTTCAGGCCGCTTGCGGTGGTGACCACGATCACCGTGTCACCGGGCTCGATGGTATCCTTGCCGGAAGGAGTCAGGATTTTGCCGCCGCGGTTGATGGCGCCAATGAGCAAATTGGGCAGAAGCCGCAGCTCCATCAAGGGCTTCGAACAGACCGCAGAGCGGGCTGTTGCGCGGAATTCCAGCGCCTCGGCCTTGTTGCCCACGATTTTATACATCGTCTCCACATTGGAGCCTCTGGAATTGTTCAGCGCACGGACAAAGCGGAGAATGTGCTCGGCGGCGATGTTTCTGGGGTGGCACACGCTGCCCAGATCCATGGAGTCGATCACCTGAGAGAAGGTGGTTCGGTTGATTTTGGTGATGATTTTTGCCCGTGTAATGCTCCGGGCGTAAAGGCTCATGAGCACATTTTCCTCGTCGATACCGGTCAGAGAGGCAATGGCGTCCATCTGGGAAATGCCTTCCTCG
Source organism: uncultured Oscillospiraceae bacterium (assembly GCA_964588975.1). GTDB lineage: Bacteria > Bacillota > Clostridia > Oscillospirales > Oscillospiraceae > JAZOXB01. Next base: position 4,949 of record CAZPRA010000056.1, on the reverse strand, counting down.
TCCAGCAGGTGCTCATTGGTGGCGTCGCCATGGATCACGGTGGCATCCTTCAGCCGTTCCGAAAGGAAATCGCAGGTTTCCCGGTTTGCCTCGATGATTTTCACCGCAGCGCCAAAATCCAGCATTTGCCGCGCCAGATAGTAAGAAATCTTACCGCCGCCCAAAATCATGACCTGCTTGACCGGGTTCATGGCAATACCGGCTCGCTGACAGAATTTTGCGGCAATTCTGGGCTTGGCCACAAAGCTGATCCGGTCGCCGCTGAGAAGCGTGAAATTGCCGGAGGGAATGAAGACCTCATCTCCCCTTTCCACCACGCAGATAAGCACGCCGACTTGCAGCTTGCCCAGCTCCATGAGCTTTTTGCCCGCAAGCGGCGAATTCTCCGGCAGCTTGACCTTGTGCAGCTCCACGCGGCCGCGTGAGAAGGTGTCGATTTCGATCGCGGAAGGCGCCCGGAGAATGCGGGCGATCTCGGAAGCACTGGCGAGTTCAGGATTGAGAGCCATAGAGAGCCCCAGCTCATCCTGAATCAGGCGAATGCCAGAGGTATATTCCGGATTGCGCACGCGGGCGATGGTGTTGTGCACGCCAAGCTTTTTGGCAATCAGGCAGGCCAGCAGGTTTTCTTCGTCCGTGGACATGACCGCAATGGCAAGGTCGGCCTCGTCCATTCCGGCCTCAAGCTGGATCTCCCTGGTGATGCCGTTGCCCTCAACGGTCATCACGTCCAAAGAATTTAGTTCCTCCAGGGCATCGGAACGCTTGTCGATCACCGTAATTTCATGCGCCTCGCCGGAAAGCTGCTCGGCCAAAGTCTGGCCGATCTTGCCGGCACCAATGATAACGATTTTCATTTTCAAATCAGCTCCTTTGTTGATACGCTCCGGGCAGACGGCGGTATAAAAGCTCGCTGCATAGAATTTTAAGCCCGTCAAAGGGAAGAAAGATCAGACAGCCAAAACAGAAAACCTGCCACGGTGAAAGAGCACCGCCCATGGTGAAAAAGAACCATGGAAGACCCAATGCATACAGCGCCAACAAGCTCAGCGCATAGGAAAGCCAGCGGTGCCGTGAGGAAAACAGTCCGGCAAAAAAGGCAGCGGGAATCAGCCCCAGCAGAAAGCCGAAGGTGGGCTGCGCCACATATCCGGGGCCGCCGCCGGCGGCGAAAACAGGCAAGCCCAACAGTCCCAGAAGTACATAAATACCCTGAGAGGCGGCACCCCACCAGCGTCCCAGAAGAAGTCCTGCCATGAGGGTGAAGAAAAATTGCAGGCTGAAGGAACTGTGGCCGGCGGGAATCCGAATAAAGGCACCGGCCGCCGTCAGCGCGGCGAACAGGGCAGTCAGAAGGGGCTTTCGCAGAGAAAAATGCTTCATTCCGTCAAATTTTCTGCCTTGGGGCAGCGGATGGCAACAAGCGCCTCGATCGCGTTATGCAGCACGCTGGCGGCAGGCACATCTGCCGCGCGATAGTAGACCTCTTTGCCGACGCGTCGGCTGACGATCAACCCGGCGGTTTTGAGCTGCCGCAGGTGGTGCGACAGAGCCGGACTGCTCATGCCCATCATGGCGGAGAGATTGATCACACATTCCTCGCAGTGACACAAAATCCAGAACAGGCGAATTCGGCTTCCGTCGCCAAGCTGCCGGAACAGCTCGCAAACCTGCTGAAACGTCTCCGATTTGGGCGTATTTTCCAGCAGACAGGCGCTTTGTGCGCCATGGTCATGGGGCAAATGGAATTCTGGCATGATTTCCCTCCTTTTCCTGTTTCTTTGGATTATAGCACAGTTTGGAAAAAATGTGAAGTATTTTGATTTTTCGAAAAAAGTTCTTGACAGAGGCGAAAAACAGGTCTATAATGAATTCAACAATTAAATGATTGTTTAATCGTTAAATCATAAGGAGGGCTTCCCATGAAAAAGACATACAAAATCGAAGTAGACTGCGCAGCCTGCGCAGAAAAGATGGAGCAGGCGGCAAAGAAGACCGAGGGCGTGCAGGACGCCGTGGTGAGTTTCATGACCCAAAAGCTCACGGTGGACTTTGCCCCGGACGCGGATGAGGCACAGGTGATGAAGCAGGTTCTCAAGCGCTGCAAAAAGGTGGAACGTGACTGCGAAATCTTCCTGTAAGGAGACATAACCATGACCCGGAAACAGAAAAAACTGCTGCTTCGTATTCTTCTGGCGGCAGCGCTGATGGTGATTTTGTATTTTCTTCCGCTGCAAGGGCTTTGGCGCCTTGGGCTATACTTAATCCCCTACCTCATCGTGGGCTATGACGTCCTGAAAAAAGCGGCCTACGGGATTTGGAACCGGCAGGTTTTTGACGAGAATTTTCTCATGGCGGTCGCCACGGTGGGTGCGCTCGTTCTCGCCGTTACGGACAGCGGAGACTATACGGAAGCCGTTGCGGTCATGCTTCTTTACCAGCTTGGTGAGCTGTTTCAGAGCTATGCCGTGGGAAAAAGCCGCCGGAGCATTTCCGCGCTGATGGACATTCGCCCGGATTATGCCAATGTGGAGAGAAACGGGCATCTGGAGCGCCTTGACCCGGCGGAAATTCCGGTCGGTTCGGAAATCGTGGTGCAGCCCGGCGAAAAGGTGCCCATCGACGGCGTGGTTCTCGAAGGCACTTCCGCGCTGGACACAGCCGCCCTGACGGGCGAAAGTCTGCCCCGGGAGGTTTCTCCCAGCTCGGAAGTGCTGAGCGGTTGTGTCAACCTCACCGGCCTTCTGAAGCTGCGCACCACGCGGGAATTCGGTCAATCAACCGCCTCTAAAATTCTGGAGTTGGTGGAAAACGCCAGCTCCCGCAAATCCCGATCGGAAGCTTTTCTCTCCAAATTCTCCCGCTACTATACGCCCTGCGTTTGCATTGCTGCCGTGCTTTTGGCACTGTTGCCGCCGCTTGGCCGCCTTCTTGCAGGGCTGAGTCCCCTGTGGAGCGACTGGGTCTACCGCGCACTGAGTATGCTGGTGATCAGTTGCCCCTGCGCATTGGTCATCAGCGTACCTCTGAGCTTTTTCGCCGGACTTGGAGGCGCCAGCCGTCAGGGTATTCTCATCAAGGGCTCTAACTATCTCGAAGCTCTGTCCCGGGCGGACACGGTGGTGTTTGACAAAACCGGCACGCTGACGCAGGGGCGCTTTGAGGTGCGCAAAATCGCTCCGGTCGGCATTTCTCAAGAGCGTCTGCTGGAGTTGGCCGCCCACGCGGAGCTTGCCTCCAGCCATCCCATTGCCGCCAGCGTTCGCCTGGCTTACGGGCACGAGCCGGAACGCAGCCGCGTCACTTCCCTTCAGGAGTGGAGCGGTCGCGGCGTTGTGGCGCAGGTGGACGGCAAAAGCGTGGCCGTGGGCAATCTGCGGCTCATGCAGGAGCTGTCCGTTGACGCACCTCTTATCTCCGAAGCGGGCACTTCCCTTCTCGTGGCGCTAAACGGTGTCTTTGTTGGCGCCATTATGGTCGGAGACTGCCCCAAGGACGGTGCAAAGGATGCCATTTCTGCCCTGAAGCGCATGGGAATTCGTCGCACTGTCATGCTCACGGGCGACGGCGAAAAGGCCGCCCGGCAGGTGTCCGAAACGCTCGGTCTGGACGAATACCGTGCCGGATTGCTGCCCGCAGACAAGGTCACGCAGATAGAGACGCTTCTCTCCGGCGGCGGCCGATGCGTGTGCTTTGTCGGTGACGGTCTGAACGATGCACCGGTGCTCTCCCGCGCGGATGTCGGTATCGCCATGGGTGCGCTTGGCTCCGACGCGGCCATTGAAGCGGCGGACGTGGTTCTCATGGACGACGACCCCCGCAAGGTGGGCAAAGCCATCCGTATCGCCCGCAAGTGCATGAAGATCGTCTATGAAAACATCGCGTTTGCACTGGGCGTCAAGCTTGCCTGTCTGCTTTTGACAGTGCTTGGACTGGGTGATCTGTCGCTGGCCGTTTTTGCGGATGTCGGCGTGATGGTTCTGGCGGTGCTCAATGCCATGCGTGCGCTGTTTGTAAAAAATGTGTAAGTTTTTCTCCCTCCTGCTTTACAAGGAGGGAGAATTCGCCTATAATACTTATGGAAATATGCGAAAGGAGCCATGAGATGAATGAAGTGATCCGGGCGCTGACACAGCGCCGAAGCTGCAAAAGTTTTGCACCCCGGCAGGTGGACGAAGCCGCGCTGGAGGAAATCCTTCTGGCAGGCACCTGGGCTGCCAACGGCATGGGACGCCAGTCCCCAAAAATTCTGGTGCTGCAACGCAAAGAGGATATTGAAGCGCTCGAAAGGCTCAACGCCGCCGTGATCGGCAAGCCCGACCTGCACCCCTTCTACGGCGCGCCCACGGTTTGCGCGGTGCTGGCAGACGCCTCTGTCCTGACCGCCGTGGAAGACGCCTCACTGGTCATTGGCAACATGATGGCCGCTGCATGGAGCCTTGGCGTTGGCTCATGCTGGATTCACCGGGCGAAAGAGGAATTTGCCACACCGGAGGGCAGTGCACTTTTGGCGCGCTGGGGCATTACGGGCAACTACATTGGCGTGGGGCACTGTGTTCTGGGCTATCCCGCCGCACAATACCGTCCGGGTGCACCCCGGAAGCCGGACTATATTGTCCGAATCGCATAAAAAATTCACAAAAAATTTCAGAAAGCCTCTTGCGAAACGGAAAAAACGCGGTATACTAGAAAATGTAAAACAATCATCATTATGGAGGTAAACATCATGAAAAACAGCACACTCAAGCTCGTTCTCAGCATTGTGGGCGCTGTGGTAGTTCTTGGAGCGATCACGGCTGCGGTCATTCATTTCTGGGATGACATCAAGCGTCTTCTCCCCTGCGGCAAATCCTGCTGCGAGGAAAGCGAATTCGCAGACATCGAAGAGTAAATTCAATCATCTTTCATTCAAAGCAAAAGCGTAGGCGCCCACCCGGGCGCCTACGCTT